>DATCDZ010000048.1:0-27985 GCA_036510395.1 Verrucomicrobiia bacterium
ACGGGCGAATTCACTTTGCCTGCGAGAGTCTTTATTAAATGCAATTCGTCATTCGCCTTGCGATAAGCCTCAAGTCCGGCAACCGCTTCAATGCGGCGCACGCCCGCCGCAATCGCGCTTTCACCAATGATGCGAAACAAACCGATTTCGCCCGTCGCGCGCGTGTGCGTGCCGCCGCAAAGTTCCATCGAATAACCATCGAGCTTCCCGGCGTGACCGCCGATCTGGACGACGCGAACGAAATCGCCGTATTTGTCGCCGAAGAATTGCATCACGTCCTTGCTATTTTTCACGTCGGCGTGTGGCACTTCCGTCCAAGAGACGCCGGCATTTTCGAGGATATGTTCGTTGACGAGCTTCTCGATGTCGGCGACCTGCGCGGGCGTGAGCGGCGCGCTGTTGAAGTCGAAGGTCAACTTGTCCGGCCCGACGAACGAGCCTTTTTGCGTCGCGTCCTTGCTCGCGACTTCGTGCAACGCCCAATGCAAAAGATGCGTGACCGTGTGATGACGTTGAATTGAATTGCGTCGCGCTTTTGCGACAGCAAGAGTTACCACAGAGCCGGTCAAAGGCAGGACAGGCGTCGCGCCTGTCTCCATATTTTTATTTTCAAGTTGAGACAGGCGCGACGCCTGTCCTACATCAATAAAATGCAACCATGTATTTCCAGATTTCTGCGTGTTGACTACGCGCCAAAGATTTCCGCCGCCGGAAATTTCGCCGGTGTCGCCGACCTGGCCGCCCATCTCGGCGTAAAACGGCGACGTGTCCAGCACGACGGCGGTTTTGTCTTTGACGCTGACGACTTCGAGCACGCGCGCGGGCGATTTCAATTTTTCAAAGCCGGTAAATTTAGTCGGCACCGTCGTTTCGATTTGCGAAAGCGAAATGACCTCTTTTTTCTGCGCGGCGCGGGCGCGGGCGCGCTGCTCTTCCATCAACTTTTCAAAACCGTCCTTGTCCACGGTCAAGCCGCGTTCGCGCGCCATCAATTCGGTGAGGTCGAGCGGAAAGCCGTAGGTGTCGTAAAGTAAGAATGCAGCATCCCCGGTCAACTTTCCCTTGCTCTTCTTTAGCGAAGTAATTCCTCGCTGTAGCCAATTGATTTGCGCGCCAAACATATCGCAAGTATTGGAGTAAACACTCGCAGGAAGATTGGAATCCAGAATTGCTTCGGCTGATTCTTGAATCTCGTTCAACGTAAGCACAAACAATTTGATCTCTTGCTCATATGCCTTGTAAAAAAGTTTTTCATCGAGCGACTTTGAGCAGGATTTGACAAAATCCAAATCACTACGAAGTGGAAGCAAAAGTTTTTCTAGCGGCTCGCCTGTTTCAATTACGTCATCATCTGCTTTCTTGAGCTTGGCTACGCGAGATTCAATTTCGACGACAACTTCTTGCAGCTTGTTGTCCAAGTTCAGCAATTGTTCAAAAACTTGCAGACCGCTATCCAAAGTTTTATTAAACGCCTCTTCCTCGGTGCGGATGGTTTCCTGCACCTGCTTCTTGCGCGCGCGGATTTCGGGGAAGACGTCGCCCATCGTGTCGGCGAGCACGTCCACGAGTTTGTAGAAGAACGGTTCGTGGAAGCCGAGAGTGCGGCCGTAGCGCACCGCGCGGCGCAGGATGCGGCGCAAAACGTAGTTGCGGTCGGTGTTGCCGGGCTGGATGCCGTCGGCAATCGCAAAACTCAACGTGCGGATGTGGTCGGCGATGACGCGAAAGGCGATGTCGAGCTGGATTTGTTCCGGCGTAGGACAGGCGTCACGCCTGTCTCCATCTTTGTTTTCTGAAGTTTGAGACAGGCGCGACGCCTGTCCTACGGGCAACGTGCTGGCATATTTTTTCCCGGAAAATTTTTCGAGTTCGTCAAAAATCGGACGAAAGATGTCGGTCTCGTAGTTGGAAATTTTTGCGTTGGCAAAATCGGAAAAATTCTTTGTGCCTTGAATGATCGAAGTCACGCGCTCGAAGCCCATCCCGGTGTCAACGTGCTTGGCGGGCAGCGGCGAAAATGTGCCGTCGGGATTCGAGTTGAACTGGATGAAGACGAGATTCCAGATTTCGATGCAGCGCGCATCGCCTTTGTTCACAAGGCTTCCGCGCGTGTCGCCGTCCGGCGTCAGATCAACGTGAAGTTCGGAGCAAGGACCGCACGGGCCGGTTTCGCCCATCATCCAGAAATTATCTTTTTTGTTCCCATTGACGATGTGAATTGCCGAATCGAGCCCGGCGCTGCGAAATTTCTCGGCCCAGAAATTCCACGCTTCCTGATCGAATTCGCTCGGATCGTTTTTGGATTTGTCAGGCGAATAAACTGTCGCGTAAAGTCGCGCCGGCGGAAATTTCCAAATCGTCACGACGAGTTCCCACGCCCAGTCAATCGCCTCGCGCTTGAAATAATCGCCGAAGCTCCAGTTGCCGAGCATCTCGAAAAACGTGTGGTGATAGGTGTCGAGGCCGACGTCGTCGAGATCGTTGTGCTTGCCGCCGGCGCGGATGCACTTCTGCGTGTCCGCCGCGCGACCGGGCGTGTAGGGACATTTGGTCTGGCCGAGAAAGATGGGCACGAACTGGTTCATGCCCGCGTTCGTGAACAGCAAATTCGGCGAACCGGGCATGAGCGAACTTGATGGGACAATGGCGTGTTGTTTCGATTTGAAAAAGTCGAGGAACGATTGCCGTATTTGCGCGCTGGTCATCACGTTTGGTTCAAAATTAAAAATGAAACGGCGGAGAGGCTAGGCAAAACAACGGGGCAACGCGAGTTGGAAGTTGGGAAAAATCGTTGTCTTTTGGCAATGCGGGTGTTACACTGTGATCAGTCATATCCCTTGCCGCTGCACGTCAGTCAACCGTGATGTTTATGGAAACAGCTATTGCCACACCATCGGCCTTAACGGAAGCAGGCGATAAAAGGCGTGCGACACTCTGGACATCACCGGAGCGCACCGCTTTCGCCCGCCCGCGCGATTGCACGGAAAAAAGCTTGGTTTTCGCCGTGATTTGTCCCGCCAGGCCGGACCTTGGTTTTCCGCCCGCGTTGCAGAATGGAAGCCAGAGTCCAACCGGCACCCAGACCGCCAAAAAAATAAAAAAGTTAAAATGAAATCCATGCTCAACATTTTGCATCTGGAAGATGATCCAAACGACGCCGCGCTCATTCGGTCCGCCCTGGAAACCGGGAGCATAGCCTGCACGATCATCCGCGTGGACAATCGCGATGATTTTGCGGCGGTGCTCGAACGTGGCGGCATTGACCTGATTCTTTCGGATTTCAAACTGCCCGCATTTGACGGGGCGACCGCGATGAAGATCGCGCGGACCGGTCATCCTGACGTGCCGTTCATCCTCGTTTCCGGGACGCTGGGTGAGGAACGCGCCATTGATTCGCTCAAAAACGGCGCGGCGGATTATGTGCTGAAAAACAACCTCGTCCGCCTCGTCCCCGCAGTGCGCCGCGCCATCCAGGAAGTCGCGAGACGCTCCGAGCTGCGGCGGCTGGAATTGCAGTTCATTGAGGCGCAAAAGATGGAGGTGATCGGCCATCTTGCCAGCGGCGTGGCGCATGATTTCAACAACATCCTGGGCGTGATCATCGGCTACAGCGATTTGTTGATGCCTGAACTTGCCTCCGGCAGCCTGTCTCACAAATGCGCCGAGGAAATCCGGCAGGCGGCGGAGCGCGCGGCGGCATTGACGCGGCAGCTTCTGCTTTTCAGCCGCAAGCAGGCCGTGCAACCCATCGTTCTCGATCTTAACGATGTTGTCGGCGGCATGGACAAGATGCTGCACCGGCTGATTGACGAAAACATCGAGCTGGCCATTGTTCACGGAAAAGAAGGCGGACGCATCAAGGCCGATTCCGGCCTGATCAGCCAGTTGCTGATGAACCTGGTCGTCAACGCCCGGGACGCCATGCCCAACGGCGGGAAATTGAACATTGAAACCGCCAACGTCACGCTCGATGAAAATGACGCGCGCACGCACAAGGGCGCGGCCCCTGGCGATTATGTGATGCTTGCCATCACCGACACGGGAAGCGGGATGACCGACGAAGTCAAGGCGCACCTGTTCGAGGCGTTTTTCACGACGAAGCCCAAAGGCAAAGGCACGGGACTGGGACTGGCGACGTGCCAGGCCATCGTGAAGCAATGCGGCGGCTGCATTGACGTTCAAAGCGAACCGGGCAGGGGCACGGCGTTCAAAATTTATTTGCCGCGCGTCAACAGGCCGGCGGACGCGGTGGACATGTTCAAAACAAGCGCAGCAGCAAAACCTCCCGCGCGCGGGACGGAAACCTTGCTGCTCGTGGAGGATGAACCATCCGTGCGCCATCTCGCCTGCAGTATTTTGGAAGCGCAGGGCTACAATGTTTTGCGCGCAAGCAACGGCCAGGAAGGACTGCGCGTGGCGCGCGAGTGCAAGGGCCAGCCGATCCGCCTCGTCATCACGGACGTCATCATGCCGCAGATGAGCGGCAAGGTGATGTCCGAATGGCTCAAGGCGACTTATCCAAACATGAAAATCCTTTTCACCTCCGGCTATACCGACGACGCGATTGTCCAGCACGGCGTGCTCGAAGCGGGCGTCGCATTTCTCTCAAAACCCTACACGCCCGCCACCCTCGCCCGCAAAGTGCGCGAAATGCTGGATAATGAAACCGACACCAGCCTCTTTCGGAAACAAAAAATGGCGGTAAATCAAAACTGATGTCCACCTTGAAAACCAAACTGACCGAACACAAGCGGACGGAACAAAAGCTCACGGAATCCAGGAATTTTCTGGATCGGATCATCAATTCCATCAGCGACCCGATTTTTGTCAAAGACCGGCGACACCGGGGAGTGCTGGTCAACGACGCCTTCTGCCATCTCATGGGGGTCAAGCGTGAAGAACTGATCGGAAAATCGGATCATGACCATGATTGCCTCACCCGGGCGCAAGCGGACGAGTTCAGGTTAAAAGACGAGCTGGTTTTCGCGACGGGGAAGGAGAACATCAACGAGGAGACAATCACTGCGGCCGATGGAACGGTCCATTTGGTCATCACCAAAAAAGCGCTTTATACTGATGAAACGGGAGAAAAATTCATAGTCGGCGTCATCCATGACATCACCGAACAGAAACGAATATCGGAGGCGTTGCGGGAAACGGAGGCAAACTATTATTCGCTGGTGGATCAGATGCCCGCCGGCATTTTCCGCAAGGACAAGGAGGGCCGCTATGTCTTCGTCAACTCGGCGTTTTGTCGCGTGGTGGAGATGTCTGCGGAAGAGATTCTTGGCAAGACCGCGTCCGAACTGCTGGCGCGCATGAAGGAGACTGGGACTGCCAGCCAACTGGTGTCCGACAGGCAGAACACGCTTGGCATCAGCCATCATGAATCCATCATGCGGACGAGGCGGCACATTGAGATGGAAGATGAATATGTGGGCGCGGATGGCCGGCGGAGTTATTATCACACGGTCAAATCGCCCGTGTTTGACGCGGACGGAAAGATCGTCGGCTCCCAGGGCATCTTGTTCAACGTCACCGAACGCAAGCTGGCTGAGGTGGCGTTCCATGAATCGCAGGCGCTCTATCTTTCGCTGGTGGATCAAATGCCTGCCGGTGTTTTCCGCAAAGACAAAGAAGGCCGCTTCGTCTTCGTCAATGTCGCGTTCTGCAAGCTCAAAGGAATGACGCCGGAGCAAATTCTGGGCCGGACCATTTCGGAGCTTGCCGAAGACGAACGCCAAAATCCCGATCCCAGATGGCTGATCCAAGGCGATGCCCACCACGAATTGATCCTGAAGACCGGCCAGATCATCGAAGTCGAAGAACACCATTCCCGACCGGATGACCGGACACAGCATTTGCACGTGGTCAAATCACCGGTCTTTGACGCCGACAACCGGATCGTGGGCACGCAGGGAATTCAATTTGACAATACGGCCGCCAAGGAGGCCGTTGCCGCGTTGTCCTACGAGCGCGATTTGTTGCGTTCGCTGCTCGATAATTCGCCGGACCAGATTTATTTCAAGGACGCCCAGTCCCGTTTCATCAAAACCAGCCACGCCCTGGCTGTTCTTTTCGAGTTGAAGAGCGCGGATGACGTGGTGGGAAAGACCGATTTCGATTTCTTCACGGAAGAACACGCGCGCCTCGCCTTCGAGGACGAACAGGAAGTCATCCGCACGGGCCGCCCCTTGATCGGCAAGGTGGAGAAGGAGATTATGAAAGGCGGGCAGGTGTCCTGGGTGCTCACGAATAAAATGCCGCTCCGCAATAAGGATGGCCAGATCATCGGCACGTTCGGCATCTCCAAGAACATCACCGACCTCAAGCAGGCGCAGGAAGCGGCCGTCTACGAGCGCGATTTGTTGCGGACGCTGCTCGATCATTCACCCGACTCCATCTTTTTCAAGGATTTGCAGTCGCGGCTGGTGAATTTGAGCCGGTCCGAGGCGGCAAACTTGTTCAGGATCGTCTTGAGCCGACATCACGCCGCGCATCCCGGCGAGAGTGAGAACCAATTGCCGGCCCATCTGACGAGCCTGGAGCGATTCCGCGAATATGCCATTGGCAAGTCGGACGCCGATTTCTATGGCGGCGAAAATGCCCTCAATTTCAGTCAGGATGAGCGGGAGATCATGCGCACTGGCCGGCCGATGCTTGGGAAAATTGAACAAACGGTTTGTCCCGATGGCAGCAGCATCTGGCATATGACCACAAAAGTGCCATGGCGCAACAAGGAGAGTGAAATCATCGGCACCTTTGGCACTTCCAAGGATATTTCCGACCTGAAGGATGCCGAGGCCAAGATCGAGAAGACGCACAAACAACTGCTCGAAATTTCCCGGCAGGCGGGCATGGCGGAAATTGCAACCAACGTCCTGCACAACATCGGCAACGTCCTCAACAGCGTCAACGTCTCGGCCAGCCTGGTCGTGGACAACGTGAAACAATCCAGGGTCGCCAGCCTCGCCAAGGTTGCGGCCATGATGAGGGAACATGAACACGATCTGGGGACGTTCATCACCACCGACCCCAAGGGCAGGCAATTGCCGGACTATCTTGCCCGGCTTTCGGACCATCTTCTGGCCGACCAACTGACGACTGTTCAGGAACTGGATTTGCTCGTGAAGAACATCGAACACATCAAGGAGATTGTGGCCATGCAGCAAAGTTATGCGCGGATTTCCGGCGTCAAGGAAATCATAAGCATCAGTGAACTTGTGGAGGACGGCCTGCGCATGAATGAGGACGCCCTGCATCATCATCAGGTGGAAGTCATCCGCGAATTTGAAGAAGTGCCGCTGGTCAATGTTGACAAGCACAAAGTCCTTCAGATACTCTTGAACCTGTTTCGCAACGCCAAGCACGCCTGCCAGGATTCGGAGTGCGAGGGCCGGCGGTTGACGGTGCGCGTGGCCAACGGCGAAGGCCGGATCAAAATCTCTGTGACGGACAACGGGGTTGGGATTGCGCCGGAGAATCTGGCGCTCATCTTCAACCACGGCTTCACCACGCGCAAAGACGGCCACGGCTTCGGCCTGCACAGCGGCGCGCTGGCGGCGAAGGAAATGGGCGGCTCCCTGACTGTTCACAGCGACGGCTCCGGCTGCGGTGCCACGTTCACGCTGGAATTGCCCGGGCAGCCAGAAATTCAACCTTCTGGCAAGATTCACCAGCCATGACACCAACAATCCATTTTACCATGAGCGGACGCCGTCGTTTTCGGGACTGGTTATGCAGCGCCATGCTGCTGGCGGGCGTCATGCTGGCGACGCGCGGCTTTGCCCTCGATCCGAACCAGGACCTTGACCACTATGGCTGCCGCGCCTGGAACTACCAGAACGGGCTGCCGGTGACGAGTGTGCGCGCCATCGCGCAAACGAAGGACGGCTACATCTGGCTGGGCACGTTAAAGGGATTGGTGCGTTTCGACGGCGTGGATTTCACCCTGATGGGTGTGCCACCGGCCTCCGAACTTCGCAGCACCTGCGTGCAGGCTTTGTGCCCATCAAGCTCCGGCGGCCTTTGGTTTGGATTGCAAAGGAGTGCTTATGGTTTTCATGCGCCGGACGGCGGGTGGCGGGTCGGCAGCGATCCTGAAGCCGGTTGGGACTGGGATGTCCCGTGCATACTGGAAACGAGCCGGAAGGTTCTTTGGGTGGGCGGCCAGCACGCCGCCTACGGTTCTCTGGATACACTCAAGCTACAGCATCTGTTTCCGGATGAAACGAATGGTGCCGTTGTCAGCAGCCTGCTCGAGGATTCCAAGGGACGGATCTGGATTGGAACCGTCTTAAAAGGCTTGTTTTGCTGGGAGAACGGCACGCTCAAACACATCCCGGATGCTTCATTGGATTCCCGCATCATCCGCTCCTTGGCGGAAGATAAACAGGGTCGAATCTGGATCGGGACTAATATCGGATTGTTTTCGTATGACATCAGTGCCGGTGTCCGCGCAGCAAAGTTTCCCATATACGAGATCTCCTGCATGTTGGTTGACCATAATGGCGACCTTTGGGTCGGCACAACCGAGAAAGGGCTGTTCCGGGGCAAGAATGGAGTCTTTACTTCTTCATTGCACAAGACCGATGGCTTGACGAGCGATACGGTGCTGGCACTGGCTGAAGATCGGGAGGGAAGCATTTGGGTCGGCACCTCGGAAGGATTGAACCAGCTAACCGATGTCAAGTTTCAAACCTACGAAACGATGGGCGGGATTCCGTTGAAGTCTGCACTTTCCGTCAGCGTGTCGCCGAATGGCAGCCTCTGGGTGGCCACCAGCCAGGGTGCCGTCCATTGGGAAAACAACCAGGCCGTGCTTTACGACGTGAATGCCGGCCTGACCAACTCATACGTGAAACGATTTCTGGAAGCCAGCAACGGGGATTTCTTTGTCATCTCGGTCCGCGACGAAATCGAGATATTGCATGATCGAAAATTAGTCGCGCGGCACGCCACTCCGGATATGCCGGTGGCCATGATCGAGGATGCCAAAGGAGTGATTGTGTCCGCAGCGGGAAGTTTGTATCGCGTCAGCCGGGAAGGGCTTGAGCCTTATCAATTCAACGGCCAAAAGCCGGATTTATATTGGATTTTGAATCTGTCCGCCGGTCGCGATGGCAGTATCTGGGTGGCATCGGTCAATGGCATCTGCCGGATCAAGGACGGTGAGTTCAAGCAGTGGACAACGGCCGACGGCCTGGCCGACAACAACGTCAGTTGGGTCTGGGAAGAAGACGATGGCACCGTCTGGATCGGAACGGCCACCGGCATCAGCCGCCTGCAGAACAACCAAATCCGCAATCTTCGCAAGCAGGACGGCCTGTTCAGCGCCAACATCCGGTCCATTGTGCCTGACGATCAGGGCAATCTCTGGGTGGACACTGCCATCGGTTTTTGCCGCTTGAACAAGCAAAACATCGAGGATTTTTTCGACCACAAGACGGACCACGTTGAATGTGTGGCGTATGACGGTCCGGAGGCGGTCAAGCCGGCCGACAAGGACAACCAGGAATCTTCAGCCTGCCGCACGCCCGATGGCCGCATCTGGTTTCTCAATGCCAACGGGGTGGTGATGGTGGATCCGGCTCACATCCCCAAAAATGTGATTCTGCCCCCTGTGACTATACAACGCATCCGCGTCAACGGCGCGGAACTGTCGCCGACCAACCAGATCATCATCCCGCCCGGCCGGAGCGAGTTGGAATTCTCTTATGCGGCCTTAAGCTACATAGCTCCCCAGAAGATGCAGTTCCGCTACCGTCTTGAAGGCTTTGACAACGACTGGGTGGATGCCGGGGACCGTCGCATGGCGTATTACACCAACCTGAAACCAGGGCGCTATCGTTTCCAGGTCATCGCGGCCAACGTTGATGGTGTATGGAATCAAACCGGGGATTCCGTCAGCCTCGAACTGCAACCCTATTTTTATCAGACCGTCTGGTTTGACATTTTGTGCGGCGTGCTGGCGTTGGCGGCGCTCGGCGGAGGCTACGCCTGGCGGGTCCGGCATCTGATGGACAAACAACGGGCCTTGCAAAAAACCCGCGATCTCCTGGAAACCGAAGTCGCCAGCCGGACGTCAGAACTCGCCACGGCCAATGAATCATTGCAACACGAGGAAGCACAGTTAAAGCAAAGAACCAAAATGCTCGAAAACGAAATCAAGGAGCGCAACCGGATGCAATTGGAGATTGAACGCACCCATCATGAACTGCTCGAAACATCGCGGCGCGCGGGCATGGCGGAAGTGGCCACGGGCATCCTGCACAATGTCGGCAACGTGCTGAACAGCGTCAACATCGCGTCATCCTGCGTCGCCGACAGCCTCCGAAAATCGAAGGCCGCCAACCTGTCCAAAGTCGTCACGCTGCTGCGCGAGCATGAGGCGGACCTGGGCGCGTTCCTCACCAGTGACGCCAAGGGGAAACAAATTCCCGGCTACCTCGCGCAACTGGCCGGCCATCTGGCCGGTGAACAGGCCGGCGCGCTCAAGGAACTGGCGCAGTTGCAAAAGAACATCGAGCACATCAAGGACATCGTGACGATGCAGCAAAGCTTTGCCAGGACGTCGGGCGTGACGGAAATCGTCAACGTGACCGACCTGGTGGAGGACGCCTTGAAGATGAATTTAAGCGGGTTGACGCGGCACGAGGTCCAAGTCATCAGGGAATTCAAGGACTTGCCGCCGCTCACAGTCCAGAAGCACAAAGTGCTGCAAATCCTCGTCAACCTGGTCAGCAACGCCAAACACGCGTGCGAGGCGTCAGGGCTTAAGGGCAAAAAGCTGACCGTCCGCACCACGAACGGAGCAGGCCATGTCCGCATCGCCGTTTGCGACAATGGCGTCGGCATATCGCCCGAAAACCTGACCCGCATTTTTGCACACGGTTTCACCACCAAGAAAAACGGCCACGGCTTCGGCCTGCACAGCGGCGCGCTGGCGGCGAAGGAACTAGGCGGTTCACTGACGGTTTCCAGCGAGGGAACGGGCAGGGGCGCGACCTTCACATTGGAGCTGCCTTGCAAAAGAAACGAGGACTCAAATGAATAATTCACCTGCCGAAAAAAACCGCCGGATCCTCATCATTGATGACAACCGCGCGATCCATGATGATTTTCGGAAAATACTTTCTCCCGTCACCGCCGCCGCCGCCGCCTTGGACGTGGCCGAGTCGGAATTGTTTGGCGAGCAGGAGAACGCGGTCAAAAAAGGCAACTATGAAATTGACTCGGCCTATCAGGGGCAGGATGGCGTGGTGATGGTAAAACGGGCGCTCGACGAAGGCCGCCCCTACGCGATGGCGTTTGTGGACATCCGCATGCCGCCGGGCATGGACGGCGTGGAAACCACCCAGAAAATCTGGGCCGTGGACCCGGAAGTCCAGATCGTTCTCTGCACGGCCTACTCCGATTATTCGTGGGACGAGATGTTTGAAAAAATCGGCGATTCCGACGGACTGCTCATTCTCAAAAAGCCGTTTGACACCGTGGAAGCGCTCCAACTGGCGCAGGCGCTCACCGAAAAATGGTGGTTGCAACGGCAGTCCAATGAAAAAATGGAAGAACTGGAGGGCATGGTCGCCGAGCGCACCGGCGAGTTGCAGTGGAAGACGGCGTTCCTTGAGGCCCAAAGCAATTCCACCATTGACGGAGTTTTAGTCGTCAACGAGCAGGGAAAGAAAATCTTCCAAAACCAGCGGACCGTCGAGCTGTTCAAAATTCCCCAGGCGGTCGCCGATGGAAGCGATGATGCGGCCCAAGTCCGGTGTGTCGCGGACAAGATCAAGAATCCAGAACAGTTCGTCGAACAAGTCCGCCATCTCTATTCGCATCCGGACGAAATCAGCCGGGATGAAGTTGAACTGAAAGACGGGACAATTCTGGACCGATACTCCGCCCCGGTTATCGGCAGGGACGGTAAATATTATGGCAGAATCTGGACGTTCCGCGACGTCACCGAGCGCAAGCGGACGGAGGAGGCGCTGCAACAGGAACGCAACCTGTTGCGCACTCTGATTGACAGCATCCCCGATTACATTTATGTGCGTGACTTGTCCAATCGCTTCATCCTGGCCAACGAGTCGTTTGCCCGGCTCATGGGTGTTCCACGTCCGTCCGCCCTGATCGGCAAGCGGGATGCCGATTTTTATCCTACGAGCACGGCCGCTGATTTTGACAAGATTGACCAGGATGTTTTTGCGGGCCGCCCGTTCTTTAACCGGGAACGCGTGATGCTCTTTCCCAATGGGCAGGAGCTGGCGACTCTTAACACCAAGGTTCCATTCAAGAACGATAAGGGCGAGGTGATTGGACTCATTGGCGTTGGCCGCGACATCACCGAGCGCAAACAGGCGGAGACGGCGCTGTGGGAAAGTGAGGCGATGCTCAAGGAATCACAGATCATTGCCAATCTGGGCTCATATGTGTTCAATGCCGCCAGTGGCAAATGGAGCAGTTCGGAGGTGTTGAACCTGATGTTCGGAATCGGAACGGCTTACGACCGCTCGGTCGCCGGCTGGGTTGATTTGATCCATCCGGACGACCGCGCGATGATGACAGATCATCTGCGCCAAGAAGTGTTGGAACAGCATCAGCCATTCAACAAGGAATACCGTATCATCCGGCACGATGACCGCGCCGAACGCTGGGTGCATGGGCTGGGCAAACTGGAATTTGACGATCAGGGTCGCCCGGTGAAACTGATCGGCACGGTTCAGGACATCACCGAACGCAAACGGATGGAAGCCCAATTGTTCCAATCCCAGAAGATGGAAACGGTCGGCAAACTCGCGGGCGGCGTCGCGCACGAGTTCAACAGCATCCTCACGGCCATCATCGGCCAGGCCGAACTGCTGCTCGGAGACCTGCCCGCCGGCAGCCCGCTGGCCCAAAACGCGACCGCCATCAGCCATGCCGCCGACCGCGCTGCGGCTTTGACCCGCCAGTTGCTGGCTTATGGCCGCAAGCAGTTCCTCCGGCCCGAAGCCATCAACCTTAACCAGATCATCACCGGCATGACCGGTGTGTTGAGCCATCTGATGGGCGGGGAAAATGTGGAGATCAACATCATGCCCGCCACCGGAATCAAAACCGTCAAGGCAGACGCCGGACAGATTGAACAGGTCATCATGAATCTGGCCATGAACGCGCGCGATGCCATGCCCGGCGGCGGCAAACTCACGCTGGAAACCGCCAACGTCACGTTCGAGCCGGATGACGTGGGTCGTTATCCTGAATTGAAACCGGGCGGCTACGTGATGCTGGCCATTTCGGACACCGGCCGGGGCATGAGCGGGAGCGTCAAGGCGCACGTCTTCGAGCCGTTCTTCACGACCAAGGACGTAGGCCAGGGGACCGGTCTGGGATTGTCCACCTGTTACGGCATCATCAAACAGAGCGGAGGCCACATCAGCGTTTACAGCGAGCCGGGCCGGGGCACGACCTTCAAGATTTATCTGCCACAGATGGAACCGCTGCCACTGGCGACCGCCGCGCCGCTGGACGCTCCGGGTTTGCCGCACGGGACGGAAACCATCCTGCTGGTCGAGGACGACCAGTCCTTGCGTGAAATGGCGGCGACATTGTTGCGCCGGCTGGGCTACACGGTCCTGGCGGCGGCCAATGGCGTCGAAGCCTTGAGCGTGAAACAGCAGCGCAACTGCGGGCACATTGACTTGCTGTTCACCGATGTCGTCATGCCGCACATGAGCGGCAACGAACTGGCCGGCCGCGTGCGGGCGTTGTTTCCGCAAACCAAAATTCTTTTCACCTCCGCCTATACCGAGAACGCCGTCATCCACCAAGGCGTGTTGAACAAGGGCGTGGCGCTGCTCCAAAAACCGTTCACACCGTCCGCGCTCGCCCACAAGCTGCGCGAAGTGCTGGACAGGCAAAATCCCTGAACAGAATCCAGTTTTCAAAAACTGCACTGGTGCAGTGCGTTCAAGCCCGCGTAAAACCATTTATCTTCATTTGTCAACTTGCGAAACGAAAATTTTTTCAAATAAATTTCTTGAATAATTTCGTCTGCGGGACGATAACTTCATCAGAAGCAAGCGACGATCTTTGTAAAAATAATTTCCCTGCCCTGTTCGTGATTAGCAACTGTCCTTGAACCGTAGTTAAACGAATCCCGGAATGAAGTTGCGGCGGTGGCCGGCACGCCTTCACTGGAAGTCGAAAGCCGCCGCGCGAGTTCCACTTGTTGTAAAACAAGTTCAAAGGATCAGGTGGCACACGGCAACGGCGGGGTTCTTTCAAGATTGCAGGACTGCATTGTCAACCCTGCAATCAAAGCCCGCCACCCGTTGCGGGCTTTTTTGTTTTGGGCAAATCTTTCCCGCAATGCTAATTTCAATTCATGGCGCGCGACGAATTATTTTCCGCTGCGGCTGAAAATCAGCCGGAAGAAAAAACCGCGTCCGCCGCCGGCCCGTTCTGGCGCGACAAGCCTGTGCCGGAAAATTTTCGCAACCAGCCGCTCGCCGCGCGAATGCGTCCGCGCAATTTGGACGAATATGCCGGGCAAACTCATATTCTCGCGCTCGGACAATTACTGCGCCGCGCCATTGAAGCCGACCGCATCCAATCGCTGATTTTTTTTGGCCCGCCCGGAACCGGCAAAACGTCGCTCGCGCAAATCATCGCGCGCCAGACCAAAAGTAAATTTGAAAGATTAAGCGGGGTCGAATCCAACGTCGCCGACATGCGCCGCGTTTTGGCGTCTGCCGCCAATCGCCTTGAAAATAAAGGTCAATCCACAATTCTTTTCATTGACGAAATCCACCGGTTCAACAAGGCGCAGCAGGACGTGCTGCTGCCGGATGTCGAAAGCGGCGTCGTGAAACTCATCGGCGCGACGACGCATAATCCTTTTTTCTTCGTCAACTCGCCGCTCGTCTCGCGCTCGCAGATTTTTGAACTGCGCCCGTTGGGCGAGGAGGAATTGTTTTCGCTGCTGCAACGCGCGCTGGCCGATGATGAACGCGGACTCGGCTTCATGAAAATTTCCGCCGACGAAAATGCGCTGCGCCATCTCGCCAAAATTTCCGACGGCGATGCGCGCAAGGCGCTCAACTCGCTGGAAATCGCCGCGCTCACGACTGCGCCGGAGAAAAATGGCGTCGTGCAAATCACGCTGGAAGTCGCCGGGCAGAGCATCCAGCAAAAAGCCGTGGTTTATGACGGCGACGGCGACGCGCATTACGACACGGTTTCCGCGTTCATCAAATCCATGCGCGGCAGCGACCCGGACGCCGCTCTTTACTGGCTGGCGAAAATGATCCATGCCGGCGAAGACCCGCGATTTATCGCGCGGCGGATTGTGATTTGCGCGGCGGAGGATGTCGGCCTCGCCGATCCGATGGCCTTGGTTCTGGCGAACGCCTGCTTATCCGCGTCGGAATTTGTGGGCTGGCCGGAGGCGCGGATTCCGCTGGCCGAGGCGACGATTTACATTGCAACCGCGAACAAAAGCAACAGCGCCTATCTGGCAATTGACGCGGCGCTCGCAGACGTGAAATCCGGGCGCACGATTTCCGTGCCGGAACATTTGCGCGACAGTCATTATTCCGGCGCAAAAAAACTCGGTCACGGCACCGGCTACAAATACGCGCATGACGGCAAAGATCATTTTGTTCCGCAGGATTATCTGGGCGCCGACAAGGTTTATTACGAGCCGACAGAACAGGGCGTGGAAAAGAAAATCAAGGAGCGAGTCGAGAAATGGCGGGCGCAATTTTCTCAAATCAACAAACAGAAATAAACCACGGATGGAGACGGATAAACTTGGATTGGCAAAACAGAAAGCGGACTTGCGCGCGATAATTCGCGCGCGGGTGGGTGAGATTTCCGCCGCCGAACGTGGCGCGTCGTCGGTGCATCTCTGCGCAAAACTGAAGGAGCAATCTTTTTTTCAGACCGCCGCCGCGATTTTATTTTTCGCGCCGCTGCCGGATGAAGCGGATGTCTGGCCGCTTCTGCGGGAATCGCTGGCGGCGGGAAAAATTGTCGCCCTGCCCCAATTCGACGCCGTGACGCAAAACTACGTCGCGCGGCGCGTGCAGAATCTGCAAGGCGAAATTGTGACGGGACAATTCTGGGTGCGCGAGCCAAAGTCCGGTTGTTCCAAAATTCCGCTGGAAAAATTTGACCTGGTTCTCGTTCCCGGAATCGCCTTTGATTTGCGGGGAAACCGGCTCGGCCGCGGCGGGGGATTTTACGACCGGCTGTTGCAAGATGTTCGAGGTGTGAAATGCGGAATCGCCTTTGACGAGCAGGTTGTGAAGGAGGTTCCGGCGGAAAAACAAGACGTGCCGGTGGATTTTATTTTGACGCCGGCGCGTTGCGCGGAGGCCGCGCGGTGAATCAAAAACTACTGCGAATGTTGCTGGTTGTTAATCAGGGGCATTCCGTTTTCCCAGCCTTGCGGCGCGTCCCACGGGCGTTGGGAATCGTTGCCCGCCTCTTCGGTCATGCAACCGCTGACGACGGTGAGAAGCAATCCGAACGCGAGAAGCAGAAGCCACTGGACGGCGCGAAATTTCATTTCAACTGGCCGGATTTGCCGGAATGACTTCATCGCCCTCGATGACTTCGCCCAGTTTCCAGCCGGGCACGATGTTGGCGATGCACCGGTCTTTCTCAATGCTGCGGACGATGACCTTGGCAACGAGCTTGCCGTCGCGGTTGACAAGAAGTTCGCCGTCCTCCAGCACGCCCTGGTCTTCGCCGATGTTAAGCACGACGAAATCCCATTTCGGATCCACCACAACCACCTTGCCTTTGAGTCCGGATGGGAGCGTCACGACATAATTACTCGTTCCAATCAGTTCGTTCAACTGGCTTTTCAACCGCGTGGCCGTCCGCGTGAGAACCTTCTTTTCGTCGGTGATGGCGTCCATGGCCGCCTTATCCTGTTTGATCTGGCCGACAAGCTTGAGAACTTGGTCGGGCGTCTCGCCGGTGTTTTTGTAGGCGGACAGATCATTTTGGACACTGTCGCGTTCCTGCGTCATCAAGGTGAGCTTGCTGGACAAATCATTGACTTTTTGAATCTGGACAGTTTCATCAGCTTCAGCTTTTTTCTCCGAGGCTTGCGCATCCGCCAAATTGTGCTGCGTCTGCGTCAACTGGCTTTGGGTCCGGACGAGATTTTTCTGGGTCTTGTCCAGTTCGCCTTTCGTCGCAGTCCAGCCGTCGCGTTGAGTGTTGCGGTCGGTGGTCAGCGCGGTGATCTTGTCCTTCACCACGACAAAATTCAGCACTCCGGCGCACAAAGCCGCCACAATCGCCACGATCAGACAAATGCGAGTCAACATGATTTGATTTGGTTTTCGACAAATTAAACCTTTGCGCCGAAAGTGTCAACGCCGTTTCCGCTTTGCAAACGATTAATTTCATCTCATTTTCCGCGCGTGAAATTGAACCACAACCTGCATCTCGCCTACTGCACGAACATCCATCGCGGCGAAACGTGGCGCGAAACTTTTGATTCACTCAAAAATTACACGCTCGCCGTGCGCGAAAAAACCTGTCCCCGCTCGCCGTTTGCCATCGGATTGCGTTTGAGCAATCAGGCCGCGATTGAATTGAGCGAACGCGCGGTCATTTTGGAATTTCAAAAATGGCTCGGAAAAAATTCCTGCTACGTTTTCACGATCAACGGATTTCCCTACGGCCAGTTTCACGGCGAGCGCGTGAAGGAGCAGGTTTATCGCCCCGACTGGACTTCGCCGGAGCGTCTCGCCTACACAAACCTGCTTTTTGACCTGCTGGCCCAGTTGCTGCCCGCCGAAATCGAGGGCAGTGTCAGCACCGTGCCCGGCTCGTTCAAGGAATTCATTTCCAGCCACGAACAGGAAAAACTCATCCGCAAAAATCTTTGGCGCTGTGTTGAACACATTTCGCGCGTGGGCGAAAAATCAAAACGCCGGCTGCATCTCGGCCTCGAACCCGAACCGCTTTGCCTGCTCGAAAATTCCGCCGAAACAATCCAATTTTTCGGGCAACTGCGCGACGAACATGAAAACGATCCGCGACCCGGTGAATTTCTCGGCGTCAATTACGACTGCTGCCACTTCGCCGTTGAATTTGAAGAGCCAAAAAATGCTTTCGCCGCCCTTCAAAATGCCGGAATCAAAATCAGCAAAATCCATTTAAGCTCCGCGCTGAAAACAAAAACCACAAAAGCAGCCCGCGCCGCGCTGGAAAATTATGCCGATGACGTTTATCTCCATCAGGTTGTCGAGCGCGCCGAAAACGGCAGGCTGAAATTTTACCGCGACCTGCCCGATGCCTTGAAGTTTGCAAATCGCAAACTGCAAATCGCAAACTGCAAATCCGAAGAATGGCGGATTCATTTTCACGTCCCGCTCCACGCGCCTGCCATTGCTCCGTTTGAAAGCACCAACGACCATTTGCTTGGCGTCCTGGATTTGCTCGCGGAAAACCCGGAGATTTGTTCGCATTTGGAAATGGAAACCTACACTTGGGAAGTGCTGCCGCCGGAATTGAAATCGCAAAATGTCGTGGATCAGCTCGCGCAGGAATACGACTGGACGCTCGCCGAACTCGGCAAACGCGGGCTGTGCTGAATTTATGATTTATGATTCTTAATTTATGATTTACAGTGTCCGCTGTTTCGTTCCAGAAACCATAAAAAATCAAACATCATAAATCATAAATGCCGACGCGCTTGCGAACGTTGCTGGTTCTTGGCCGGGTTTCCAATCTGCCGACAGTCTGGTCGAACTGCCTGGCGGGCTGGTGGCTGGCCGGCGGCGGAAATTTTTGGAAATTGCCGCTGCTGCTCGTGGGCGTGAGCGCGCTTTACACCGGCGGAATGTTTTTGAACGACGCGTTCGACGCGGATTTCGACCGGCAACGCCGAACCGGACGGCCGGTTCCCTCGGGAAAAATTCCTGTGGGAGCCGTCTGGCGCTGGGGCTGGGCATGGCTGGCATTGGGCATTTTGTGCCTGATAATTCCGGGCAAAGCGACCGGCGTGCTCGGACTCGTGCTGGCCGTTTGCATCGTCATTTATGACGCAATGCACAAGGTTTTCACAGCGTCGCCGTGGCTGATGGGCCTGTGCCGGTTCTGGGTTTATGTGATTGCCGGAACGGCCGGCGCGGAGGGTTTGAACGGCTGGCCGATCTGGTGCGGCGCTGCGCTGGCGTTGTATGTCGTCGGGTTGAGCTGCGTCGCGCGGCGCGAAAGTTTTCGCGGGCCGGTTCCGTTCTGGCCGCTGCTGCTGCTGACGGCGCCCATTTTTCTGGCGATGCTGATGGACGCCGGCGGCGCGCGCAAAGCGGTGCTGTTTGTGGCGCTCATTTTTGCGCTGTGGGTCGCACGTTGCCTGCGGAGCATTTTTCAGCAGGGCGAAATCAACGTCGGCAGAATCGTGACGGGACTGCTGGCGGGGATCATTTTCGTGGACTGGCTGGCGGTCGCTCCGGAAAGCCCGCGCTGGTTGAGCATCATCTTGATCGCGCTGTTCCTTCTGGCGAATTTCCTTCAAAAATTCGTGCCGGCTACATAAAGTGTTTTTTCTGCGGGCGGAAAAGTCCGCTTTAAGCTGCGCTTGAACATGGTCACACGGCAGGTTACAATGACAATCCGCTTATGAGTGAAGCACTCGTCAAATTGACGCACAACGAAGAAATCAAGGCCGCCATCCCGACCCTGGCGGGCACGATTGCCGCGACGCTGGACGACGCGAACGCCGACCATTTTTCAGACGATGACAACCAGTTTCTGAAATTTCACGGCTCGTATCAGCAGGACGACCGCGATCTGCGCAAGACCGGCAAGAAATACATCATGATGATTCGCAGCCGCATTCCCGGCGGCGTGATGACGGCAAACCAGTGGAAAGTTTTTGATGATCTGGCCTCAACTTATGGCAACAATACGCTGCGCATCACCACACGCCAGACGATTCAATTTCACGGCGTCGTGAAATCCGGTTTGCGTCCGCTCATCAAAAAAATCAACGAATCGCTGCTTTCCACGCTCGCGGCCTGTGGTGATGTCAACCGTAACGTCCTTGCGCCGCCCATGCCCGCCTACACGCTGGCGCGCGACCATGTTTACGCAGACTGCAAAAAAGTCGCTCTGGAACTTGCGCCAAAGACCGGGGCGTATCACTCCATCTGGATTGACGGGCAGCAGTTGGACTTGAACGCGGACGAAAACAAAAACTTCGTTGACCCGCTTTACGGCAAAACTTATCTGCCGCGCAAATTCAAAGTCGCCTTCGCCATTCCGCCGGTGAACGACGTGGACGTTTACACGAATTGCCTCGGCCTCATCGCCGTCGTGGAGAAAGACGAGTTGCTCGGCTACAACCTCGTGGTCGGCGGCGGCATGGGGCGTTCGCACGGCAACAAGCAAACCTATCCGCGCCTTGCGAGCGAACTCGGCTTCTTCACGCCGGACAAACTCGTGGACGTGGCGAAAGCCGTGCTCACGATTCATCGCGATTTCGGCGACCGAACCGACCGCAAGCACGCGCGCTTCAAATACGTCGTCGAGGAACGCGGCACCGACTGGACGCGCGCCGAGGTTGAAAAACGCGCCGGCATCAAGTTCGCGCCGCCGAAGCCGATCAAGTTCACCACGACGACCGACATCCTCGGCTGGCACAAAAGCGTGGACGGAAAAAATTTCTTCTCGCTGTTCGTCGAGAACGGCCGCGTCAAGAACGAGAAGAAAATCGCGTTGCGCGAGATTGCGGAGAAATTTCCGGACATCGAATTCCGCCTGACCACGAACCAGAACGTCGTCATCGCGAACGTCAGCGACGCGGACAAGGCCGGCATCAACGCCGTTTTTGACGCGCACAAGATTCCGGTGGAAAATCAGGCCACGATTTTCCACGCGTCCTCGATGGCGTGCCCCGCGCTGCCAACCTGCGGCCTCGCGCTCGCCGAATCCGAACGCGCGCTGCCCGGCATCATTGACCGCATCGAAAAACTCGCCGGCGACCTTGGCCTCGGCAGCGAGGAGATCACCATTCGCTCGACCGGCTGTCCGAACGGCTGCGCGCGGCCCTACACGGCGGAACTCGGTCTGGTCGGCAAAGCGCCCGGGCGCTATCAAGTCTGGCTCGGCGGTGACGTTTCCGGCACGCGGCTTAACCGCGTATGGAAGGAAACACTGAAGGACGCCGATCTGGAAAAAGAATTGCAGCCGGTGTTCGCGCGTTTCGCGAAGGAGCGAAACGCCGGCGAACGCTTCGGCGACTGGTGCTCGCGCGTGTTTCTGAACGAACAAAAAAATTAACAACGAAGAAACAAAGTAACCAAGCCTCTTTGTTCCTTCGTTACTTTGTTGTTCAAATAAATGACTACTGACCAAATCGTCAAAGCCAATGCCGGGCTGCGCGGCAAATCGCCGCTGGAAATCATCCGCTGGACGGTTGCGCAGGCGAACGGCCGCGCCATCGTCTCGACAAATTTTCGTCCTTATGAAGCGGTGATCCTGCATCTCGTGACCGCGGTGCAGCCGGAGATTCCCGTGCTTTGGGTGGATCACGGTTACAACCGGCCAGCGACTTACAAACACGCAGAGCAGGTGAAGAAATTGCTCAAGCTGAACGTCAAAGCCTTCGTGCCGAAGATGACCGCCGCGCATTACGACGCGGCTTTCGGCGGGATGCCGGAACCGACACCGGAAAACGAGGAGCGCATCAAGGCGTTCAGCACGGTGATGAAACTGGAACCGTTCCAGCGCGGCATGAAGGAATTCGCGCCGACGGTCTGGCTTACCGCGCTTCGCAAAGTGCAGAATCCGAATCGCGCGGAACTCGACATCGTAAGCGAGGATAAAAATTTCAATTCCCTGAAAGTCAGCCCGCTATTTTACTGGAGCGACGCCGACATGGAAAATTATTTGAAGCAAAATAATTTGCCAAACGAGTGGGATTATTTCGATCCCGCCAAGGCCGATGAAAAACGCGAGTGCGGACTTCACGCAAGCTGGGGCGGCGAGGCGGTAAAAACTTAAATTGGCCGCAGATTTTCACAGATGAAACGCAGATAAAAACCTGTTTCAGAAATCTGTGTTTCATCTGTGTGTATCTGTGGCTAAAATATATTTGAAATGAGCAGTTATCATCTCGACCATTTGCAGTATCTCGAAACGGAGGCGATTCACGTCATGCGCGAAGTCACCGCCGAGTTTGAACGCCCCGCCCTGCTCTTTTCCGGCGGCAAGGATTCCATCTGCCTCCTGCGCCTCGCGGAAAAAGCGTTTCGTCCGTCCGACATTCCGATGCCGTTTCTGAATGTCGAGACTGGTCACGAATTTCCCGAGTTACTTGAATTCCGCGACCGCCGCGCGAAGGAGCTTGGAAGTAAATTGATCGTCCGCAAAGTTGAAGACGCCATTGCAAATGGCATTGCGATTCCGATTCCCGGCGAAATCAGTCGCAACCGCTTGCAATCTCCGACGCTGCTTGCGGCCATTGAAGAATTTCAGTTTGACGGTTTGATTGGCGGCACGCGGCGTGATGAAGACAAGGCGCGCGCAAAGGAACGTTTTTTCAGCCATCGTCCTAGCCTCGGCGGATGGGATCCAAAAAATCAACGGCCGGAAATCTGGAATCTTTACAACGCCCGCGTGAATCCCGGCGAAAATATCCGCGTATATCCAATTCTCAATTGGACCGAAATGGATGTTTGGGAATATATCAAAAAAGAAAAGTTGGCTGTTCCGAATATTTATTTCAGCCACATGCGGAAATGTGTTCGTCGCAACGGTCAATGGCTGGCGGTCACAGATTTGCTGCCGCCGAAAGCCAAAGAAGAAGTAAAAGAATTGGTCGTTCGCGTGCGAACCATCGGCGACATCATCAGCACCGGCATGGTTGAATCGCCCGCTGATTCCGTGGACGACATCATCGCCGAAGTCGCCGCCGCGCGCGTGACCGAGCGCGGCTCGCGCGCCGACGACAAGGCCAGCGAGGCTTCAATGGAAGATCGCAAGAAAGAAGGCTATTTTTAATTTGGCAAATTTTCGGAAAGTGATTACATTTTTGGCAAATGAGTCAGACAATCACAGTCCGTCTCGGCAAAGAGCTTTCTTCGTGGCTTGAAGAAACCGCTTCGCGCACCGGCCTGTCACAGGGGCAGATCGTTCGCGAACAATTGGAAAAGGCAAAAACAGCGAAAAACGAAAAGCCTTTCATGCGTTGGGCTGGCGTAATTAGCGGTCCCAAAAACCTTTCCTCGCGCAAAGGCTTCTCAAAAGGATGAATGGCATCGCTGACACCGGATTCATCGTTGGATTCGCAAATCGAACGGACGCACATCACGATTGGGCTTTGGGCATCGCCGGGCGGATTTCCGAACCGTTGCTGACCTGTGAAGCGGTTTTGGCTGAAGCAAGCCATCACATTGGAGATGTTCGGGTTGTTTTGGGACTGATTCGAGACGGCTTCATCACTTTGGCGTTCGATTGCAACGACCATTTGCAGCAACTGAAATCCCTCGCCGAAAGTTATGCGGATCGCAAACCAGACTTTGCCGATTTATGTTTGGTCCGCATGAGTGAACTTTTTCCAAAGCACCCGGTCATCACGATTGATCGCGAAGATTTTCGCGTTTATCGCCGGAACAAACGCGAGGCAATTCCTTTGATTTGTCCGCCCGAATAATTTCATGCCACACACGCAGCATCCAATCGAACTTTTGCGCTTCAACACTTGCGGCAGTGTTGACGACGGCAAGTCCACGCTCATCGGGCGTTTGCTTTACGATTCCAAGTCGCTGATGGAAGACCAGCTTGAGGCGATGGAAAAATCCGCCGACATCACCGGCGGCGGAAAAATCAATCTGGCGAACCTCACGGACGGCCTTCGCGCCGAACGCGAGCAGGGCATCACGATTGACGTCGCGTATCGCTATTTCGCGACGCCGAAACGCAAGTTCATCGTCGCCGACACGCCGGGCCATGTGCAATACACGCGCAACATGGTCACGGGCGCGAGCACGGCGAATCTTTCCATCGTGCTCGTGGACGCGCGCGCGGGCGTCATCGAACAGACGCGCCGGCATACTTACATCGCCGCGCTGCTCGGCATTCCGCACCTCGTCATCGCCGTCAACAAAATGGATCTGGTGGACTGGAAGGAAGAACGCTTTCAGGAAATCCGCGACGAGATCGAGGATTTTCTGCCAAAGCTCGGCGCGTTCCGCGATGTGAAATTCATCCCGATGAGCGCGTTGAACGGCGACAACGTGGTTGAACTTTCCAAAGCCTGCAAATGGTATGGCGGCCCGACGTTGCTGGATCATCTCGAAACCGTCCATATCGCAAGCGACCGGAACCTGGACACGCTGCGTTTTCCCGTGCAATGGGTCAACCGCCCGAACAATCCGACGGACAAAAAATTGCACGACTTCCGCGGCTTGAGCGGACAGATCGCCAGCGGCATCGTGCGCGCGGGACAGGAAATCGTCGTGCTGCCGCTCGGCGTGAAGACGACCGTCAAGGATATTTGGGTCTATAAAGATTCGCTGCCGGAGGCGTTCTGCCCGCAATCCGTCACGCTCTGCCTCGAACACGACATTGACATCAGCCGCGGCGACATGATTGTCGGCCTCGAAAATCTGCCCGGACGCGGCGCGGATTTGCACGCGCGCATCTGCTGGATGCACGCGCGGCCTTTGCAGGCGAACAAAAAATATTTTCTCAAGCACGCCACGCAGACCGTCCAGGCCATCGTCACGCAAATCGAAAGCCGCATCAACTTCACGACGTTCGATCCCGAACCCGCGCCGCCCGCGCTCGCGGTCAACGACATCGGCGTCATCCGCATCAAGACCGCCAAGCCGATCGTCTTCGACGGCTACGCGACGAACCGGCTGACCGGCTCGTTCATTTTGATCGAGCAAGGCACGAACGCGACCGTCGCCGCCGGAATGTTGTTCCCGCCCACCGAAGCCGTGAAGCCAGAATACACGGACTTTGCGATTTGATTCGTTTTTGTAGGAGTCGAGGTAACGAGACTCAATTCAACTTTCCGATTTGAAATTTTCGGTTGCCGCCGCGCTTTTGGAAATGTCCGCCGCAAAGTCGAAAACCTCCGCCCCGACTTTGAAAGCCGTTCCCCCGATTTATAGACCGCCGCCCCGAATTTGAAAATGGCTTCTCCCGACTTAAAAACATAAAAAACCCCTTGAAAATCATCAAAAATAGCGGAAATCAGGTCTTTTCCAACCGTTTAATCTCCTTCGCCAGCCGTTCCGCCTGCTTTTCCAACTCCACATTTTCAACTTCAAGCTGCTTCGCCCGTTCCGCCGCCAGTTCATCCAAAATGCCCGGCTTCTGCTCCGCCAATTGGCACAACTCATAATCAGGACTTTCCGTTACGCCTTCAGCGTATTTGAAGTCGCGTTCACATATTGCATCAAAATAAAAAAGCCGGAGCTTTTCAGTCCCAGCTTTGCAAAGTAAATCCAGCATTTCAGGCCGCAACTGCCACATGGCGGGCGTGGGCGATTTCGTCCTTGGCAATCTGCCTGATCTGATTTGCCAGCAGAGTGACGACGGCAATGGTGTGTCCCGCCAGCGTCATGAATTCCACCGTGCAGCCCTTGCCGCCTTCGTGGACGAGCACAGCCGTGCCAATGTCGCCCGCGCTCAAGCCGTGTTCGGGCAGGTCGGTTGTCAGCACCACGCTGTCGAGTTCTTTGATCATGATCAAATGTCCAATGGATACGCCGTGGCCAATGTAGCCGTTTCCGCGTTTTTGGCAATAAACCAAACGGCGCGCACTTGCGGCAAGCGGCCATCGGGCGCGGCCAGCGCGCCTTCAATCACAAAATTCCGTCCGAACGGCGTCGGGACGATTTCGACAACTTCATAGCGGCGCGCATGGTTCAGTAATGCCGTGGCGAGTTCTTCCCATGCTTCAATTGTGAATCCGAAACTGTGGAAAAATTCCGTCTTGTCCTGGCCGTCGCGATGCGTGGTTGAAAGCAGATAATGGGTAATTTTTCTGCTTGGAACAACCGCGCGTTCGGCGTTGGGCAGTTTCATTCTTTGCGTTGAAATTTATTTCTTATTACATCCCGAACAACGCGTGAAATAATTTTTTCCCGCAGAAAATCCAGATCACCGCCGCCAGCGCAATATACGGCCCGTAAGGTATCCGCGACGACCACGCGTGCTTCCGCATCAAAATCAAACTCACGCCGGCCACCGAGCCAATCAGCGCGCTGACCGCCAGAGAAAAAACCACGCCCTGCCAGCCGGTGAACGCGCCGATGGCCGCCATGAATTTCACGTCGCCCAGACCCATCGCCTCGCGCGGCAGGACGATTTCCCCGCTCACACATTCCAGATACGGCACGCCGTCGGGGACGATTTCCTCGTCGCCGATTTTCAGCACAGCGGGCGAAAGCCGCACCGTCACGTTTTCGTAGCCGCGATCAATCAGTTCCACCGTCCGCGCCTGCAAAACAATCGCGTCGGATTTGCGGTAAAACAATTCTTCGTAGGAAATTTCCCGGCCGGGCAGATGCACGCTGGTTTCCAGAAAAACAACTTTTGTGTCCACCGGCAGTTTCAATTTCTGACGGCCAAACAGCAATTTCCCCAGGCGCAGAATGGCATAAATAATTCCCGCGCCGATGACCGCGCCGAGCAGACTTTGCAAAATTCCGGTCACGCGAGAATTGGCGTGGTGCAATTGCGGCAAGAAAAATGAC
Organism: Verrucomicrobiia bacterium; assembly: GCA_036510395.1. Classification (GTDB taxonomy): domain Bacteria; phylum Verrucomicrobiota; class Verrucomicrobiia; order Limisphaerales; family UBA11358; genus UBA11358. The sequence goes on from DATCDZ010000048.1 coordinate 26,724, forward strand.
GCGACGAAACCTGCCGCGGCTCCCCCGAACGTGATTTCGTCGGGGATGATGAAATGCTCGAAGTCAATGAACGTCGCGCAAACCAGTCCCGCGAGAAAAATTGCGTAGACAATCGCCAGCCACGCCGACTGGCTTCCGAACGCCAGCCAGCAGCTCAAAAATGCAATTCCAGTGAGAAGTTCAACAATGAAATAGCGCGGTGAAATCGGCGCGCCGCAATTTTTGCATTTGCCGCGCAGCGCGAGCCACGTCACGAGCGGGATGTTCAGGTAAAATGGAATTGCATATTTGCAATGCGGGCAGTGCGACGGCGGCGTGACGACGCTCAAGCCCAGCGGCATCCGGTAAATGCACACGTTCAAAAAACTGCCGACGATGCAGCCGAGCGCAAAAAATGTCAGCGACCAGAAATGGAACGGCACGAGCGCCCAGCTTTCAGGATTAAAAATGTTGTGAAACATCAATTGTGTCCAAAGTCCAAAGTCCAAAGTCCAAAGTCAATGCTCGCGATGAAACTTTAGGCTTTGGGCTTCGGACTTTGGACTGCGCTTTCAAGCGCTTTACGCATCACATCGAGCGGCGCGGGTTTGCCCGTCCAGATTTCAAACGCCTTCGCGCCCTGATGCAGTAACATTCCGAGGCCGTTCGCCGTTTTGCAGCCGGATTTTTTCGCGGCGGCGAGCAGCTTCGTTTCCGCCGGGCGGTAAATCATGTCATAAACGGCGCGCGTCTGTTTCAGCGAAAATTGGCTTTCGTCCAGCGGCGATGGATCACCCGGGTTCAAGCCGAGCGAAGTGGCGTTCAAAATCAAATCCACATTTGATTCTGGAAAATCAGTTGAGATTGTGACGGAAGGAAATTGCTTTTTGATTTCAGCCGCAATTGCTTCCGCCTTCGATTTTGTGCGGTTGACGAGAAACAATTCCGCGACATTTTCCGCCGCCAATTTTAGCGCCGCAGTTTTTCCCGCGCCGCCCGCGCCGAGCAATAAAACTTTCGCGCCGCGCAATTTGATTTTCAAATCTTCACGAAGCGATTGCGCAATTGCGTCCGCATCCGTGTTAAAGCCGATTGGACTTTGGACTTTGGACTTTGGACTTTGGACAAACTTAATCGTATTCACCGCGCCCCAAACTTTTGCGGAAATATCCAGTTCATCCACCATTTCCAGCGCGAGCAGTTTATGCGGCACGGTCAGGTTTATTCCCGCGAAGTTCATCGCCTTTGCGCCTTCAATTGCGGCGCGAAGATTTTTTGGGTTC
>DATCDZ010000049.1:0-5744 GCA_036510395.1 Verrucomicrobiia bacterium
GCCGCGATCCACGAGATGGACAAGATCCGCAAAAAATTTCCCTACGAAACCGACGGCGCGGTCATCAAGTTGAAATCCTTCGCGCAACGTGAACGCGCCGGGTTCACCGCCAAGGCACCGCGCTGGGCGATTGCCTACAAATATGCGCCCGAACAGGCCGAGACGAAGCTCCGCGCCATCACCATCCAGGTCGGGCGCACCGGCGCGCTCACGCCCGTGGCCGAACTCGAACCTGTTTTTCTCGCGGGCAGCACCATCGGCCGGGCCACGCTGCACAACGAGGATTACATCCTCGAAAAAGACATCCGCCTCGGCGACACCGTGACGATTGAAAAAGCCGGCGAAGTCATCCCCGCCGTCGTCAACGTCGTTTTGAAAAAGCGCGGCGGCGGCGAAAAGAAATTTAATTTTCCGAAAACCTGCCCCGAATGCGGCTCGAAAGTCTCCAAAGCCGACGGGTGGGGCGAGCGTCCTCGCGAGCCGAAACTGAAAACGGACGACGGCTCGCCGGGAGTCTCGCCCCACCAAATTGAAGACGAAGAGGAAGGCTCGGTCTGGCGCTGCGTGAATCCCGATTGCCCCGCGCAGATTCGCGGGCGCATCGAGCACTGGTGCGCGCGCGGCGCGATGGACATCGAAGGCGGCGGCGAAGTCCTCGCGGCGCAACTCGTGAAAAATAATTTCGTCCGCGACGTGGCCGATCTCTATTCGCTCAAACTAGAAGACGTGGCGAATCTCGAACGCATGGCCGAAAAATCCGCGAAGAATTTTCTCGACGCCCTCGCCGCCAGCAAATCGCGCGACCTGTGGCGGTTGATTTTTGGCCTCGGAATTTTGCACGTCGGCGCGGGCGGGGCGAAATCGCTCGCGCGCCATTTCCCGGCGCTCGACGACATTTTTGCCGCGAACGCCGAGCAACTGGCCGAGGCCGAGGACATCGGCGAGGTCATCGCACAAAGCCTCGTCAACTGGCACGGCGACGCGCGGAATCAAAAACTCATCGAACGGTTGCGCGCCGCCGGATTGAATTTCCGCTCCGAACTGTTCCGACCGCGCGCCAAGGCCGGGCCGTTCGCCGGAAAAACTTTTGTCCTCACCGGCACGCTGCCGACGCTCAAGCGCGAGGAAGCGGCGGCGAAGATCGAATCGCTCGGCGGCAAAGTGAGCGGCAGCGTGAGCCAGAAAACGGATTTTGTGGTGGCCGGCGAAGAAACCGGCTCAAAACTCGACAAGGCGCAAAAGCTCGGCGTGAAGATTATTGACGAGAAGGAATTTTTGAAATTGTGCGGCGGTGGCGAATAGGAGCGCGGGCGGCTCGCCCGCGAGTTCCTTGGCTAAAAAATACTAGAAAAATAACACAATCACGCGGACGAGCCGTCCGCGCTCCGATGAACAACAAGCGTAACATCCGTGAATTCATCCAAGACAAACGCGCTTGGAATGAACCATTGTCCCAAGAAGATGAGAAGCTGGGTTTTCGCGGGTGGCGTTCGCGCGGTTATCTTCCGCACTTCGAAGCACCCGGCGTGCGACAGATGATCACTTATCGGTTGGCCTACGCGATGCCCGCAAACCGGCGACACGAATGGGAAGCGTTGCTGACGATTGAAGACGAGCGCGAGAAACACATCAAGATTGAATCATATCTCGATGCCGGTCACGCGAATGTCATTTGCGACGGACGGAAATCGCCGCGTTGGTGCAGGAGAACTTGCTGCACTTTGATGACGCGCGCTATCGTCTGATGGCGTGGGTTATGATGCCAAATCACGTTCACGCGCTGATTGAAACTTCGCAAACGCCATTGGCTGAAATTTTGCGTGGCTGGAAATCTTACACCGGCAAAGCCGCCAACCGGCTGCTTGAACGCACGGGCAATTTTTGGCAGGCGGAATACTTCGACCGCTACATCCGGGATGAAGAACATTTCCGCAAAGCTATGCGTTACATTGAAAACAATCCTGTGAAAGCCGGATTGGTGAATCGCCGGAAGAATGGATTTTTGGCAGTGCGAACCATCGGAGCGCGGACGGCGCGTCCGCGAGTTCCTGTCATTAAAACTCCAACACGCGGGCGGGCCGCCCGCGCTCCTTTATTATTTCAACCTTCGCCGGAATTCCGCGCACGCCTTCGTCACGTCCGAATTTTTTTACTTCGCGTTAATCCCATCCAGCACGGACGAATTGCGAATGGTGATTCCGTCCGCCGCCATGCCGACAGTTCCGCTGACAGTGGCCGTCCACGCGCTCAAAAAACCCTGCATTTATGCGGGCTTTAACAATTTGAACACAGATGGACACAGAAAACACGGATGAGGGCATCCGCAGATTTCGCAGATTGTTTTCAAAGGTTCGCTTTTTATTTGCGAAAATCGGCGCATTCCGCAGACAAGTCCTTTACGGCAACAAAATCTCCGGGCGCAACTGGCCGATGAATTGGTTGGGCAATCTTTTGTCGAAAGAACCTGTCACGGGATTTTCCGGCGCGACGTGGCCATCGGCGAAAGTGACGTTGGCTTTTTGCGAATGGCGGAAGTGGCCGTTGGGCTGGTTGTTCGCATTGGAATAATTCGTTTCTAAATCCAGATAATACCATTCCTCGAACATCGGATTCGCAGCGGAGGCGGGCGATTGAAACGTGTTGACCTGTGCAGCATCGGCGTAAAGCGCGGTGCCCGCCGGACGGGAAATGACGTTTGCGCTGACTGAATTTTTGGTTTGCGCGCCATTTTGCGCGGCGAACAAATAGGAGTTGCAGCCGTAGCTGAAAATGACATTTGTCCCCTTCGGCTTGAATTGCGGAGAGTTCCAGGCGGGCGACGGGCAGAGCCGCACGTCGCTGCCATTCAGATACGGAAACAAAACGCCCGTGGACAAATCAAATGTGCGCCGGCCTTCTGCGCCGCTGGCGAGCCAGCCGAACCACCATTGCTGGCCGGCGGCTGTCGCGGGCTGCGAGCGGAAGAAAAAATAATTGCCGCTGTCGCCAAGATACATTTCCGTGGCGATGCCGAGCTGGCGCAGATTGTTTTCGCACGCGGCGCGTTGCGCGGACAATCTGCCTTTGCCCAAGGCGGGCAGAAGCATCGCCGCCAGGACTGCGATGACGGCGATGGTGACGAGCAACTCGATCAATGTGAACGCGCGCTTCACGGCAGGCCGGTTTCCACGCGGTAAAAGGATTTGTCCGACGGCGGGTTCGGGTCTTGCAGGAATAAATTTGTCCCGTTGCCGGAAGTTGCCGGGGAAACATTTGTCCACGTCTGGAAATCCGCCGTCCGTTGCAGCGTGTAAAGCCAGTTGATATCGCTCTTGAACTGGACGGTTCCGGGAGCCGTGGCTTGGATCGCGCCGATGGGCAGCGGCGAGGCGAAAGTCAGGTTGTCCACCGTGCCGTGCGCGAGCAGCAAATCGCCGTAAGTGTCGTCGAGCGTCGTGTAGTTGCAGATCGCGAGCGTGTCGAGGTTGAAATCGCCCGCGCCGTAATTTTCAGCCACGGGAAATTTCGTGAACGGCCGGCCGTTCGTGAAAACTTCGCCGCTGATGGCGGATTCACCGGCGCGATGAATCAGCACGACGCGGTATGTCGTGTTGGTGAGCATCGGCTTTGTGTCGTCGAACGCGAAATACACATTGTTGGCGGAATCAATCAGCGTCGCGTCAATGGACGGACCGAAGCTGTCCGGGCCATCCGGATAATAATCGAACTCGAACAAATCCGGCGAGTTGAAATTGGCGCGTGAAAAATTCGTGCTGGCGGCCTCGGCGAAATTGCAAAGGCCGACGGCAAGCTGAAAATAACCGACGGCGCTCGCATCCGCCAGATTCAGGTCGAATGCGACGCAAAAGCTGTCGGCCTTGGTGAACGTCCGGCCGAGCGACTTGTAAAAATAGCTGTTCGTCTGCGACGAATCCCAGGTGACGGCGAGATTTTGATTTGCGGAATCCCATTGGAACAGGTTCGTGTCGCCGAAAACCTGCCAGCCGTCCAAAGCCGGGTCGGTGGAAAATTTTTCGATGATTGTGTTTGCGCTGCACGTTTCGGCGGCGAATGTGAATGAGCCGGCGATTGCCAGCGTTGCGAACATTTTTTTCATTTGCTGATCTTTCAATTTTGTCCTCGGAAATAAATTTTCACGCGGACGATTTTTACGATTGAGAGACCAGAGGGAATGAAAACGTGAATTGTTGAACCATTGAATTGTGAGCCGATTTAACGATTCAGCGAAATAAAAACGCCTTCATTCCACAAATCAAGAAATGAAGGCAAATCAGAAATCCGCGCGAAAACAGTTCGCGCGGCTGGCCTCATCCTTCTCTTTGCGGAGAAGCGCCCCGATACGCTCGGAGCCGACGAGCGCAGTCAAACCGGTATCCTGACTTCGGCCTCAAATCTCACTCCCGCCTTCCCGATTTTCGTCGGTGGCATTGGGAGTTTGTAGCCGTTACAGTGGCGCAACCGTCCCGGATTCACACCGGGTTCCCAGACATTTGACCGCGATTGTGCGGAAACTTTTCCGCCAGTTTCAAAGAACGGTTCCTTTTTACGCCGAATAATTTTTTTTCCAAGCAAAATTTTTGGCGCGCGGAAAACTTGCCTCAAAACGCCTGCATTTGCATAATGCCCCTCCAAAATATTTATGAACAAAACTCCCATTCGAGTCGCCATCACCGGCGCCGCCGGCCAGATCGGTTATTCACTTCTCTTCCGCATCGCTTCCGGCGCGGCATTCGGGCCGGAACAGCCCGTCATTTTGCACCTCATTGAAGTGCCGGATGAAAAAGCGCAGGCTGCCCTCGGCGGCGTTTGCATGGAACTCGATGACTGCGCGTTCCCGCTGCTCAAAGGCTTGGTGCCGACTTCAAACCTTGACGAAGGTTTTCGCGGCGTGAACTGGGCGCTGCTCGTCGGTGCCGTGCCGCGCAAGCAGGGGATGGAGCGCAAGGATTTGCTCGGCATCAACGGCAAGATTTTCACCGGCCAGGGCAACGCGATTGCCAAAAATGCCGCGAGCGACGTGCGCGTGCTCGTCGTCGGCAATCCGTGCAACACCAATTCGCTCATCGCCGCCAACAACGCGCCCGGCGTGCCGAAAGAAAGATTTTTCGCGATGACGATGCTCGATGAAAATCGCGCCAAAACGCAGCTCGCCAAAAAAGCAAACGTTGACGTGACCGCCGTCAGCAACCTCGCTATTTGGGGCAATCACAGCGCGACGATGTATCCCGATTTCTTCAATGCGAAAATTTCTGGCCAGCCAGTTCCGTCAGTGATCAAGGACGAGGCGTGGCTCAAGGGCGAATTCATTTCCACCGTGCAACAGCGCGGCGCGGCCATCATCAAGGCGCGCGGACTTTCCAGCGCGGCGAGCGCGGCGAATGCCGTCGTGGACACCGTCCGCCATCTTACTACGCCGACGAAACCCGGTGATTGGTTCAGCGTCGCGGTTTGTTCGCCCGGCGATTATGGCATCGAGAAAAATTTGATCTTCAGCTACCCGATCCGCACCGACGGCCAGAAATGGGAGATCGTCCAGAACGTCCCGCTGAACGATTTCAGCAAATCAAAAATCGCCGCGACGGAAAATGAATTGAAAGAAGAAAAGTCGCTCGTCAACGATTTGCTGCCGAAATAATTATTTTTCCCGGCAGGAAAAATTGCCGCCAAGCCTAAAAATAATCCGCAAAAGTTGGCCGAACGGGCGACCGTCAGCCATGTTGAAAAACATACGCCCGGCCCGCGCG
>DATCDZ010000050.1:0-17853 GCA_036510395.1 Verrucomicrobiia bacterium
AATTTTTTGGAAAGTTCCGCTGCGAGTGCTTTCACGCCAAAAGTTTCCGTCGCGTAATGGCCGCCGTAAAAAACATTCAGTCCCAATTCCTCGGCCAGCGCGAACGTCCAGTGCGGTCCTTCGCCGGTGATGAAGGTGTCCACGCCTTCGTTCGCGGCAATTTTCAATTCGCCGCCCGCGCCACCGGTCACGACACCGATGTTTTCGCAGACGGTTTTTCCGCCGGGGATGATTTTTGGCTTTGTGCCGGTCGCGCGCTCCATTTTTGTCGCAAGTTCGCTCCGGGAAATTTTCGTCCGCGATTTGAAGCCGATGAACTGGCCGTGACTTTGGAAAAAAGGTTTCAGTTTTTTCAAGCCGAGCGCGGCGCAGAGTTGCGCGTTGTTGCCGAGCCTGGGATGGGCGTCGAGCGGCAGGTGCGAACTGTAAATCGCCAGATTGTTTTCGACGAGCAGCTTTAACAGTTCGTGATTTTTCCCCGTCCACGGCTGGCGTGAAGTCCAAAACAACCCGTGATGGACGATGAGCAAGTCTGACTTGGCGGCGATGGCGAGTTTCACCGTGGCCACGCTGGCGTCCACGGACGCGGCGATTTTTGTGACCTCGCCGGAATTTTCCACCTGTAATCCGTTGGCCGCGCCGTCGTAATCGCCGATGTCGCGCGTCCGGAGAATTTGTTCGCAATGGGCGACGATTTTATTGAGCGGAACTTTCGGCATGGCGGGATGAAAACAAATTTTCTTCAAACTGCAAAGCGCGAACCGTTTCAAAAATTTTTCATTCCGATGGTTGCTTTCTGCGCGCGGGGTTTTATAGTTCGCCTCGCCTGAATTTACCGAGATGAGCAACTCAATTGACGCGGCGCGACCGTGGGACATCGAATCGGCGCGCGCACTTTACAACATCCATCGCTGGGGTGCGAAGTATTTCGACATCAACGACGCTGGCCACGTCGTCGCCACGCCGTTGCAGGAGGCGGGCGCGACGGTGGATTTGACCGACGTAATCGAGGAGGCGAAAGGGCGCGGACTGAAATTTCCTTTGCTGATCCGGTTTCAGGATATTTTGCGCCACCGCGTCGAGGCGATCAACACGGCGTTCCGCAATTCCATCGCCGAATTCAATTATCAGGGCAAATATCGCGGAGTGTTTCCGATCAAGGTGAACCAGTTGCGCGAAGTCGTGGAGGAAATTCTGGACGCGGGCAAGCCTTATGATTTCGGACTCGAAGTCGGCAGCAAGCCGGAACTTTTCGCCGGACTCGCGCTGCAAAACCATCAGGGCTGCCTCATCATTTGCAATGGCTACAAGGACGCGGAATTCATCAAGATGGCGCTGCTCGGCATCAAGCTCGGCAAGCGCGTCATCATGGTCGTGGAAAAACTGGAGGAACTGCGCCACATCATTTCGATTTCAAAACAACTTGGCGTCGAGCCGCTGATCGGCATCCGCGCGCGGCTGTTGAGCAAGGGCGCGGGCAAATGGGCCGAGAGCGGCGGCGAAAATGCGAAGTTCGGCTTGAGCACGGTGGAATTGCTGGCGGCGACGGAAATGTTGAAGGTGGAAAACCTCGGCCACTGCCTGAAGCTGCTGCATTTTCACATCGGCTCGCAGGTGCCGGACATTTTGACGGTGAAAAAAGCGGTGCAGGAGGCGGCGCGATTTTATGCGAAGCTGAACAAGATGGGGTTTCCGATAGAATACATTGACGTCGGCGGCGGGCTGGGCGTGGATTACGACGGCAGCCGCTCGAATTTTGACAGCTCGACGAATTACACCTTGCAGGAATACACGAACGACATCGTTTATTACATCGCCGATGTCTGCAACGCGGAGAAAGTGCCGCATCCGAACATCATCAGCGAAAGCGGCCGCGCCATCGTCGCGCATCACAGCGTTTTGATCGTCGAAGTTTTCGGTTCGATTGAAAAAATACGCCCGAATATTTTCGCAAGTTTCGGCGAAAACGAACACGCCATCGTGAAGGAATTGTGCGACATTAAAAAGAATCTCGCCAGGAAATCGAACAAGCTGGAAGCCTATCACGATGCGCTCGAACGGCGCGAGGACGCGCAGCATATGTTCACGCTCGGCCTGCTGGATTTGCCGGACAAGGCCAAGATCGAAAATCTTTACTGGGAAATCAGCCGCGAGGTTGTGCAAAGTTTCAAAGGCCAGCCGTTCGCGCCCGAGGAAATCCAGAAACTGGAGGATTCGCTTGGCGACCAATATCTCTGCAACTTTTCCGTGTTCCAATCGCTGCTCGACCACTGGGCGCTCGGCCAATTATTTCCCATCATGCCAGTCGCGCGGCTGAATGAGCGGCCCACGCGAGAGGCCACGCTCGTTGACATCACCTGCGATTCAGACGGGCAGGTCAACAAGTTCATTGATTTCCGCGACGTGCGCGACACGCTGCCGCTGCATGAACTTCTCACCAATGGAAATGGAAATGGAAATTCAAATGGCAAACCCGATCCCTATTTCATCGGGTTTTTCCTGATGGGCGCTTATCAGGACATCATGGGCGACTTGCACAACCTGTTTGGCCGCGTCAACGAAGTCCACGTCTTCCTCGAACCGGACGAGCCTGCCGGCTATTACATTGAGGAAATCATCGAGGGCAACACCATCGTCCAGTCGCTCGCCGCCGTGCAATACGACGAGAACGAATTGAAGCGGCAGATGAAGGCGCAAATGGATGAAGCCATCAAGTCCGACCGCATGAAACCGTCCGAGGCCATGCGGCTGCTGGACGATTACGAACGCGGGCTGAAGGCTTACACTTACCTGAGTTTTTGAAAAAGCGGAGCGGATGATTTATTTGCCGAGCAAACCGCCGAGGCCTGATTTGAGTTTGTTGATGCCCGTGCCGCCGAGCTTTTTCACGTCTCCGCCGACATTCGCGACGGCATCGGCGACGGCTTTGATGGTGGCGCTGGTGATTGATTGAAAAACCGCCCGCGTCAGGTCGGTGGCGGTCAGGCCGGCGTTGCCCTTGCCCAGATTGGAGAGATGAATCTCCGGCAACGACAGCGTCATTTCCTTGCCGCCGAGCATGGCTAGGCTCACATGGACTTTTGCGCCGGTGATTAACAAGTCGTCCACCTCAATTTTTTTGGCGGGTTTGGGGTTGCCGCCCGGAGTGGTGGCGGCGGGTGCCGGGCCGCCGTTTCTGGAAACCATGTTAATGTTGTCCATGATTTTGCCCAGATTGTTTTCGCTCAAGCCGCCTTCAAAAGTGATTTCCGGCGATTCAACGTGGACCGAGCGCATGACGATCTTGGCGGACATGATTGAAAGCGGATCCACTCTGATCTCCGCCAGTCCCACGCTGATGGCGGCGGGCGCTTTGTAACCTTCGGGATTGCCGACGACGAGGCCTTTGACCCTGCCCGAGCCGGTGAGCAGGCCGATGTGCATCTCGTCCAGCTTGATGGAGACGCCGGTGATTTTCGGGCCGACCGTCTCAACGCCTTTTTTTACAATGCCGTCAAGAAACGTGGCCACGATGATTAACGCGATGACGGCCAGAACCAGCAGTCCGGCCACAATGCCCCAAATGATTTTTTTCATAATTCAAGTCAACAGACGTTTAGTTCAATGATTCCCGCCAAAAATTTTCGCGGCGCAAATCCGGTTCAACTTGCGATCAGTCCCTGCACGGACTCGATGAAATCCCGGACTTGATACGGCTTTGCCAGAAAACGGTCGGGTTTCACCGGCACACCGTCGTAAATCGTCTCGTCCACCGTGCCGCTCACGAGCAGTATTTTTTGGCGCGGATTGAGGCGCCTGCATTCACGCACCAAATCCAGCCCGTTCATATCGCCCATCGCGTAATCCGTCACGACGATTGCCGGCTTGCTTGAGGCAAATTCCTTCAAGGCCATTTTAGGATCGCGAAATATCCGCACGTCGAAGCCCATCGGCTGGAGGATTGCCGCCGCAAGATCAAGCAGCATCGGCTCGTCATCCACGACAAAAATCGTGGGTTGCGGGCGCGCGTCACTGTTGGAATCTGGCTGGCTCATAACTAAAGCTGCGAACAGGAGACACCGGCGCAAAGCCACTTGCAAGCACGTTTGAAGAGAAATTATTCACATCCGCCGGAAAATTACCATTGCATCCGCATGGCGTTTGCCGTAAGCTTGTTTACCGATAATGAATTTGTCGGGATCAACCAAGGATTTGCGGTTATGAAAGTGAAAACAACCTCCGCGTCATCTGGTAAAAAAACCTCCATCCGCGTTGTGAAAACATCGCCGGAAAAAATTGCCGACACCGCCGAATCCGCCCCGCCGACACCGCCAAAATCGCCGAGCGCAAAAAAATCCCTGCTCGAAGGAATCACCGCCACCGCAAAAAACATTTTGAAGCCGAATCGCACAAAATCCGTCGCCAAGTCCGAATCGAAAACTGAAGTCACCGCCGAAACCCACGTCCGCCGAACCTACACACGCCACAAAAAAACCGAGCCGCCCGCCATTTTGCTTGAAGGCGATGCGCCCGCCGCACCGCCGGCCAGCGGGCCGGGGGAAAAATATTCGCTCGGCGCGACTCCGCCTTCACAGAGTTTTGGAGCCGAGACCGAACTGCCCGAATCCTACGGCACAAAAAAGCTTTCTCTCACCGCGCGCGACCCGCACTGGCTTTACGCGCACTGGGATTTGACGCGCGAACAGCAGTTGAAAATGAACGCGCAGTCCGCCGACGGCCATCTGGTTCTCCGCATTTACGCCCATAAAATCGAAGGCCATCCCGCCTGCGAAATCCACGTCCACCCCGAATCACGGCACTGGTTCACGCACGTCGAGCGCGCGGGAAATTCCTACGTCGCCGAACTCGGCTATTATTCCTCGCTCGGCAGGTGGATGCGCATTTCCGTTTCCAGCGGCACGATGACGCCGCCCGATGCCGTCTCCGCCGCCGATGACACCGAGTTCGCCACGATCCCGTTTGAATTTCCGTTCGCCAAATTGATGGAGATCATCAAGAATGCCGTCTGCGAAAACCTCCCGCTCGCGCAGGCCGTCGAGGAGCTTCGCCGCCATGGCCATCCCGACCTGCCGCGCGTCACCGCCTCGTCGCCGTCGCCTTTCCACGCGACCTGGACGCCCCAGCAGGAGGAGGCGCTCGCCAAAGTCATCAACATTGACAGCGTGCGCCGCGTCTGGATGGGTTCGCTTGAAATCACCGAACTCATCCGTCGCAAACTTGCGCACGATATCTCCTCGCTCGGCGTTTCGAGCTTCGGCGTCTCCAGCTTGTCCAGCCCGTTTGGCGGAATGGAGCAGGGGAAAGGCTTCTGGTTCAACGTCAACGCCGAATTGATTATTTACGGCGCGACCGAGCCGGACGCGAAAGTCACTTTGGGCGGACACGAAATCAAGCTGCGTTCCGACGGCACGTTCAGTTTCCGCTTCGCACTGCCGGATGGAAAATACGATTTGCCCGCCGTGGCCGTTTCCGCAGACGGCACCGACGCGCGCGCGGCGGACTTGAAATTCACACGCGAGACGGAATACCTCGGCGACGTCGGTGCGCAGCCGCAAGACCCGTCGCTCAAGACTCCGCTGCCGGAAAACCCGTGATTTTTTATGGACGCGCCCGATCGCGGAGCTTTGATGCTCGTCCGCTTCATCGCCGCCAGCCTCATGGGAATGAGCATTGTGGAACTTGCCTTGTATGCCGTTGAATACAAATTCCGCCACTTGCCGGTGAACATTTTGCTTTCCACGCTGTGGATTGTCGCCTTTCTTGTTGGCGCGACCATGTTGATCAAGGCAAAAGCCATTGCCGAATGGCTTTCAGACAGGCTGTAATAATTTTGTCATGCAAGGTTATCTTTCACTCGTCCTGCACGCGCACCTGCCGTTTGTGCGACACCCGGAACACGAAAAGTTCCTGGAAGAAAGCTGGCTCTTCGAGGCCGTCACGGAAACTTACATTCCGCTCATCCAGCTTCTGGAAAACTGGCAGCGCGACGGCATTGACGCGCGGCTCACGCTCTCGCTTTCGCCCACGCTCTGCACGATGCTCGGCGACCCGCTGCTGCGCTCGCGTTATGCGCGGCACTTGAACAGCCTCATTGATCTGGCCGAAAAAGAAATCCACCGCACGCACTGGGACCGCGCCTTCCGCGAACTCGCGTGGATGTATCACCATAAATTCTCCGTCGCGCGCGAAACATGGCGCTACTACGAGGGCAACCTCGTCAGCGCCTTCAAAAAATTTCAGGACGAAAACCGCATCGAAATCATCACGACCGGCGCGACGCACGGACTTTTGCCGCTGCTTGCAAACCATCCGCCGTCCGTCCGCGCGCAGATTCTCACCGCACGCGACCATTACCGCAGTTGCTTCGGGCGCGACCCGCGCGGCATCTGGCTGCCGGAATGCGCCTATGTTTCCGGCGTCGAGGAATTTGTGCAAGAGGCCAATATCCGCTGGTTCATCCTCGACACGCACGGCGTTTTGCACGCACACCCGCGCCCGCGCTACGGCACGTTCGCGCCGGTTTACACGCCGAACGGCATCGCCGCGTTCGGGCGCGACTTCGATTCCTCGCGCCAGGTCTGGAGCAAGCATGAAGGTTATCCCGGCGACGCGCGCTACCGCGATTTTTACCGCGATGTCGGCTTCGACCTGGATTTCGATTACGTCAGGCCGCATCTGCCGTCGCCGGACAACCGCGGGTTCACCGGCATGAAATACTACCGCATCACCGGCGGCGCAGGACAAAAGGAAATTTACCGGCGCGAAATCGCGTTGCAGGCCGTGAGCGAGCACGCGACGCATTTTCTCAACGAGCGCGCCGCGCAATTCCAGAAGCTCGAAGGGCTGCTGGACCGTCCGCCCATCGTCGTCGCGCCGTATGACGCGGAACTGTTCGGCCACTGGTGGTATGAAGGGCTGGAATTTCTGGATTTCTTCGCACGTAAAATGTTCAACGAGCGCAAAAACATTTCGCTCATCACGCCCGGCGAATATCTGAACCATCATCCGACGAACCAGATCGCCACGCCCAGCGCGTCAAGCTGGGGCGAGGAAGGCTACCTGCGCGCGTGGCTGAACGAAACGAACGAATGGATTTATCCGCACCTGCAGGTCGCGCAGGAACGCATGAGCCGCCTGGCGAAGAAATTTTCAAAACTGGCCGCGCCCGTGAAAAAAATGACGCCCGCGAATGAATTGAAAATCCGCGTCTTGAAACAGGCCGCGCGCGAACTGCTGCTGGCGCAGGCGAGCGACTGGCCGTTCATTTTGCGCGCCGGCACGAGTCCCGACTACGCGCGCCGCCGCGTGAAAGACCATCTGCTCCGCTTCATCGCGCTGCACGACCAGTTGACCGCGACGGGCGTGGACGAAAAATGGCTGGCCGAAGCCGAGTCGCGCGACGACATTTTCCCCGGCGTGGACTGGAATTATTGGAAGTAACGGCCAGAAATTAGAGTCATCCCGACCCCTGCAAAAATGCGCCGCCAGCTTGACGCGGAATGGATTGAATTGAAGCAGGATTAATCGCTGGAAAATGTTTGCGAAAAACTCTGTTTGTGCGGACAAACCAGCGCGTTAAATTACCACCATGAGTTCGGAAACGATTTTCACAGAAGCCCGCGCACTTCCTTTCGCGGAACAAATTGAACTGTGCCGCAACCTTTGTGATGGAATCGCGGGTTCGCACGAACTCACGCCCGGCGAAGCCGAACTGATTGACCGACGCCTTCAGGATCACCTCGAAAATCCCGACGACGTTGTTCCATTGGCGGAAGTCAAAGCCAAGCTAGACGCGAAATATCGCAAATGAAACGCGGCTTTGTTCTTCGGCGCGTTGCGGAGCGGGAGTTCGACGAATCCATCGCCCATTACGAAAGCGAGCGCGAAGGATTAGAAAAGTTCGCGGTGAAGTCCGGCGCGCAGTCGTCATCCGCCGGTTTCCGTTTGTGATCCATTTTTTGATTGAAGCCGAACGTATCGTGATCCTGTCCGTCTTCCACACGAGCCGCGAACCGGAGCAACTGAAATACCGGCGATGAATACGCCAATAATTTTGCAGGAGACGACGTAAGAAGTCTCTGACTAAAAATTGTTTCCAAAGAAAAATTAGAGTCTCGTCACCTCGACTCCTACGAAAAAGCGCCGCCAGCCTGACGCGGAATGGGATTGAATTGAAGCCGGATAAATCACTGGAATATTGCGCGCGGAAAATTTATTCCGGCCTCGCGTGCTTCGCCAAATAAACAATTCCAATTCCGCAAACAAAACACGCCAAGACATCACCGTAAAACGGAAATGGTCCGATGCCCAGGCGCAGTCCGGAAATGAGCAGGACGACGCCTTCCACAATCATCAGCCAGCCAAAGAACGGGATCGCCACGGCGAATTTTTGCGGCCACAGCGCCATTGCCAGATACCAAATGCCGACCAGCGTGAACGCGCTGCAAATCATCCGCAGCCAGTAATCCAGCATGGGGTCGTAAGCGATGGGTTTTGCGCCCAAGCCTTGCGCGATGGAATTGACCTGCGGCCAGATTGCGAACACGCCGACGATGCAAACAATCCAACCGATAGCAGAGAGAATGAGGAACAGTCTTAAAAGGCGAAGTTGCATTTTGTTTTACATTCTAATCATTGGCATAAAAGGGTCTATAAATCGCAACTTAATTGCAATCCAAGCGAAAAAACTGGCGAACGCCAAAAACACAAGCAGTCCAGTGTATAAATATTCATACTTGAATGCCATTTTCCATGAGCCAATGGAGACGGCAATCATCAAAGTCAAAATCGCAATCTTCCCGATGGTGGAGTTCAAGACGACAACAGTTTGAACGGTCAAAGATCCAAACAACGAACGCTGATGAGGATATTCTTCATTTCCATAAAACCACTCGAACGCACCTCTTTCTTGTTCATGCATCTTGGCGAGGCTTTGCCAGCTTCCCACAAATGACACGAGCATCACAAAAACAAGGAATCCGTAAAATGCTTTCGGCACATAAGACATAAGATTTTAGCAAAATCTAAGTTTCCCTCGGTCTTTTGACGACGACTTCGATTTCGGATTTGTTCTTGGCAATCATGTTCGCGGGCAAAATGCCGCGCCAGAAAACGTTCGGGTAAACCACCGCGCCGCGCCCGAGGATGCTGCCGGGGTTCAGCACGGCGTTGCAGCCGGCTTCCGCGCCGTCGCCCAGCAGCGCGCCGAACTTGCGCAGGCCGGTGTCGAACGGCGCGCCGTCAATCTCGACGACGATGTTGCCGGGGAAAAGTTTGAAGTTGGAAATCTTCACGCCAGCGCCGAGATGCGCCTTGTGGCCGAGGATGGAGTCGCCGATGTAATTGAAGTGCGGCACCTGCGCGCCATTGAAAAGCAGCGAGTTTTTCAGCTCGGACGAATTGCCGACCACACAGCCGTCGCCGATGATGACGTTCTCGCGGATGTATGCATTGTGGCGGATTTGACAATTCTTGCCGATGATGGCCGGCCCTTTGATCATCGCGCCGGGTTCCACGACCGTGCCTTCGCCAATGAGCACGCGTTCGCCGATGCTCGCGCCGGGAAATCGTTTGGGGGGATTTTGTTTCGGCACGCTGGCGAGGCAGGTTTCAATTTTCTTGAGCGCGTCCCACGCGAATTTGCAGCCGTCGAAGAGGGCGGCGTGTTCGGTCTGCGCGAGGTCAAACAGGTCGGCTGGTTTGAACATGGCGGCAAGTTAATGGAAACGCGCGCGGTGGCAAAGCGAAATGGCGGGACGGATGGCGCTCCCACCCGGAATTGAACTGGGATCAACGGTTTAGGAAACCGCTGCTCTATCCATTTGAGCTATGGGAGCGCAAATTTCAGGCAGGATACCCGCCGCCGCTCTTTTGCCAAGACTTCATCGCGGCGAAAACAGGCGCGCGGCCTTCATGAAACGCCGTGTTCAATAAGGCAGCGGGTATTTCGCGGTCAGCTCGCGCACGCGGGTGCGGACCTTGTGCGCGGCCTCGACGTTTTTGATGTCCATCAGCACTTCGGAAATCATGTCGGCAATCGCCGCCATTTCCGCTTCCTTCATGCCGCGCGTCGTGCTGGCTGGCGTTCCCAAACGGATGCCGCTGGCATGGAACGGCGAACGAGTCTCGAACGGAATCGTGTTTTTGTTGACCGTGATGCCCGCTTCGTCGAGCGCAATCTGCGAATCCTTGCCTGTGACGCCTTTCACGCCGACGTCCACGAGCATCAGGTGATTGTCCGTGCCGCCGCTGACGAGCCGGTAGCCGTTGCGTTTCATGCCGTCTGAAAGCGCGGCGGCGTTCTTCACAATCTGCTGCTGATACGTTTTGAAATCCGGTTGCAACGCCTCGTGAAAACACACCGCTTTTGCGGCGATGACGTGTTCGAGCGGGCCGCCTTGAATTCCAGGAAAAATGTTCGAGTCAATTTCCTTCGCAAATTTTTCGCGGCATAAAATCAATCCGCCGCGCGGGCCGCGAAGCGTTTTGTGCGTCGTGGTCGTGACAAAATCCGCGTGCTCCATCGGACTCGGATGAATTCCCGCCGCGACGAGTCCGGCGATGTGCGCGATGTCCGCGAGCAGATACGCGCCGACTTCGCGCGCGATTTCGCCCATGCGCTGGAAATCAATCACGCGCGGATAGGCGCTCGCGCCGACGGTGATCATTTTCGGATGATGCGTGCGCGCCATCGCGGCGAGCTGCTCGTAATCAATCCGTTCGGTCTCCTTGTTCACGCCGTAGTGGATGATCTCGAAAAACTTGCCGGAAAAATTCGCCTTGTTGCCGTGCGTCAAGTGCCCGCCGTGGCTTAAATCCATCGTGAGCATCTTGTCGCCGGGTTTCAGGACAGAAAAATAAACGGCCATGTTCGCGCCCGAACCGGAATGCGGCTGGACGTTGACGTGCTCCGCGCCGAACAGTTTTTTTGCGCGGTCAATTGCCAGTTGCTCAATCGTGTCAATGTTTTCGCAGCCGCCATACCAGCGTTTCTTTGGATAGCCCTCGGCATATTTGTTCGTCAGCACGGAGCCTTGCGCCTCCATGACGGCGGGGCTGACAAAATTTTCGCTGGCGATCAGCTCGATGTTTTCCTGCTGGCGCTGGCGTTCGTGTTCGATGGCTTCGGCAATCGCCGGATCAACATTACGCAGTCGCAAATTCGCCGGTGCAAGTTTCACGTCCATTTTCAACACGCGACGTTCGTGGCGTCCGCCCTCAAATTTCGCGGCGATGAACGCATCGAGAATTTTCTTGGCGGCTTCAATGGAAGTTTTATGGCCGCTCAAGCAAAGGACATTTGCGTCGTTGTGCCGTCGCATCAAGCTGGCGTCTTCCTCGTTTTCAGCGTGGCCGGCGCGGACGCCGGAAATTTTGTTGGCGACGATGCAAATGCCGACGCCACTGGTGCAAAAAAGCACGCCAAGCTCGGCGCGTCCATCGGCGACGGCCTGCGCCGCCGGTTGCGCGAAATCGGGATAATCATCCGCAGGGTCTTTCGTCTTCGCGCCGAAATCCATGACGGTCAGGCCGCGTGCCTGCAGATATTGTTTGATGGCCTCTTTCATTTCAAAGCCGCCGTGGTCCGCGCCGAGCGCGAAGTTGGCGACCGCCGCCGTCTGAGTTGCCGGTTTGCCGGACAGGAAGTTGTGTTGTTCCATAAATTTCAAAAGCGTTGCGATGCCCTGCTCGATCTGGTCGCGACTTTCGACATAAATTTCATACGGGCAGCCGATCGGGTCGGCGATGTCCTTTTCATAAGGCTCGAGCGTTTCGTCAAATTCGCGCAGCAAAAAGGCTTTTTCCGCCGCCGGCGGATACAAAAGCGCAATCGTGTCCACATGACCGTGCGTCATGCCCAGGATCAAATCCGCCGAGCGCACCAGATCGGTGGTGAGCATCCGGCTGCGGTGCGCGGAAATGTCCATGCCCAGTTCGCGCATCGCCATGACAGAATGTTGCGTGGGCGGCTGGCCGTCCGCCGCGCCAAGCCCCGCCGACAGCACGCGGAATTCCCCGCGTCCCCGGACGGCGTGGCGGAACAGCGCCTCCGCCATCGGGCTGCGGCAGACATTCCCGGTGCAAATGAACAGAATCGTTTTCATCCCGCGCAAAGGTTCAAGGTGATTTGTGAAAGGCCGCTCGTCAACCTGAAATCAAAGGCGCGGCTGCCGGACAATCGCCAGACCCTTGATCAAATCCAATGCCCGTGCCAGAACCGGGTCGCGGATGAAGGGCTTTGGCGGCCCGGCGGCGCGCGGCGGCGCGGAATTTTCGTCCTGGTCGCCGTCCTTAATTTTTTCGCGGACCAGGTCCGCCTCCGTCGTGTGGTCAACAAAAGAAGGGAAGCTGTTCGTTGACGCCGACGAATTGGTTTCTTCCTGCGCCAGCGTTCCGAAAGGGTTTTCAAGGAACAATTTTTCATCGGCGGCCTTCACCGTCACGGCAATATCCGGCTTAATTTCCGTGGAATCGCCAAAAATCAAGCCTTCATGGGCCTCGCGCAAATCCTCCGCGAGTTTCAACGCCGCGCCGCCAGTCTGGTTGTCCACGAGAATTGCCAGCGGCAGTTTTTTTTCAGCAAACAGGCTGGCCGTCGCCTTCACCGAATCCAGATCGTCGCCATCTGCAAGGCGCAAATCCAAAATTGTGCCGGCGATTTTGTTCGTCGCTGCCAGGGCGTTTTGCGCCGACCGGATTTCTTCCGGCAGATTTTTTTCAACCCCGGCGACACGCAAATAGAGCGCGTCATCTTCCAGGACGGCGGATTTGGCCAGCGCCGCGTTCGTTCCGTCCGCGCGCAGCGCACCGCCCGACGCCAGCAAAAATGCCACGGACAAGACAAACAGATTCAAAAAATGTCGCGTCATGCTGCGCTTAAAATGAGCCACGAATCGCGGGAAGTAAAGCGGAAGGATTGCAAGCGGGCTTGGAAATCGTTGCTGCAGCAGTCATGCAAGCCGTTTGCGAAATTCCGCGCAGGCTTTGGCAATGTCCGGTGCGTTGAGAATGGCCGAGACGACGCAGACGCGCATTGCGCCCGCCGCCAGAACGTCGCCGAGATTTTCCAGGTTGATGCCGCCAATGGCAAACCACGGCGCGGTCACGTTCGCCGCTGCCCAGCGGACGTAGTCGAGTGTCACGGATTTCGCGTCCGGCTTTGTGCCTGTCGCAAAAACTGGCCCAATGGCGATGTAATCCGCGCCGGCGGCCAGAGCGCGTTGCGCCTGTTCCGGCGCGTGCGTTGACAAACCAAATCTGACTTCTGGCTTCTGACTTCTGACTTCTGAACAATGCCTGCGGCCTGAATCAAAAAAATCTTCCTGTCCTAAATGACAAAATTCCGCGCCGACTTCTCTCGCAATTTCCAGATGATCGTTGATGACAAGGCCGATGTTTGCGCGTTTTGTGACCGGTAAAAGTTTTTCAGCCATTTGCCGGATTTCTTCCGGCGCAAAATATTTTGCACGCAATTGGATCAAATCACTGCCGCCGTCGCAGAGCTGCTGCGCGACGAGTTCGGACGCGCGGCCGTGCAAATAGGCCGTGTCAACAAAGGTGTAAAGCCGGCAGTCAGCGAGCGGTTTCATTTCCAGAAAATTGAACAATAAAGCAACGAAGGAACAAAGGAAAACCGCTAACCAAATCCGGCTTCACTTGGTTGCTTTGTTCCTTCGTTGTTCAAAAAGAAAAACGGCGGCAGGAATTCTCCCGCCGCCGTTCAGGCAGGTGATTCTTCACTTCAAGCCGACAAGATAACCAAAACGCGCGCGGAAAAGTTCGGGCGTCATGTTGACGACGGCGGCGAGCTTGGCAAGCTGCTTCGAGTCCTCGAAATCTTCGCGCTCGAGGCGGATCATGTAGGCGCAGGCACATTCGTAAGCTTCGCCGTCCACGTTGACCTTGCGGTTTTGCATCCGACCGGTCTTGGGATCAATCATGTTATCAAAGGGCAGGGGATTCATCTTGCCGTCCACAAAACTGATGATCGCGCCGTATTGTTCGGCGGCGGGAGAGAGCAGAAATTTCACGGCGGCGTAGCCGAGGTCGCGCGTGTATTCCGCGTCAAACGGAATCGGGTCGGCGCAGCGAAGTTCGTAGCCGAGGTCTTTGTCAATGAATGTCATCTTGATGCCGAGCTTTTCGAGGCGTTGCGTCAAAAGTTCCTTCATTAGACGGCCAAATTCGATTTCGCCGAGGCGCAGATGGCCGTGGTCGTCGCGGATGATTTTTCCGAATCGTTCAAGCTGGCCTTCGGGCATCGCAGCAAGCAATCCTTTCTCGCCGAGCGATTCAATCAAGCCTTCCGCGAGGACGACGAGGCCGTATTGCGAGCCGTCGGCCTTCCGCTTGATGATCGAACCGATGATGATGTCGCAAACTTCGTCCACCGTGACCGGACGACCGTGGAATTCCTCGGAGATGATGGAAAGCGTGGCGGCGGCGGCCTTGCCGATGCCGAGCGCTAGATGCCCCGCTGCGCGGCCCATGCTGACGATGAGATACCAGCGCGAAGTCGTGCGCGCGTCTTCCATCAGGTTGCGGACGAGTTGCACGCCGTAATGCCGCGCGGTTTCGTAGCCGAACGTCGGCGCGGTGCCGGGCAGCGGCAAATCGTTGTCAATCGTCTTGGGAACGTGCGCGACCTTGATCTCGCCGTTGCTGCGCTTGCGGACGACGCTCGCGGAAAAAGCCGTGTCATCGCCGCCGATGGTCACCAGCGCGCTGATGCCGAGCTTGTGGAACACGCTGAAAAGATTTTTCATGTGCTCCTCGGATTTCGTCGGATTCGTGCGCGCGGTGCCGAGAACCGAGCCGCCCTTGAGGTGGATGTCGCGCACGTCACGGATGGCCAGCGGCTTGATTTGCGTGGTGTCGCCGGCAGCCAGATGTTTGAAGCCGTCGCGGAAACCGATGACTTCGTAGCCTTGGTTGATGCCTTCAATCGTCGCCGCCGCGATGACGCCGTTGAGTCCGGGCGCAGGCCCGCCGCCGACCAAAATTCCCAATCTGCCTTTGCTCATGTAATATCCGTTTGGTTGCTGGTTGAAAACGAGAACGCTGGAGGATGTGCCAGCCGGAAAAAGAATTCAATTCCATTCTTGCCAAATTCTCACCACAATTTGCCCGAATGCAACGCGCTGTTTTTCTCGACCGCGATGGCACGCTCATCGTGGAAAAAAAATATCTCTCCCGCTCTGAAGACGTGGAAATTTTCCCCGGCGCATGCGCCGCGTTGAAAAAACTGTCCGGCGCGGGCTTCAAGCTGGTCATCGTCTCAAACCAGTCCGGTGTCGGGCGCGGTTATTTCACGCTTGCCGACGTTGAACGCGTGAACGAGCATTTGCGCGGCGAACTCGCGCGCGACGGAATTCATCTTGCAAAAATCTATGTCGCGCCCGAAGCGCCCGGCCAGCCGGGCCGAGGGCGCAAGCCATCGCCGCAGTTTTTGTTCGACGCGCGGGATGAATTTGATTTGGACCTCGCGGAAAGCTTCATGGTCGGCGACAAGTTGATTGACCTCGAATGCGGCTGGAATGCCGAGGTGAAAAAGGGCATACTCGTCCGCACCGGCTACGGCGCGGAACTGGAGCGCGGATCGCCGAAGAAAATTTCGAGCGCCGTTGTCGTGAACGATTTGAACGGCGCGGCGGATTGGATTTTGAAAACCAATTCAAATTAAAAATTCATCATGTGCGGCATCATTGGATACGTCGGAAAAAAAGCGGCCTCGCCCATCCTGCTCGAAGGATTGCGACGGCTGGAATATCGCGGCTACGACAGTGCTGGCGTGGCGATTTTGGACAACGCCGGGCTGGCGCTCCGCAAGAAAAAAGGCCGGATTGACGAAGGCATCGCGCGCGTCCTGAAGGCCCAACCCGCCGCCGGCAGCCTCGGCATCGCCCACACGCGCTGGGCTACGCACGGCATTCCTTCCGATACCAATTGCCATCCGCACCTCGACGCCTCCGGCAAAATCGCTGTCGTCCACAACGGCGTCATCGAAAATTACGACGCGCTCAAGCAAAAGCTGATTCGCGCTGGGCATAAATTCAAATCCGACACCGACACCGAAGTGCTCGCGCATTTAATCGGCGATCATTACGAAAAGCGCCGCGCCAAAAACGGCGTGAACGGCAACGGCAATAATCTGACGCAAGCCGTCTGCGACGCGCTGCGCGAAGTCATTGGCACCTACGGCCTCGCGGTCATCTGCACGGATTTTCCGGATTTGATTGTCGGCGCGCGGCGCGGCTCGCCGCTCATCATCGGCATCGGCAAGGACGAAAATTTTCTCGCCAGCGACGCCAATGCCATTGTCGCGCACACGAAAAAAGTCGTTTATCTGAACGATTACGACGTGGCGACCATCACGCCGGAACGCTTTGACGTTTTGAATCTCGGCACGGACACGGCGAATGTCCAGATCAGCAACCTGGAATTTTCCCAGGAAGATGCGGCGCGTGGCAGGCACGCGCACTTCATGCTCAAGGAAATTTACGAGCAGCCGCGCACGATTGAAAATGCATTGCGCGGTCGGCTGGATTTCGAGGGCGCGACGGCGAAGTTTGGCGGCCTGAACATGACGGCGGCTGAACTGCGCGGCATTGACCGCATCGTCATCGCCGCCAGCGGCACGAGCTGGCACGCGGCGCTGGTCGGCGAATATCTGATTGAGGAACTGGCGCAGATCCCGGTCGAGGTCGAGTTCGCGCACGAATTTTGCTACCGCAACTGTCCGCTGGAAAAAAACACCGTGCTGCTCGTGCTCTCGCAATCCGGCGAAACCGCCGACACGCTCGCCGCCCTGCGCGAGGCCAGGCGCCGCGGTCATCGCGCGCTGGCCATCGTCAACGTCGTCGGCAGCACCATCGCGCGCGAATCCGACGGCGGCATCTATATGCACGCCGGCCCGGAAATCGGCGTCGCCTCGACCAAGGCGTTTGTCTCCACCATCACGGTCTTGACGCTGCTCGCGATCCATCTGGGCCGGATGCGCCAGCTTTCGGCGAACCGCGCGAAAGAAATTTTTCACGCGCTGGAGTTGTTGCCGAAGCAGATTGAAAAAATTCTGTCGCAAAACGATTCGCTGAAAAAAATCGCGAAGAAATACTCGAAGGCCGAAGATTTCTTTTTCCTCGGGCGCGGCTTTATGTTTCCGATTGCGCTGGAAGGCGCGCTCAAGCTCAAGGAAATTTCCTACATCCACGCCGAAGGTTATTCAGCGGCGGAAATGAAGCACGGGCCGATCGCATTGATTGATAAAAAGACGCCGACGGTTTTTCTTGTGCCGCAGGATTCGATGTATGACAAGACGATGGCGAACCTCGCGATGATCCGCTCGCGCCAAGGCCCTATCATCGCGCTGGCGACCGAAGGTGACAAACAAATTAAAAAAGTTGCCGACGATGTGATTTATCTGCCCAAGACGCTCGAACCGATTTATCCGATCCTGGCGACCGTGCCGCTGCAACTGTTCGCCTATCACATCGCCGTCGCGCGCGGCTGCGACGTGGACAAGCCGCGCAACCTCGCCAAGAGCGTTACGGTGGAATAATTTTGGGGCAACGGATTGAACACGGATAAAAAAATAGCCGCGCCTGCCTTGCAGTCCGTGATAGAATGGCCACTTCATCTATGCAACAACATGAAATTCCCGGACGCATCAGGTTCGCTGGAGGCAACAGCGGCTTGACCAAGGTCGCCGTCACCACGAAGACCAGCATGGCGGAGATTTATCCGCACGGCGCGCATATCACCGCTTTTCAGAAAAACGGCGAGCCGCCGCTGATTTTCGTGAGCCGCAAAAGTTATTTTGCATCAGGCAAGGCGATTCGCGGCGGCGTGCCGGTT
>DATCDZ010000051.1:0-19649 GCA_036510395.1 Verrucomicrobiia bacterium
GCGCGCGCAACGGCGATTCGGTCCGCCCGCAGGCGAGCAGCGCGGTCGCGGATTGCACCATGTCGCGCGTCCAGACCAGATGGTATCCGCCGCGATCGCTGTCGTCCTTCGTCTCACCCCAGGGAATGCTCAACGACGCCACAAACGCGCCGGGGAACGTCTTGTCTTCATGCGCCAGCAAAACACACTGGCTCAAGCGCACCATATGCGCGCCATCCTTGGTGTGCGCGCTCAAATCATTTTCGGAACGTGTGCGCTGCCATTGGCTGACATATTTTTCGCGCTGCTCCGCGAAGGGTGTGGCCAACGCTTGCAACAGTTTGGTCGAAGCGTTTTGGGCGCTGCGCCCGAACGCGACGGCAACAACGAACTCCAGGCCATGCGACAAATCAATTTCGCCCGTCAGTGCGATGTTGCCTTCGTCGGCCCGTTCAAATTCCCAGTCCATCTTGAAATTGTCCATCAAGTCCTGCCAGCCATCGCTGTGACCGACATATCCAACAGAACGTCGCGTGAAATCCGGTGCGCAACCAAAAACCATGTGAACATCCTCGCGTGCGGCCCGGAAAAACCTCCGGCCTCCCCGGTTGCACCATCGCGCCGAATTGTTTTGCCCCGTGCCATCCAGGTGCGGGGCGAGCAGCGCAAAGAGACGCAGCTTGCCGCGCAGCTTCGGATCCAAAATTTCCAATCTAGTTTGCACCAACAAAACTGACGAGTGCGGGTCACTGATAATTTCTTTGATGATGCGATAACGGCCTTTGCGATCCGAGTTGGTGAGCCGGTAAAGCAACACGTTTTGCTCCGGGTATTCGGTCCGGTGGTCGAGGTCGCGCCGCTCTTCGTGGCAAAACGTCTTGCTGTCGGTGATGAGAAATTGCAGATCGCGCGTGTTTGGCGTGTCCACATGGGGATAATAAACCTCGTTGACGATGCCGTGGCTCAAGGTGAACCAAAGCCGGGAACTGGTGTGATAGGCCGTGCCGATGCCGTCCTTGGCGCTGGAAGTCCAGCGCGGCGCGATGCCGGGAGCACCCGGCGCGATATGATTTGATGTTGGCATAATATATTTGGTTCTGTAATCAGCCGCCGTGGGCGAAATCAGGGTAATCCGTCATTATCACAAACTGTTCACTGCCTGTTCACCGCCTGCATCCCGCGCCTGTTTTTTAGACAGCCGAAGTTGAACAATGTTCGACGGAAAGGGAATGCTAACGGCCCAACTGATGGCCACTTCCAGTTTGCGGCTGAATGTCGGCAGTTTTGCCAAATAGACTCCCCGCCATAAAATCCACGCGATGAAGCCGGAAAGCTTGACTCCATAAATGACCGCCACGGCGTTGCGATGACCGATGCTGGCGAGCATTCCGCGCGGACGAAAATAAAACGGCTTCGTCGTCGCGCCTTGTGAGTTGAGTTTAAGATTCTCCGCCAACTGCCGCGCCTGCTGCACGGCGAACTGCGCGGTCGCCGGACTTGGCCGGTCATCGTAAGCGTTAGGAACCAGCGCGCAGTCGCCGATGCTCCAGAGATTGGTCGTGCCACTCACATTCATGTCCGGGTCGGTCTTCAGCCGGCCTTTTTCCAAAGTGAGACCCAAACCCTTGATCAGCGGATGCGTCTCCGTGCCGATTGTGCAGACAATCATTCCCGTCTCGATTGGCTCACCCGAAGCCAGATGCACCGCGATGGAGTCAACTTTCTTGGCTGTCGTTTCCAGTCGCACTTTGATTCCGTTTTGTCGGAGTTTCTGCAATGTGAACTTGGACAATGACTCGTGATGCAACTCCGGCAGAAGGCGTTTGCCTTTATGCAACAGGACGACGTGCGGGGTTTCATGCTTCAACTCGGGATAGAACCGGTGGATTGCCCGCATCAAATCCGCAATATGTCCGGCAATCTCCACACCGCTAAAGCCTCCGCCAATGACAACAATCGTGATCAATCGCCGGCGCATTTCTGCGTCAGGTTCAGTTGCGGCGGCTTCAAAGTTGCCGATCAAATCATTGCCCATGACGATTGCATCCATCACCGTTTTCAACGCGTAACCCACCGAAGCCAGCCCTGGAATCTCCTCCCGATTCGCCGCCGCCCCGCAAGCCAGCACCAAATGCGTGTAACGCATTGAAGCCGCCGTTCCGTCGTTGCGAAGGAAATGCGCTTCGTTTTTTTCGCGGTCAATCCGGCTGACGCGCGCTTCCAGCCACTTCGTGCGCCGGGTCAACTGGCGGCCAGCCACGACGACATGCAGCGGAGAGATGGTTCGCCCCACGACTTCGGGGAGCATGGGCGTGAAGACCAGATGATTTTCCGCGCTAAGAACAACTATTTCCGTCTGTGCGGGCAGCAAGTGTTCCAGCCGCTGCGCCAAAGTCACGCCGGCAAAACCACCACCCACAATCACAATCCTTTGAGGAAGGTCGGGCTTGATGATTTCTACCGGCGGCATTTTCGGATTGATTTATCAAGATTGTTTAATTGGGACACGGATAAGCGATGGTGGTCATCAGGGCGTTTTCGCTTTGGCGTGAATCAAGGCGTGTGTGCTGCACAATGATGGGAACATCCGATTCGATCACGCTCGAATACGACGTGCCGAGCGGAATCGGTTCGGGATCATTAAGGTTGTTAAAACGAAAATGTTTGGTGCGCCGGGCGGCGACCGTGAGCCGGTAAGGTCCGACCGGATCGCGATCGGTGTAGTAAATAGTTACCGCCAGATGCGCGTCCGTTTCATTCGTGTTAAGGACGCAAAAAGCTTCATGGCTGGTGAATTCCGGCGCGGGTCCGTGACTGCCGGGCGGAATGTAACCTTCCGGTATTACCCATCTGGTATGTCCAATTTTGTTATTCATAGATTGGCTGCATGAATGATTTCAGGTTTCATGCTTGAACTTTTTAGCTTTTTTCAGGCGGCCGGACGGTTCCCTGTTTCATCGCCATTTGCAAAACTTCTGCCAGATGCAATGCCTGCCGGTTCGCCTGCTGCAAAATTTGTTCGTGACAACTGAATCCGTTGGTGATGACCAGCGTGTCGTTGTCCGTCTTGCGCACGGCGGGAAGCAGGACCCGTTCGCCGCATTTGACCGACACTTCGTAATGCTCGCCTTTCTCAAACCCAAACGCTCCGGCCATGCCGCAACAACCCGAATCGAGCATTTGAAAATCCAGTCCGAGTTTTTTGAGCAAGGCTTCCTCGTCCTTGATTTTTATGACCGAGCGATGATGACAATGCGCCTGCACCACGGCCTTGCGGTCGAGCTGCTTCACCGGATAATGCGGCGCGTATTTGATCAGGAATTCGCTCAAGAGATAAGTTTGCTTGTATAACCGTTGCGCGTTTTGTTCATTAGGCAACAGATTGATCAGCTCGTCACGGAACACGGTTCCGCAACTGGGTTCCAGCACGACGAAAGGTGTGCCCGCTTCAATCTCGGGGCGCATCACATCCAAAATCTGGCGCAGCCATCTCTCGGCGGTGTCGAGCATCCCGTAGTCATACAAAGGCCGTCCGCAACACATGTTCTGTTGCGGCACTTCGACGCGAAAACCGGCGTCTTCCAACACTTCCACCGCCGCCTGGGCGACCCACGGATGAAAATAATTGTTGAAGGTGTCCGGCCAGAGAATGACCGCCGGTTTGGTTTCGGTTTGCGCCGGACGGGGACGTTTGCGGAACCAGTCTTTGAAATTTTCTTCCGCGAACGGCGGCAGGCTCCGCTGCGGGGCGACCCCGATGATCCATTTTGCCAGCCGCCCAAAAATCGCGTGCTGTCCGAAAAAATTAGCGAGCTTCGGCGCTATGCTAGCCAGCCGCGCCCATTTGTGAATCAGTCCAAAGGCGTAAGCGTGAATGGGACGCAAACGTTTCTCGTAATAATGCGAGAGGAACTCGGCCTTGTAAGTCGCCATGTCAACGTTGAGCGGACAGTCGGCCTTGCAGCCTTTGCAGGAGAGGCAAAGATCGAGCGCGTCTTTCACCGCCTCTTCGCGCCAGCCTCGTTTGCCGATCACCTGGCCGTCGAGCATTTCCCAGAGCAGCCGCGCCCGGCCGCGCGTGGAATCTTTTTCTTCGCGCGTGACCATGTAGCTCGGACACATCGTGCCTTCCTCCTGCCGGCGGCACAGACCCACGCCGACGCAGCGTTCGAGGGCGTAGGAAAGACTGCCTTTATCGTCGGGAAACTTGAAGTGCGTCGTCCACTGCGGCGGATCATAATGTTCGCCGTAACGGAGATTTTCATCGCGCCGATACGGGCGCACGATCTTGCCCGGATTCATTTTCCATTCCGGATCCCAGAGCGCCTTGAATTCACGGAACGCCCCGACCAATTCCTCGCCGAACATTTTCGGCAGCAATTCGCCCCGCGATTGCCCGTCGCCGTGTTCGCCGGAGAGCGATCCGCCGTAACGTATCACCAGATCGGCGGCTTCACTGGTGAACGCGACATATTGCTTGATGCCCTCGGCGTTTTTCAATCCGAAATCTATGCGCGTGTGAATGCAACCCTGGCCGAAGTGGCCGTAGAGGGTGCAGAGATAACCGAACTTTTGGAGCAGCGCGCGGAAGTCGCGCAGATATGCGCCCACTTTTTCAGGCGGAACCGCCGCATCCTCCCAGCCTTCCCACGTGTCCAACTCGCCCGGCACGCGGGCCGAAGCGCCGAGACCGGAATCGCGCACTTTCCACATTTTCTGTTCTTCAACCGAATCAACGAACAGTTTCATCGTCGGTGCGTCCTTTTTTTCAGCCAGTTCTTTCATTAAAACGCGCGCCTTCTCGTCGGCTTCCGCCTTGGAATCGCCGCCAAACTCCACCAGCAGCCAGCCGTTGCCCTTCGGCAACATCCCCACATCGTGAATGTGCAGTTGCTTTGTATGCATCGCTTTGACGAGCACGTCATCCATTCCTTCCAGACCGACCGGTTTGTGTTTGAGAACTTCCGGCACATGATCGCCCGCGCAATAAACGTCAGGATAACCGAGCATAAGGAGCGAGCGCACCGGCGGGTCGTGCATCAATTGCAACGTCGCTTCGAGAATCGCGACGCAAGTGCTCTCGGTGCCGACAAGGGCGCGGGCGACGTTGAAACCGTTTTCCGGCAGCAACTCGTCGAGATTGTAGCCGGAAACCCGGCGCGGAATTTTAGGATACCGGCTGCGAATCAAATCCGCATATTTGTCGCGGATCGCTTTCAAGCCCTGGTAAATCTCCCCGCGTCGGCCGCCGTCACGGATGATCTGTTCCAGTTCGGCGTCGCTCGTTTTTCCAACTCTCATCCGCAAACCGTCGTAGGTGAGAATTTCCAACGACTCAATATTGTCGGAAGTCCGTGCGCCGCCGCCGTAAAATTGGGCCATCACGGAATGCACGCCGCATGAGTTGTTGCCGATCATGCCGCCGATGGCGCAATGGTTGTGCGTCGCGGGATCGGGGCCAAAAATCAAGCCGCTCGTTTTCGCCGTGTGGTTGAGAACGTCCAGCACGATGCCCGGCTCGACGCGCATCCGTTTGTTGGCGGCATCGAGTTCGACCACATGGTTCATGTATTTCGTGTAATCAATGATCACCGCGACGTTGCAGCATTGGCCGGCCAGACTCGTGCCGCAGCCGCGCGAAGTGATCGGCGCGTCAAACTTCCGGCAGGCCGCGAACGTTGCGGCCACGTCGCCGGCATCATGCGGAATCACGACGCCAATCGGAACCTGGCGATAATTCGAGCTGTCGGTCGCATAAAGCGCGCGGTCTCCATCCTGAAACCGCACTTCGCCGCGAACGGTGGCGCGAAGCGCGCGTTCCAAACCTTGCGCATCAACATTGGAACTGTTGACGGCGTTTGTCCGGGAAGCGGGACGTGGTTGCTCTTTGATTGCAGATGAAGATTTCATACATTATGCGGAGATGAAAAGCTGCCGCACAATGAAATCGCACGGGCAGACCGGGGTGGAATCCGCGTTGCGTGAAGCGGATGTTTGTTAATGCTTATTGTTGATGACATGGCCATTTCGTTGTTTCACTTTTTGTGAGGCAGATAGGATTCGACCGCGTCCTTGAACGTCTGCCGGATGATTCCGATTTCTTCGGGATCACCTTTGATCAATGCCTTCGCAAACATTTCCGCTTCCTTGAAGGAGATGTGCGGCGGAAGCGTCGGCACATTCGGATCGGTGTAAGCTTCCAGCACGACGGGCCGGTCCGATGAGAGCGCCTGATCCCACGCTTCGCCGATTTGTTCCGGCTTGTTCACAAAGATGCCGCGAAGACCGAGCAATTCGGCGTAACGCGCGAACGGAAAATCAGGAATGTCCTGCGAAGCTTCATACTTGGGATCGCCTTCCATGGCGCGTTGTTCCCAAGTTACCTGGTTCAAATCGCGATTGTTGAGCACAAGAATGATCAACAATGGATTGCTCCATTCCTTCCAATACTTCGAGATCGTGATCAATCCGTTGTTGCCCAACATTTGCATTGCCCCGTCGCCGACGAGCGCAATCGCGACGCGGTCGGGGAAACAAAATTTCGCGGCGATGGCGTAGGGAACGCCTGGGCACATCGTCGCAAGGTTTCCCGACAGCGACGCCATCATGCCGCGCCGAATTTTCAAATCCCGTGCGAACCAATTTGCCGAAGTGCCGGAGTCGGAAGAAAGAATGCAATTATCCGGCAGGCGCGGCGAGAGTTCCCAAAACATGCGCTGGGGATTGATTGGATTGGCGCTGTTCATCGCGCGCGCCTCCAGCACCTTCCACCATTCTTTGATTTCCTTTTCCAACATCTGCCGCCACGACCGGTCTTCTTTTCGTTTCAATAGCGGAATCAGGGCGCGCAACGTTTCGACGCTGTCACCCATCAGGTTCACTTCCATCGGATAACGGATGCTTAACAATCCGCCGTCAATGTCAATTTGCACGCCGCGCGCGTGGCCTTCCTTGGGCAGAAATTCGGAATAAGGAAAATTGGAACCGACCATCAGCAAAGTGTCGCACTCGGTCATCATGGTCCAACTCGGCTTGGTTCCGAGCAAACCAATGGAGCCGGTGACGAAAGGCAGATCGTCCGGCAACGCCGCTTTTCCCAGCAACGCCTTGGCAACACCCGCGCCCAACAGTTCGGCGACTTCCAGCACCTCGTCCGCCGCGCCGAGCGCGCCGGCGCCGATGAGCATCGCCACTTTTTTTCCAGAATTCAAAACTTCCGCCGCCTTGCGCAAATCAGCGTCGTTCGGAATGATGCGTGGCGAGGGAAAACCGATGCCGGAATGAATCGTGCCGTGCGCGCGCGGCGGTTTCTCGACCGCGGCAAGTTCCTGCACGTCGTTAGGAATAATTATGCAGGTGACGCATCGTTTGACTTTCGCGATTCGCACCGCGCGATCCACGAGATGGCGCACCTGGTTCGGATTGGAGACCATGTGGACGAACTCGTGCGCCACGTCTTTGTAGAGCGAAATCAAATCCACTTCCTGCTGGTAATCTCCGCCCAAGGCCGAACGCGCTTGTTGTCCGATGATCGCGACGACCGATTGATGATCCATCTTGGCGTCATAGAGGCCGTTCAATAAATGAATCGCTCCCGGCCCGGACGTGGCGAGACAAACGCCGACTTCGCCGGTGAATTTGGAATGCGCGCACGCCATGAAGGCGGCCATTTCCTCGTGCCTCACCTGCACGAATTTCATCAGGTCGCCCGCGCGATTCAGCGCGCCCATGATGCCGTTGATGCCGTCGCCGGGAAATCCGTAAATGCGCTTGATTCCCCAGGCGGAGAGTCGTTTCAGAAGAAAATCGCTAACTTGTTCGCTCATATTTTAATCCTCGGTTTCCGTCACCGGCGGCCGCCGGCGGGTGAAGGAGTTTTTGTTTGTTTGCGTTCATGGCGGTCAAAGTTTGAAGCGCCCGGCGTCGGCGCGTTTGAATTCCAGCCCCAATCCCGGACGCGATAAATCGGGCCGGAGTTGGCCCGCCGTTGATCTGGCTGCGCCCTCGAAAAACATTTGCTCAATCCGCGTGTGGTCGTGGAAATACTCAACGTGCCGCGGCGCCGAAGCGGCGCAGCAAAGATGCGCATGAACCGAAGGCGCGGTGTGCGCCGAAAGCGGGATGAGAAAAGAATCGCACAACGCCGCCGCCTGCATGAAACCTGTCACGCCCGCGCACCGCGTTGCGTCCGCTTGCAGCACGTCCACCGCGCCGCTTTCCAACATGCGCCGAAAATAAACCGCGTCGTAGCCGTATTCGCCCGCCGCGATGTCCATTCCCGCCGGCGCGCGGTCGCGGATCAACCGCAGCCCCGCGAGGTCATCGGACACGACCGGCTCTTCAAACCAGGTGACGTTGAATTCAACAAATTGCTCCGCTTTTTCCAACGCCTGTTTGCGGCTGTAAGCGCCGTTGGCGTCAACGAATAATTCCGCCGTTTCGCCGATGGCTTCACGCGCCGCGCGAACACGCGCCACGTCATGTTCAGGCTCGCGGCCAATCTTCATTTTTACGCGCGAGATTCCCTCCTTCACCCAGCCGCCAAGTTGTTCGCGCAATTGTTCGATTGAATAAGAGGTGAATCCGCCGCTGCCATAAATGGGAATCGTCGCGCGCACTTGTCCGAGCAACTGCGCGAGCGGCAGATTCAACAGGCGCGCTTTCAAGTCCCATAACGCGATGTCCACGGCGGCGATGGCGCTGGAAACGATGCCGGGCCGTCCGAGATTTCGCGTCGCGTTCACCATTGAATCCCAAAGCAAGCGGACTTCCATCGGCGACTTGCCTTGGACGACGGGAAAAAGCACTTCGCGAATCAACTCCACGCAGCATCGGCTGGAATATGTGTAGCCAAAACCGCGCGCGTTGCCGGCGCTGAATTCCACCAATACGAGGGTGGTCGAATCCCATTTCAACGTGCCGTCCGATTCGGGAAAATCGGTCGGCACCCGGTAAGCGGAAACTTCAAGCTGCTCAATCTTCTCATTCATTTGAAATCGTGTGGCTCATTCCAGTTTCAGTGATCTTTGGCCGCCGGTCGTTGATCAACACCGCCGGTCTCGTTACATAAGTCAAAATTACTCCGGTGCAAGCGGTTTCACTATGGGGTAAAACCCTACCGTGGATTTTTATTATTTAAGTTCGGCAAAGAGATTTTATTTGTCATCGTCTCCGGCATGGAATGAAGCGGAATGGCGGGCGACCATTTTTCCCATTCATCTTCGGATTTTTCATTCAGGTCAAAAATAGTGTCATTGGTTGCCTCGCTTTGAAAATCAGGCGGCGTGGCGAATTCAATGCCGCCGTTGATGAGGGTTTGGGCGGATTCGGCGCTGATGTTCGCGCCGCTGAACAAGCCGATGTGGACGTTGAGTCCCCCGGCATTCCAAAATACGGAATTCATCCGCACGAGCGGAGCGTATTCTTCCTCGATGCGGGCATGGATGACGACTTCGCGGGCGTCGTCGCCGAGCCGGCAATCCAGCACTTCGCCAACCTGAATTTCCCGATAGAAAACCGGCGATTGCGGCTGCAATGAACCGAGTTTCGGCGCGAGCAACAGGATGTCCATCGCTTTGACCGGCTTGATCGGCTCTTTGTCCGCGCCGACGAAAATGTTGGTGCGCGCGCCGTTGCCGGGTTGGACGGCGATGTAATCGCCTGAAACGATGGTCTGTAATCCGCTCAAAGATCCAAGCTTGACTTCGGGCCGGACGATCCAAAAAACCGAGCCTTGCCGCGCGACGCTCGCGGCGGAAGCGTCCAGTTGCACTTTGACGGCGACGTGCCGCCGGTCCTGGGTGAGTTTCAGGGTTTGGACTTCGCCGATCTTTACGCCGCGATATTTTACGAGAGAATTTTGCGCCTGCAATCCGCCGGCATTTTCAAAAAAAATCGTAACGGTCGGCCCGGCGGAAATGATGTCATCGCAGACAAACCGCGCGCACAAAAGCGCGGCGGCAACCGGGATGAGCCACAGGAACCAGCTCAAATGACTTTTTTTGATTATCGCCTTTGGCGGCGCGTGTGATTTTTCATCCATAATGTTTTTTCTCCGCCGGCGAATCCCAGAGCAGGCGCGAATCAAAACTTAACGTCGCCAGCAGCGTCAGCACGACGACGGCGGCGAACGAAAAAACGCCGCGTCCCGGATGCACCGTGGCGACTTCGCCCAGTTCGACCATGGAAACGCAGATCGCCAGCAAAAAAACCTCGAGCATGTTCCATGGATCAATGATGCGGATGATTTTGAAAATCCATGTGCGCGTTTTTTTCCAATGCGGCCAGTCGAGGGTGAGCGTGATGAAAATCAGCCCGATGATTTTCAATCCCGGCGTCAAGATGCTCGTGCAAAACATCAGCGCCGCGATGAAGTATTGGTGGAGCGAGAACAGCGAACTGATTCCCTGAAAAATCGTCGTCTGAATGTGTTGTCCCTGATATTCGGCGGTGACAATGGGATAAATGTTCGATGGAAAATAAAGAATCAAGGCGGCGAGCGAAAATGCCAGCGTGCGCACGCGGCTGTCCACGCGGCGATGAAAAATTTGAAAATGGCAGCGGGCACATTGAATCACCGAATTTTTGGGGACATCGGTCGCATCCTGCACCAGCCCGCACGTTTGACATGCCACTAATTTGTTCATTTGATTAAGTGTCACCCGGATTTTCAAAATGGTTTCTCGTTTTTTTCATAATCAAACGACCATGCCACGCCCAGGCACGCGATCATCCGAAAACTGTATCTTTTGAACGCGAAGAAATGAATGGGGTGAACACCCCATAGCGCCATCTCGGTTTTTCGTGCTTACCTCCTCCCATGAAAGAACGGCCATTCTTCCACCGTCCGCAGTCAGCCGCCAAACTGCTGCCGGCGAACCCGAACCGGATGGTCATCCAAATCAATTGGAATGAAGGAGCCGTCGAAACCATCAAGATTCAACATCGCCACATCGAACTGGTCGCGCAAGTTCGTTGTCCCGATTTGAAGTCAGTTTTTCAATCCAGACGGGATATGCCATCTTCTGACTGCTTGCCAAAATCTTCGGGCGCGGCAGATTCATTCCATGACTAAAACCAAACGCGGCAAGTATAAGGAATTCTTTTATCATCATTCCTTGACCATCGTGGCGGTTGGTCTGCTCACCCTGTGGATTGTTTGCTATTACTACGCTGATCCCAAGACCCATCTCGGTTCATTTTTCGGCAATGCGATTGCCGACTGGAGCGGTTCAGTCATTATCATCTTCGGCACAAAGTATCTGTTGGAATTCCATTCGGCAGAGAGTCGGCGCGTGAAAGGGCGATTACATAACCGGACATTAGACTTTTTGTGGCGGCATTCCTTATTGTTGTTCATCATTGTGACCGGCATCGGCTGGGCAATCTTATTCTCGCGGATGGAGGCGCAAAGCAAATGGGGACAAGTCGTGGGCAACATCGTGTCGGAATGGGTGCAGATGGGTGGCCTGGTGTTTCTCACCAAGCGGTTGATGGAAAAAGGCTCGACGGAAAGCCATTGAAGCCATCCATTGTTTGACGCCGAAACTTATGCCACGCGAGTTGAATAACGGCCGCTTGAATGCCATTGGGTGAACACCTCATGATTTGCCTTTGAGCCGCTTGAGCGCCGAACCCTTGTGCATGGCCAGATGATCGGTCGTGTCGCTTTCGATCAAATACTGCGGCTCTTCCTTCGAGGCGCGAACGTGCAACCCTTGAACGTGATGGCCGAGGTGATCTTTTTCCGGATCGTTCCCCGGACGTGGCCGGCTTCCGAGTTCCACCCCGCATGATCTCCCACTTTGAAATCTTTTTTCATTTTCTTTTGTGCGGATCAATGAATTTTACGCGATTGCAGAAAGGCCGCAAGCGCGTCCATTTCCGCCGGCGTGAGATTGGCGGCATACGCAGGCATGTTCACGCCGCCGTTGGCAATTTTCAAAATCATTTGATCTTTCGACAATCGGTCGGCGATATCGGTTAAATCCGGTCCGCGACGACCGCCGTCACCCGCGATCAAATGACAGTTCAAACAGCCTTTGTCGTGAAACAATTGCGCGCCGATGAAGACCGGGCCGTTGGTCGCGCCCACGACGGACGCCGACAATGGTTGCGCTTTGAAATTGGGCGACCACGGCGATTTTGCGCCTTCGATCCACAACGTCACAATCATCACCACGGTCATCAAAACGGCGGCGACCGCCCACGGTCGCCGGCGCGGGCTGCGTTCGCCGCGATTGAAAACAAACGGCAGCGCGATCAAAATAATTCCCACGAGCAGCGGGCCGAAAACCAGAAAATACTGTTCCGTTCCGTGCGGCATCAAGGCGAGCACGGCAAAATACCAGAGCAAATACCAGTCCGGTCGCGGACTGGCCGTGGTGATGCTGGGGTCGGGCGGTTTTCCCAATTGGGGCGCGCCGGAAAAAAACGCCAGCGCGGCGATGACCACGATCATGGCGACGCAAAAAACCACGTCGCGCCACGCCGCGTCCGGCCAGAACGGGCGTCCTTTTTTTTCAAGCAGTTCTTTATATTCCGCGCGGTAGGTTTTGGGGTCAACCAACTGGCCGGGTTTGGGCGGCTCGGAAATTCCGTGGCGCAGGATGAGCCAGAGGTGCAGCCCGACAAAGACAAAAATGAAGGCTGGCATCACGAAAACGTGAATCGCAAAAAAGCGGGTCAAGGTCGCGCCGCCCACGGTGTCGCCGCCGAGCGTAAAATGCGCGAGCCATTGGCCGATGAACGGCACGCGCCCGATTTGTTCCGCCGCGACGACCACGGTCCAGACGGCGTTTTGATCCCCGCGCAAAAGCTGGCCGGTAAAACCCATGACCAGAGTGAATCCCAAAAGCAGCACGCCGGTCGCCCAGTTCAGTTCGCGGGGAAATTTGTAGGAGCCGGCCAAAAAAACCTGCGCCATGTGCAGGCCGACCATCAAGACCATGGCCGACGCGCCGTAGTAATGGAGTCCGCGCAAAAAATGTCCGAACGGCGCTTCGTCGCTGATGAAGTGAAGCGTCGAGTAAGCCTGGCTGGCCGAAGGAATGTAAGAAAATGCCAGCGCAACGCCGGTGATCACTTGAATCATGAAGGCGCACAACGTGGCGCTGCCGAAGACATACCACCATTTGGCGTCCGGCGGCACGAGATGCCGCGCCGTTTTGCCGATGATTTCGGGCAGGCCGGTGCGGTCGTCCACCCAATTCCAAACGCGCTGGAGAATTCGTTTCAACATTTATTTGGTGATGGGAATGGGCGACGTTTGGATTTGCACGTCGCCGTCTTTCACGCGCACGGGATAGCGCGGCAACGGCAGCGGCGGCGGCCCGGCGGCGACGGTTCCATCTTCGTAATAAACGCCGCCGTGGCACGGGCACATAAATAAATTGGCCTTGGCAAGCCAGCGCACGGGACAACCGAGATGCGTGCAATTGATGGAAAAGGCGATGAAGGTGTCGGCGTTCTCGCGACGCAGCCACGCCGCGCTGCGCGCCGTGACGCCCGCCCACGGCAATGGCGAGGCGTCTTCATATTGCACCGCCGTCGTTTCGCCGATTTTGAAGGATTCAACTTTTCCGACCGAGCGCCAGACTTTTGATTGACGTTCAAAAAACGGCGCGACAATAAAACCAACCAGCGGAACCGCCAGAATCAGCGCGCCGACGCCGCCAACGGCGACGCTTAAACGCGCGAGAAATTTTCGTCGCGAAAGTTCTTCGGACGACCGCGATTGGCAACGCGATGGATTTTCAGTGTTTGGCTCGTTCATGGCGAATATCCCAAATCCAGCCCGCCAGCGCCGCCGCAAACAGGACGACGCCGACGCCGCTGATGATGAATGAAGTGACAAGTCCCCACATCAGAAAAGTGATTCCCAGCGCGAGGGTCGCGGGCCAGATGGTCGGCTCCGGCAATTTTTCCGGTCGCGGCGCGTTCCAGCCGGGTCGCAATTCCGGCGGCGCAGGTTTTGAAATTTCAGCGGCCATGAGATTTTTCCATTAAAGTATTTTTCGATTGCGATTCAGAAACCAAAGTTTCGTCGCCGGCCTCGCCGTGCCAGCGGGCGAACAGTCCAAAAATTCCGCAGAAATAAATCAGGCACGCGGGAACCCACATCAACAATCCGCCGAGTTGCTGGTCTTTGGCGGGCGTCAATCCCCATTGATTTTGAATCAGCGACAGGATGCCGAGCCGGTCCGCCGGATGCAGATAAATTGAACAAACTTCCACCGGCGAAAACGTGATGATGATTCCCAGAATCGTGCAACCGACGCACGCGCTGAACAGATAAATCATTCCCGCGAGCGGCGACAGCCGTTGTTTCGTCCACGGGCCGATGATCGGCCACCAAAACGCGAAGCCCATCAAGAGCAGCGAGACATATTGCAAACGATGAATCCAGACATTTGTCACGGCGGCGTTGCAAAGCGCGGGCGCGTGCCAGAGCCACATTCCGCCGACGCCCAAAAACCAGAGGATCAACGGGCGACGCAAAATCCAGTTCAACGATTGCAAGCGGCCAGTTTGAAAACTGGTTGGAATTGTTGCCGGTGACAGGCTCAATAAAATCAACGGCGGAATAATCAGCAGGAGCAGCAAATGTTGCAGCATGTGCGCGCTGAATAAATAGCCGTCCGCCAGCGCGTCAATCGGCGACGCCAGCGTGAGAAAAAATATAATTGTTCCCGCGAGCAGCCAGCCGATTTTTCGATTGAAATGAAAACCATTGCGCGCGCTGTAAATTAAAATCGCGATGACGCAAATGGCGATGACCCACGGATTCCAATCCCAGGCGGAAGTAAAAAATTGTTCGGTGGTCATAAAAGCAGTTTCAGATAAATCACGGAAAATACAACAACCCAGACGGCGTCCACAAAATGCCAGTAGTAGCCGATGGACCTGATCGCCTCGCGGCGGCCTTCGTTAAGGTCGCCGGCGAACGCAAGTCCGAGCAAAATCAGCAGCGCGATCACGCCGACGCACACGTGCAATCCGTGAAAGCCGGTCAACGTGAAAAAGGTGGTCGCGAACAGATTGGAATTGACCATGACGCCGGAATGGAAAATGCGGAGATATTCCCGGCCCTGGCCGACGACAAAAATGATTCCCAGCAAAATCGTGAGCGCCAGCAGCCAGCGAAACGCGGAATGTTTTTTGGCTTTCAACATTTTATCCGCCAGCCAGAACGTCGCGCTGCTCGCGAGCAGGCACAGCGTAAAAATTCCGGTTCGTTGCGGATCCAACATGCTGGCCGGAGTCGGCCCGTTCATGGCGCGGCTGTTGTAAAAAAGATAGGCCAGGATGAGCATCACAAAGAAAAAACTTTCGGAGATCAAAAAGCTGACCATGCCAACGCGGTTTTTTTCGAGGTTCATTTCTGCGCCGCGATTGCCGGCGGAGCGGTCGGGATTTTCCGGGTGCGCCAAATCCCACAGCGGACGGCGTCCGTGAACCGGCGGCACTTGATCGAAATTTTGAACCGGGGGCGGCGAAGTCGTCGCCCATTCCAGCGTCCAGGCGTTCCACGGATTGTCACCGGCCGGTTTGCCCCGGCGCAAACTCACGGCGACGTTCCAAAGCAGCACCAGCACCGAAATGCCCAAAAGAAACGCGCCGATGGTGGAGATGAGATTCAACGCGCCCCAGCCCGGCAGATTGGGATAAGTATAAACCCGCCGCGACATTCCCATCAGTCCGAGAAAATGTTGGACGAAAAACGCCGTGTTGAATCCAATCA
This sequence comes from Verrucomicrobiia bacterium, assembly GCA_036510395.1. Taxonomy (GTDB): domain Bacteria; phylum Verrucomicrobiota; class Verrucomicrobiia; order Limisphaerales; family UBA11358; genus UBA11358. The sequence goes on from DATCDZ010000051.1 coordinate 15,722, forward strand.
CCGCCATCCAGAAATTCAGCTTGCCCAGCCGTTCGGACAGCATCCGGCCGGTTATTTTTGGAAACCAATAATAAAGCCCGGCAAAAACCGCGAAGAACGTGCCGCCGAACAGCACATAATGAAAATGCGCCACCAAATAATAAGTGCCGGTTAGCTGCCAATCAATTGGAACAACTGCGAAAGTAATTCCGCTCAATCCGCCAACGGTGAACTGGATCAAGAATGCCACGGCAAAAAGCATGGAGGTCGTAAGGCGAATTGAGCCGCCCCACATCGTCGCGCTCCAGGCGAAAACTTTTATGCCCGTCGGCACGGCGATCATCAGGCTGGCGGCGGAAAAAAACAAGTCCAGCGGATGCCCCATGCCCACGGCGAACATGTGATGCGCATAGACCCCGAAGCTGAGCAACGCGATGGCCACCGTGGAAGCCGCGACGAATTCATAACCAAAGATCGGCCGCCGCGCGAACACCGGCACCACTTCGGAAATGATGCCGAAGGCGGGCAACGCCATGATGTAAACTTCGGGATGGCCGAACACCCAAAAAAAATGCTGCCAAAGCACCGCCGAACCGCCGTGCGACGGCGCAAAAAAATGGGTGCCCAGATGACGATCAATGAAGAGCATGATAATCGCGGCGTTTAACGACGGGAGCGCCAGGATGACGAGAAATGAGTTGATTAAAACCATCCAGACAAACAATGGCAGCCGGCGGATGGTCAAGCCCGGCGCGCGTTGCGTCAGAATCGTGGCGATCAGATTGATTGACGCCGAAACCGAACCGACGCCCAGAATCAAAAGCGACAGCGTCCAGTAATCCACGCCTTGCGTCGTGGCATACGGCGTTTCGCTCAACGGCGCGTAGCTGAACCAGCCGACGGCCGGAGCGCCGCCCGCGAGCAGACTGTAGTGCAGCAGCAAACCGCCGCACGGCAGCAGCCAGAAGCTCAACGCATTCAGTCGCGGAAACGCCATGTCGCGCGCACCGATCATCAGCGGCACGAGATAGTTTGCCAGCCCGATGAGCGTGGGCATCACCACCAGAAAAATCATGGTCGTGCCGTGCATCGTGAACATCTGGTCGAAGGCGCCCGGCGAAAGAAACGTGTTGTTCGGTCGGGCGAGTTGGATCCGCATGAGCAAGGCTTCAACGCCGCCCACCAGAAAAAAGACCAGCGTGGTCAACAGATAAAGGATACCGATGCGCTTGTGATCTACTGTGGCAACCCAACCATAAAGTCCGCGCGACGTGCTTCCCGCTGGGGGCGTTTCCATTGCAACGGAAGCTGATGCAGTTTCGTTCATTTAAGATTCTCCAAATAGCTTGCCAGCGCGTCCGCTTGCGCGTCCGTCAGTTTCAGGTTGGGCATGAAGCAGCCGGGTTTGATGGCCTGCGGATTTTTCAGCCAGCGAAACAGATTTGTTTCCGTGTTGAACAACACGCCCCCGCCCAGAATTTCGCGACCGGCAAGATGCGTCAAATCCGGCGCGGCGTTGGCCGCCACCGAAACTCCGCGAATGGAATGACAATTGATGCAGCTCATCGTCTGGAAAATTTTCATGCCGGTCTGGGCTGAATCCATGGCGGGGATGGCGGCGGAGTTTTCCTGATTGCGCAACCACACGTCGAACGCCGCCGGCGATTCCGCGATGACGGAAAATCGCATCCAGGCGTGTCCCGCGCCGCAAAATTCCACGCATTCGCCGTCGTAGGTTCCCGACGCGTCGGCTTCCAGCCAGATGTGATTCGTCTGGCCGGGAATCAACTGTATTTTGCGCGCCAGGGCCGGGACCCAGAAATCATGAATCACGTCCGCCGATTCCATACGGACGAGCCATTGTCGTCCGACGGGAATGTGAATTTCATTCGCGGTCACCACACCGGTTTGCGAATAGCGCACCTCCCACCACCATTGATGGCCGATCACCATGAGGTCAGGCTGCCGGTTCGCGGCGGGATCAGACTGCCGCATCCCGCGCACCGTGAGGGCGAAGAGCCAGATGATGATTAGGATTGGTCCGATGGTCCAGGTGAGTTCCAATTTCCGATTGCCAAAATGAGGGGCCGGATCTGCCGAACCCGTCTTGTGCCGAAAAAAAATCAGGCCGCATCCAATCATGCCGACGACAATCGCCAGAATGACACCGCAGACGATGAGGACGAGGATGAAAAGATGTGAGATGCTCGCCGTTTCCGGCGAGAAGGGGTGGAAAACAGTGATGTCGCCGCCGTTCATACTCCGTCTTGGCAAAAGTGATTTTGTTGTCTAGCTGGCTGCTCAATGTTTCTCGTGCATTCTCCAGTTTGCATTTTTAATTATTATTGTAGGCTGTTTTTTGGATGTTCACAAACAAAGTTTCAGGGTATTTTCGAAAAATCATTTGCCGGAGCACCGCGAACGGTTCGGAAATCGCGGCAGCTTGCGACGAGGCATTATCGAAGATGGGGCTGAAGCTGGTTGACATTTCTTTTGAGAAGAATCTTCGTTTATTGTTTTTGATGTTTTTGATTGATCCTTGTTTTCTCTTGATCCATCAATTCCGTCGGCAGCGGCCAAAGATGTCCGGGAGCGAGCAGCCGTTGGGCGTCTTCCGGCCCCCAGGTTCCGGCGGCGTAATTGGGAAAATCGCTCGGCGCCGTGGCCTGCCACGCTTCGAGCACCGGCATCAAAAGTTCCCAGGCGGCCTCCACTTGATCGGCGCGCATGAAGAGCGTCGCGTCCTTTTTCATCACGTCCCACAAAAGTGTTTCGTAGGCGTCGGGCGAAGGCGCGTCGAAACTTTCGCGATAACTGAAACGCATGTCCACCGGACGCAGTTGCATTTTCGGCCCCGGATATTTTGCTTGGAAACCCAGCACGATGCCTTCGACGGGTTGGATGGCGAGAATCAGCCGGGAAGGCTGCCAGCCGAGCGACGCTTCGGGCGGGAAGGACTGATGCGGCACGGCGCGAAACTGGATGGAAATTTCCGACGCCTGTTGCGGCAGACATTTTCCGGTGCGCAGATAAAACGGCACATCCTGCCAGCGCCAGTTGTCAATAAATAGCTTCAACGCCGCAAACGTCTCCGTCTGGGAATCGGGGGCGACGCCGTCTTCCTCGCGATAGCCGGGCGCCTTTTTCCCGGCGACATTGCCGGAGCCATATTGTCCGCGCACTGCGAATTTCGGAACTTCTTCGCGGTGAATTGGACGCACTGCGTGCAGGACGTCCACTTTTTTGTTGCGGATTTCGTCGGCGTGAAAAGAGACCATCGGTTCCATCGCCACCAAGCAGAGCAGTTGCATCAAGTGATTTTGCACCATGTCGCGGAGCGCGCCGGCGTGATCGTAATAACCGCCGCGATGTTCCACGCCCACGGTTTCGGCGACCGTGATGGTCACATAATCAATGTAGCGACGATTCCACATCGGTTCAAAGAGTGGATTGGCAAAACGAAATGCCAGAATGTTCTGCACCGTTTCCTTGCCGAGGTAGTGGTCAATCCGAAAGATTTGGGATTCGTCGAAGCTCGCGGCGAGAACGGCGTTCAACGCGCGCGCCGATTCCAAATCATAGCCAATCGGTTTCTCAATCACGATCCGCGCAAATTCCCGGTCGCGCGATAGTCCGGCTTTGCCGAGATATTTTGGAATTTCGCCGAACATGCTCGGCGGCGTGGCCATGTAGAAAATACGATGAGTATTTGTTCCCCATTCTTTTTCCAGCTTCGCGCATTGTTGGCTTAAAGCCGCGTAGGTCGCTGGCATTTTGAAATCGCCCTGCTGGTAATGGATATGTTGCGCGAATTGATTCCATGCGGCGGACTTGGCTTTTCCGAAACGGGAGAATTGATTGACGCCATCGTGCAATCGGCGGCGCAGTGCGTCATCGCCAAGCTTGATGCGGTCAACTGCGATGATCGCAAATTGCGCGGGCAGGCTGC
>DATCDZ010000052.1:0-24799 GCA_036510395.1 Verrucomicrobiia bacterium
CGCCAAGGACATCGTCCAACTCGGCGCGTTCGGACGCCGCCAGATGCGGAACATCCGCCGCCGCCCCAAGCTGATCGCCGCTTTCTGGAAACAGGCTGGATTGTGGTGAAATACTCACTATATTATGCAGAAGTCAATAATGCAGTTGTCAAAATATTCTGACCGTCAAGGGCGTATTGATGCGATATTGGTTCTCGCAGACATTGGCCCTTATGCAAAACAGGCGATTCCATTTTTGATGGAAGAATCCACAACATCAGATACAAACTTTTTGCCTTACCTTTCAGAAGCATTGAAACAAATTGAAAAATAAGCCCGCGCTTCAAAAAACTTTTTCAATCTCGCTCCAACATCGCAAAAGCTCCGCTTGTTCCCGCACTTTTTTCTGCTACCTTCCGCGCCCCTGTGAGCATCGCAGAAGAAATCCAGCGGCGACGCACGTTCGCCATCATTTCGCATCCCGACGCGGGCAAAACCACGTTGACGGAAAAACTTTTGCTTTACGGCGGCGCGGTGCAGCTCGCCGGTTCCGTCACCGCGCGAAAAAATCAGCGTGCGACGACGAGCGACTGGATGGAGTTGGAAAAAAAACGCGGCATCTCCATCAGCTCGACCGTGCTGCAATTTGATTACGACGGCTTCCGCATCAATCTGCTCGACACGCCCGGACACAAAGATTTTTCCGAAGATACTTATCGCGTGCTCACCGCCGTGGATTCGGTCGTGATGGTGATTGATTCCGCGAAAGGCATCGAGCCGCAGACGAGAAAACTTTTTGAAGTCTGCCGGCAACGCGGCGTTCCGATTTTTACGTTCATGAACAAGTGCGATCGTCCGATGCGCGATCCGCTGGAATTGATTGACGAATTGGAGCGCGTGCTCGGCATCGGCGCGTTTCCGGTGAACTGGCCGATTGGCAACGGTTTTGATTTTCGCGGCGTGTATGATCGGCAAACGGAGCAAATGCATTTGTTCGAGCGCACGGTCGGCGGAAAATTTCGCGCGCCCGTTTCGGTCGTCGGTCTCAACGATCCACACGTTCGCGGCCAACTTGATGAAACGACTTTTCGCAAAACTGTCGAAGAATTGGAAATGCTCGAACACGCGGGCGAAATTTTTGACGATGCGGCGGTGCTTGCCGGAAAAAGCACGCCGGTTTTTTTTGGCAGCGGCGTGAATAATTTTGGCGTGCAACTTTTGCTCGACGGATTTTTGAAACATTCGCCCGCACCGAAATCGCGTGTGATGAGCGGCATTGAAATCGCGCCGGAAAATCCCGCGTTCAGCGGTTTCATTTTCAAAATTCAAGCGAACATGGACCCGAAGCATCGCGACCGCATCGCATTCGTCCGCGTTTGTTCGGGAAAATTTGAGCGCGACATGACGGTTTTTCATTCGCGCACGGAAAAAAAAGTTCGCCTGTCGAGTTCGCACAAAATTTTTGGCAACGAGCGCGAGACGGTTGACGAAGCTTTTCCCGGCGACGTGATTGGCCTCGTCGGCCACGACAGTTTTGGCATCGGCGACACGCTGACGACCGATCCGAAAATTCTTTACAAGGAAATCCCGCGCTTCACGCCCGAGGCGTTTTCGTATCTGCACAATCCGAACACGGGAAAATACAAACAGTTTCGCCAGGGCCTCGAACAGCTTTTGCAGGAAGGAGTCATTCAGGCATTGTATCTGCGCAATTCCTCCGTGAAGACGCCATTGCTCGCCGCTGTCGGCCCGTTGCAATTTGAGGTCGTCCAATTCCGTCTCGAAAGCGAATACGGCGCAGCATCGCGACTCGAAGCCGCGCCGTGGAGCGTCGTCCGCTGGCTGCCCACCGACATCAAGGAAGAAGAACTCGACGCGCTCTTGCTCCCGACCGGCGCGCGCCTCGCCTACGACATCGGAAAAAATCCCGTCGTGCTTTTCCAGAACGAGTGGTCCGCGAATTATTTCGGCGAGACGAACAAAAACACGCCGCTGTCCGCTGTGCCTGTGCAAACGGCGAGGGAATAAATACCTCTACCGGAAAATTTTGAAAACTGCGCGTAATTGACCGCAACGCAAAAACTTTGCATGAATTGCCTGTTTTTGACGCAGACTATAGTCAGACGACATAAGGCTCGCACATCGCTAGGATATGTCGCGTGCGAGAAATCCAAAAATCAGCCATCGGGCGCATCCTTCGCGCCAAGAGGGAAAATCTTGGAATTTCGCAGGAAGCCTTGGCCGAACGCGCTGAAGTGGATCGTTCTTATGTGAGCATTTTAGAACGAGGTTTGAAAAGTCCAACATTGGAAACCCTTGAAAGAATTTGCATCGCACTTGAAACCCTGCCGGAACGTGTTTTAGAAGAAGCCCGCAAAGTGAAGCGTTAAAATTATGTTTAACGCTCATCGTCCTCAAATGTTTGCTGCCTATAACAAGGCTCGCGAATACTTCATTCGTAATTGGCACGAGTTGGTGGAGATTGAAAAATACACTCATGCGTTGATTAAGCAGGCTGTGGTTGAAAACCTTTCTGAAATAAGAAGAGACTATGACGAAGCCAGTTTTTTATATCCTTTTTGGCAAAATTATCAGCCGTTGGAGCGTGGGCGTTCGCCACGCGGAGATCAGTCCCCTTGGATTGAGGTTGGAGAACACAGCGTTGGATTCAAGCTCGCACGAATCTTGAGCAGCAAGGTTGCAATTCGAGAAGTTGGCTTACCGTCCGGCGCAGACCAGCGGTTTGTTTTCCAATCTGAAGGGCTTGGCCGGCATTGTCAGATTACAAAACAAGCCATGCTGTTTTTGGATGTGAAATCAGCCGGGCCTCGCGATAAAGCTGATCATACAGTTTTATCAACATATCAAGTTTCCGGTAATGGAATCTGGAAATCGGCGAAGGAGGGATTAAAAAATTCAGTAATGACTGCACGGGGCGTTAATGCGAATCACCCTTTTCATTGTGCTCTTCCACCGCTTTATATTTTGAGCGACAAAACCATTGCTCCAACGGTAAGCATATTTATCAAGCCCATTTATAATATGCTCTCATTGAATAGTGAGAGTCAGCCCGGATTAAAATTAAGGCAACCCTTGCTACAAATCGTAATCGCCACTTTGCCAAACGGATTGCTGCTCACAAAAGAGCCAAATTATTTAGCTAAATATCCAGGGCTTTTCTATCCAGGCAAGGATGACAAAAAGAAAGACGAAACAAAATTACGCGCACGAGTGAGTTTTGAAATTTTAAGAAAGATTGCACCTTGGCGCGTTGACACAATTCCACTGGCCTAAAAATCACTTTTAATCAAAACGGAATTTGCGTCCTCGATGTTTCTCATTGCAATGTCTAAATAGCGTTTCTCCTTTTCGATGCCGATGAATTGCCGACCCGTTTGAATTGCGGCAATCGCTGTTGTTCCACTGCCAAGAAAAGGATCGAGCACAATGCTATTTTTTTCAGAAAAAAGCCGGATGATGCGCTTTGCAAGTGTCAGGGGAAACTTTGCAGGATGATCATCGTTCTTCTGAACGCTGCGAATTTGCCAAACGCCACGGCTTCCCCATTCAGACCATTCGGAGGCAGTCAGACGATGCCGGTCAACCACGGTTTCACCCGGTTTCCAAAATACATACAGATCTTCAAACTCACTGACTGCTCGATAAGACGAAGAATGCCATTGGCTGTTAGCCCAAGTGGGGTCTTTCATCCAAATTCGGTGGTCGTAAAGATAAAGTCCACAGGCCAGACCAAATTCTTCCAAGAAACCACCGATCACCTTTACCCGTGTCTGGTCGTTATATTTACCGCCTCGAATGTTGTTTCCGTTCAGGCGACGATCAACCGTCTGCTCGCTGCAACCAAGATAGGCCGCAAGTTCGTCACGCCCATAATTTGGAAACTTCGTCTTGGCATCTAAAACTTGCTCTTTTGAAATGGGCGAACGGTGCAGTCGAATGTTCGGAGCTTGAATCTTTGGCATCGTTGGGTCGGAAAAGCAGAGGATGTTGGCAATATTTATCACCATGAATCCACCCGGAATCAAAACTTGGGCATGACATTCAATCACTTCGCGCAACATTTTTTGCCAGTCTTGAAAAGTCACGTCCTTCTCGTATTCCTTTCCAACAAAATAAGGGGGCGACCAAAAGCTTAAAGCAACGCTTGCGGGTTTGATTTTCCGCATGATTGCTCGGTTATCTCCAAGATAAATATTGTTTGGCGCAAGGTAATCATGCGAACCGTTGCCATTGCCATTCCTGTCAACAACGTAAGGCGGCGCATCTTCGCGTAAGACGTGGTGCTCTTGGCTCGACTCAATGCTACGAATTTTTCGCTTATTCTTTTTTGCGCTATTGACGCTGTAGAGTTTTTTTGCGCTTGCCATAAGCCAACTCTGCCAAAATTTCTGAAACTTTGGAAAACAAAAAAGCGGCCTCCATTTCCTATCTTGTTCCCACCTGATTCTCTGCTACCGTTCACGTTCTTGTGAAACTGACTTTACATTCTCTGGGCGATTAAAAATATGCCCTCCATCATTTCCGCCTCTGAAATCACCGTTCGCTACGGCGACCGCGTCGCGCAGGAACGAATTGACATCGCTGCATCAGCGTATCAAAGTATCAGCGTATGAGAACGACCATCACGGTGGACAATGACATTTTTGAAGCGGCGCAGGCCCAGGCGCAGGCTTCGGGTAAAAAGCTGGGCGAAGTCATTTCGCAACTGGCGCGGCGCGGATTGCGGGCCTCGGCGGACACGGCCAGCAAAAATGGCCTGCCGGTCTTCAAAGTCCAAGGCAACGCGCCGGTTATTCCGAGCAGTCGGGCGAAAGCATTATTGGACGAGGACGCAACGTGAAACTTCCTTTGCTCGACACAAATGTGTTGCTGGCGCTGGCGTGGCCAAATCATCAGCATCACGCCAAAGCGCACGCGTGGTTTGCCACACACGCCAAACGCGGCTGGGCGACATGTGCTTTCACGCAGCTTGGATTTGTCCGGCTTTCGTCCAACCCGGCTTATTCGCGCGATGCGGTTTCGCCGCAGGATGCCGCCGCGTTGCTCCAGCAATGGACGCGGCATGCGGCGCATCGTTTTTGGAATTCACCCGCCGCCGATTCGCCCGCGATTTATATGCGGGCTTTGGGACATCAACAAATCAACGACGCGTGGCTCGTCGAAGTCGCGCGGAAAAATAAAGGACGGTTGGTCACGTTGGACACGCATTTGTCAGCGCACGCGCTCGAAGAAAATCTGGTGGAGACAATCGCTTCGTAACGCGAAAAAAGAATTCACGCGAAATTGTTTTGCCGACATTCCGCTTCCGGCAATTCATAAATCAAAAATCGTAAATCGTAAATTTCCCAATGCCCACCATCATTTCCGCCTCTGAAATCACCGTTCGCTACGGCGACCGCGCCATCCTCGACGCCACTACGCTCGGCATTCAGGAAGGCGAACGCCTCGGTCTCGTCGGCCGCAACGGCGCGGGCAAGACGACGTTCCTGCGCATCCTCGCCGGCCTGCAATCGCCCGACAGCGGCGAAGTTTCGCGGCAGCGCGATCTCGTCGTGAGTTATCTGCCGCAGGATTTCATGCTCGATGAGACGAAGTCCGTGGAAGAAAACATCCGCGACGGCGCGAAGCCGGTGCTGGATTTGATCGCGGAATTTGAATCGCTGCCGCACGACTCGAAGCGTCACGAATTTTTGGAGCATCGCATCCAGGCGCTTGAAGGCTGGACACTCGACACGCGCATCGAGATCGCAATGGCGCATTTGAATTGTCCCGCTGGCGACCGCCGCATCGAAACGCTTTCCGGCGGGGAGAAACGCCGTGTCGCCATGTGCCGCGCGATTGTTTCGCTGCCCGACTTTCTGATTCTCGACGAGCCGACGAACCATCTCGACCCGGAATCCATCGAGTGGATTGCGGAATTTCTCGAGGAATTTCACGGCACATTTCTCGTCGTCACGCATGACCGCTACTTTCTCGACCGCGTCGTCAAGCGCATGATCGAATTGTCCGACGGAAAATTTTTCTCCCACGACGGCAATTACACCGAATACTTGCTCGCGAAAGCCGAGCGCCAGTCCGCCGACGCGACCGTCGAACACAAGCGCCAGATGTTTCTGAAAAAAGAACTCGCGTGGGTGCGCCAAGGCCCGCGCGCGCAACGCAGCAAACAGAAGGATCGCTTCGAGCGCTATTACGATGAAGCCGCGAAGTCCGGCCCGGTGATCGAGGAAGATGTGGAACTTTGCATTCCACCGCCGCCGCAACTTGGCAATCGCACCGTGGATGTTGCCGATTTGGGCATGACCATCGGCGGTAAAAAATTATTTTCTAATTTCTCATTCAACTTCGCGAACGGCCAGCGCATCGGCGTTTGCGGGCGGAACGGTCTTGGCAAAACCACTTTGCTCAAGGCAATCATCGGCCAATTGCCGCCGACCGAAGGCACGGTGAAAACCGGCCAGCTCACGAAATTTAATTACGTGGATCAAGGTCGTTTGCAATTGAACGAAGAGCGCACCGTGATGGATGAAGTCGCCGACGGCACGGAATTCGTGCAATGGGGCGACGCGAAACTTTCCGTGCGCTCGTATCTTAAACGGTTTTTATTTTCGGATGACCGCATCCTGACGCTGGTAAAAAAATTGTCCGGCGGCGAACGCAGTCGGTTGTTGCTCGCGCGCATTTTGAAAAGCGGCGGCAATTTTTTAATTTTGGACGAGCCGACGAACGATTTGGATTTGCCGACGTTGCGCGTTTTGGAAGAAGCATTGATTGCGTTTCCTGGCGTTGTTCTAGTCGTGAGCCATGACCGCTATTTTTTGAATCGCGTCTGCACGGACATTCTGGCGTTTGAAGGCGACGGGAAAATTCATCACAGCGTCGGCGATTACGATTATTATTTGGAGAAGAAAAAGAAAGCGGAGGTAGCGGCGTCTCGGCAGAGCGCCGCAATTATTGCCACGAATAAAGCTGAAAAATCAGCGGCACTCTCCCCAGATGCCGCTGCGAAGTCATCCAAACCGCGCAAACTTTCGTTCAAAGAAACACGCGAACTCGAAAGTATGGAAGCACAAATTCATGCGGTCGAATCGGAAATCGCGCGCATTGAAAATTTATTTGCCGACCCGGAATTTTTCCGCAAGCACGCGGCGAAGGTGAATCAACTCACCGACGAACTTGATGCTGCGAAGAAAAATGTCACGAAGCTTTATTCTCGCTGGGAGGAGCTGGAGGCGATCCGAGCGGCTTCGACGGATGCAACGGCTGGTTGATGCGATGCGCCTTGAGTCCGGCGTAGATGGATTTTGCAAGTTCGGACTTCGCGAAGCCGACGGCCTTTGCTCCCTTGATTTTGAACAGCCGCTCAAAATCCGCCGCCGTGAAATGCTGCACCACCGGATAATGTTTGAAGTCCGCCAGCACTTCTTCGCGGTGGTTGGCGATGATGTCCGTGGTGATCAAAACAAAATGCAGATGGCTCTTGCTCCGGCGCAACGCCTCGCGCCCGATCAACAGCAGCTTGGATTGCACCGCCAGCGAAAACAATTGTTCGACCAGCGGGGTTGGCGCTTCACCGCTCATCACGCCACCTTCACTTTGACCTTGTGACCCTTGATTTCCGCGCGGTTCAGCTTGGCGATGATGCCGTTGGCGTGCTCGCTGGCCACGTCCACAAACGAATGCCGCTCGCGCACGTCCACGGTGCCGACGACCTTGCCGGGCAGGCCGGTGATGCCAGCGACGGTGTTCACAAAATCAATCGGCACCACGCCTTGCGCCTCGCCGACGCTGACCCAGAGGCGCGTCTGGTTGGCGGGCGTCGCGCGGCTAGGTTTCGGTTTTGGTGCGGCAATCGGCGCGGATTTTGGCTTGAGAAATAATTTTGATTCCAGCTTTGGTTCGCGCGTTTTCACCGAGGCCAGAATTTCCGCGTCGGAAAACGTTTTTGCCGTATCAGTTTTTGCTTCGGGCTGGTAGGAGGCGACGTGAGGAGTCTCTGACTTTTTTTCAATTTGAGTCTCGTCACCTCGATTCCTGCGAGATTCAGCCAGCGGCGGAATAATTTTCTTTACCGGCACGGCAGGCGCAGCTTTCCACGGCGTCGTTTTGGATTTTAACGGCGCGGCGAATTTTGCTTCGGCGCGTGGCGGACGGTCTTCAAACCGGCGCGGGCGCTCGTCGCGACGGCTGTCAAAATTTGGCCGGCGGTCGTCGCGCTCGCGGAACGGCGGTCGTTCCTCGCGTTCCGGGCGTTCGTATTCCTCGGTCTTCGCCGGCTTGGCGGCAGCGCCTTCGCCATGTTGCAGCAAGTGAATCAAGGCCGAGGCGACATCGGTCGAGGCGAAGCCTTCTTCCAGCAAGCGTTCGATGAGCCGGTCATGTTTTTGATATTCGCCGCTGGTGAGCAGCGCGCGAAGTTTTTCCAGAAACACGTTGGCGCGCGCTTCGTGGACTTCATCGGCGGTGGGAGTTTTTCCGCGCTGAATCCTCATGTTCGTGAAACGCTCGATGTTGCGGATTTGGAACAGTTCGCGACCGGACACAAATGAAATCGCGCGTCCGCTGCGCCCGGCACGTCCGGTGCGCCCGATGCGATGCACATAATCCTCCGCGTCGTAAGGCAAATCGTAATTGAACACGACCTGCACGTCGTCCACGTCAATGCCGCGCGCCGCGATGTCCGTGGCCACGAGAAATTCCAGGCCGGACTTGCGGAACTTGCCCATCACGCGGTCGCGTTGCGCCTGCGTCATGTCGCCGTGCAGTCGGTCGGCCATGTAGCCCTGCGCTTCGAGATGATCCACCAGATCGTCCACCATGCGCTTGGTATTGCAAAAAATAATGCCCAGCTTGAGGTCGTGGATGTCAATCAGCCGTGTTAGCAGTTCGATTTTGTAGCGGCGGTCCACTTCGTAATAAACCTGCTCAACGGTCGAAACGGTCATCGCCTTTTGCTCGACCTTGACGCTCTGCGGGTCGCGTGAATATTTTTCGATCAGGTCGCGGATGGGCCGAGGCATCGTGGCGGAAAAGAAAACCGTCTGCCGTTCCTTCGGCGCGTCTTTCAAAATGGTTTCGATGTCGTCGCGGAAACCCATGTTCAGCATCACGTCGGCCTCGTCGAGGATGACCATCTTGATCTTGTCGAGCCGGATGGTGCCGCGCCTCATGTGATCCATCACGCGGCCCGGCGTGCCGATGACGATTTGCGCGCCTTGCCGCAGGCCGAGAAACTGCCGCTCGTAAGATTGCCCGCCGTAAATGGGCAGCGACGAGACGCCGCGCTTGAAAAATGAGAGCTTGTGGATTTCCTCGGCCACCTGCACGGCCAGTTCGCGGGTCGGACAAAGAACTAAAACTTGGACCGTTTTCAAATTCGGATCGGTCTTTTCAATGGCGGGAATGGCAAACGCCGCCGTCTTGCCGGAACCGGTCTGCGACTGGCCGACGACATCGCGCCCGCTCATCAGCACGGGAATGGCTTCGGCCTGGATGGGCGCGGCCTGTTCAAAGCCCAGTTTATCAATGGCCTTGAGGATTTCAGGCGAAAGGCCGAGTTCGGAAAATAATTTTGGTGTCATTCAATGTCTTTCGACTTTGGCAGTCTAACGGAGTTTGGGAAGGAGCGAGAGCTATTTCTTCCGGCAGGACGCGTCACTCCGTGCGCGCCGTCGTTGGCATTCGCGGCGGGCAGGGGACTGCCCGCCCTACCAGAATTTCAATGCGCGATTTTTCCCGCTTGACATACATATAAAGTCTATGTATCGTGTCCCTATGATTCGCAAAGAACTCGTGGCCGCGTCCGCTGAACCGTTGATTTTATCACTGCTTGCCAAAGGCGAGAGCTACGGTTACGCCATCATTCAGGAAGTCAAAGCGCGCTCCGGCGACAAGTTGCAATGGACGGACGGGATGCTTTATCCGGTTTTGCATCGGATGGAACGGCGCGGCTTGATCAAGTCGCGCTGGAGCGAAAGTGAAACCGGACGGAAACGAAAATACTATTCGCTCAAAAAAGACGGCAAAACGGCGATGGCCAAACACCACGAACAATGGTCGCTCGTTCACGCGGTCTTGTCCGGCTTGAAGAAGGAACAATATGTTTGACCTCGAAAAATCAATTGCGGAATGGCGGAAACAAATGCTCGCCGCCGGAATCAAAACGCCCGTGCCGCTGGAAGAATTGGAAATTCATTTGCGCGAGGCGATGGAACAAAGCGTGCGGGCAGGCTTCAGCGATCCAGTCGCGTTCGACATTGCCGCCCGGCAAATAGGCAATCCCAAAGTGCTCAAAAATGAATTCAAAAAAAGTGAAAGGACATTTATGAAAAAAATTATGATTATCCTGGCTGGGATCTTTGTGATGTTTATCGGCACGAGACTTATTCTTCCGGCATTGGCGGCGTATCGAGACATGGGGCATGTCTGGAACAGTCCGCATCTGAAATATTTTCTCTTCGGCGTTGCCATTGTTACTGCTGGCGTCGGCACCACAATTGTCGGTTTCAAAAAACGCAAAGCCTAGCCGCGCGCCGCCAGAAACTTTTTTAATTCCTCCGCCGCCTTGCCGCCGAAACCGGGCACTTTGGAAATTTGTTCAATCGTTGCCAGTTGCAATCGCCGGACGGAGCCGAATTTTTTCAGCAACGCCGATTTGCGCCGCTCGCCGATGCCGGGAAATTCGTCCAGCACGCTTTCGGAGATTTTTTTGAGCCGCAATTGCGCGTTGTAGGAATTCGCCACGCGATGCGATTCGTCGCGGATGCGCTGCAACAATTTCACTGCCGGATGATCGAGGCCGAGCCGCAGCGGCAAACTTTTCTCCGGCAGATAAATTTCCTCAAATTCCTTCGCCAAGCCGATGACGAGAATTTTTTCGAGGCCGAGTTTTTTCAATTCGCCGAGCGCTGCGTTCAATTGCCCGCGTCCGCCGTCTATCAAAATCAGATCTGGAAAAGTTGAAGGTTGAAGGTTGAAGGTTGAAGGTTGCGGCGTTTGGGCAAATTCAGCTTCAACTTTATTTTCAATTTTCGGAAGCGAATTCACCGGCAAACCGCGCCGCACTTTCCGGCTTGTTTCATTCACAAGCGTTTGCAATTCCTGCGGCACAGCGTGGCCGTCGTCATCATTTTTTGTTTTTTGGGTCGGCGAAATGCTTTCGTTCAAAACTCGCGTGTAACGCCGCCGCACGACTTCCGCCATGCTGGCAAAATCGTCCTGGCCTTCGACGGTTTTGATTTTGAAACGCCGGTAATTCGCGCGGTCTGGCCGACCGTTTTTGAAACTCACGAGCGACGCGACGGCAAAAGTTCCGCTGATGTTTGAAATGTCAAAGCCTTCAATCCGCAATGGTGGCGCGGGCAAATCCAGAATCTTCGCGAGTTCCACCAAATCATTTGCCGGATTGATCGAGAGCGGCAGGTTGTAAGGCACGCGCGGAAATTTCTCCGTTTTTTTCCAGGTGTCTTTGAGATCGCGGATGAGGTCGCGCAAATCGGCGGCTTTCTCGAAATCATGCGCGGCGGCGGCTTTTTTCATTTCGTCTTCGAGCTGGCCCTGCATTTCGCGGCACTGGCCTTCGAGAAAATTGCACGCGGCCTTGACCTGTTCGAGATATTGTTCGCGCGAAACATTTTCCACGCACGGCGCGGTGCAATGTTTCAGGTGCGCGTAGAGGCAATGCTTGTAATCGCTCTCGCCCGGCGTGAACACGCGGCAGCCGCGCAGGTTGAATTGTTTCCGCGCGAGCGCGACGGTGTTGCGCAGCCCGACGGAATTCACGAACGGCCCGAAGTAGCGCGCGCCGTCGTCCTTCTTGAAGCGCGTGAAGGTGAAGTTGGGAACCGGGTCGTTCAGATTCACCTTCAACATCAAATATCTTTTGTCGTCGCGGAGCATGATGTTGAAGCGCGGCTTGAATTCCTTGATGAGCTTGCTTTCAAGCAGCAGCGCCTCCGGTTCGCTGCGCACGGTGTGAACGTCAAAATCACAAATCGCCTCGACGAGCGCGTTGAATTTCAAGTCCCAGCCGTTGCGACGTGAGGATTGAAAATACTGGCTGACACGCTTGCGCAGATTGAGCGCCTTGCCGACGTAGATCACCGTGCCGAAGCGGTCCTTGTGGAGATACACGCCGGGCTTGTGCGGCACGGCGCTCAATTTTTTGCGGATGGAATCGCTGACTGGCACGGAAACAATTTACAACGCGCGTCAATTGTAGCAAGCAACACAAAGAATTTTTAACCCCGGATGGACACAGATGAGCACGGATTCATTTGCAGCAGCAGAGCGGCGGCCGAAAGTAGCCCACGGTGAAACCGCGGGAAAATAGAAAAGCAAATCAAGCCCCGGACGGGGCGAAAGATATGTCCGCTGATTTTCTGCCGCCCCTGCCGGGGCTTAAATAGTTTGCCGATGACAAACCCACGGTTTCACCCTGGGCTACTTTCTTTCGCGCCTCCGGCGCTGGCGCAGATTTTCGCAAAAAGCTTTTTTTGAAATCTGTGTAATCCGCGTAATCTGCGGATAAAAACTCCGCGCCTCGGCATCTCTGCGGTTTATTTTTTCTGCTTCATGTGCCGGTGGACGAAAAAATAATAAAGCCCGCCGAGAAAAATCATCGCGCCACCGAGCCAGAGCGCGACGTGATGCAATTCGCCGTGCATGAGTTGCGCGTCCTGCCCGGCCTTGACACCGACGTAGCAAAGCACCGCGCACCAGATCGTCGAGCCGAGCAGCGTGAAGATGGAAAATTTCAGGTAATCCATCCGCGCGATGCCGGCGGGAATGCCGACGAGCTGCCGCGCGCCGGGCAGCAGCCGCGCGATGAACACGCCCATCGCGCCGTAATGCGCCATCCAGCGTTCGGCCTTCTCCAGTTTTTCAGGCGGAAACAAAACCAGTTTTCCATAACGCAAAATGAGCGGGCGCCCGGCCATCCGCGCGAGCCAATACATGATGGTCGCGCCGAGCCACGAGCCGAACGCGCCCGCGATGATCAAACCGATTTGCGCCGGCAAACCGGTGAAATGAAAATTGAAAAAATTGATGCCGTCGCCGGACCACGCGAGATGCGCGGCGGGCGGGATGATGACTTCGCTCGGCAGCGGCAGGAAGGAACTTTCCATCGTCATCAGCAGCACGATGACGGGGTAACCGGCGGTCTTGAGCGCGGCGAGATACCACGCGATGAGCGGCTGGAAAACAGTTTTGAGCATGAAATCAAAATGGGATTTTCAACTGATGAAATTCTTTCGGCTGGATTTTGGCAACTGCGGATTGAATCAATTCCGCCGCCGCTTGAATGCGCCGCAAATCATTCGTCGAAAGTTCGAGGATGGCGATCTGCCGCCCGGCGAGATTTTGCTGGTAACGGATGTTCTGGTCGGACGTGATGAACAAATTAAAATCTTTTTCCGCCAGCCGGAGCAAATCGCCGTTCTTGATTCCGCCCCAGCCGTGCTGCTGTGCGGTCGAACATTCATGACCGGTCAGAAATTTGTGCATCGGCCATGGAACACATTCGTCCAGCAGGATTTTCATGCCGCGACGGGCGTGAGCAGCGCCGATTCGGAACTTTCCAGGACGCGCCGGGCCAGTTCGCGCGTCACGGACGGAAAACATTCGAGGAATTCGTCGAGCGTGTAATTGTTTTCCAGATACTCGAAGAGCGTCTTCACGGGCACGCGCGTGCCTTTGAACACCGGCGTGCCGCCGAGAATGTCCGAATCAATCGTGATGAGGTCGTTCGGCTTCATGCGGATAATTTAACATATTGGACTGCCGGCGGTAAATCTGTTTTGAGCATTAGCGTCAGTTTGATTTGGCAGAAAGTTTTTTATAGTAAGCCTGAATTTCGTCTTCCGTCGCGGGCTGCGGCCAGACCCAATCGAGCGCGTGAATGTTTTGCCAAGAATAATTTGAACCGGTGACAAATTTTTCCAGCGAAGGATTCCCGCCGTCATCAACGCCGTTTTCGCCGACGGAATAAAGCAGGAATGTTCCGTCCGCATTTGGCCGGTAGCGCAATGGCTGGCCGTCAACTGGATCAAACGGAATTGTTGGAACAAATTCCGGCACGAGCGAGTTCAAATCCGCCGGATAATTTCCATGTTTGAGCTGGTAGCGTTTCAAAGCAATGGCGATAATGGTCATCTGCTTTGCGGTTTCGACTCTCATCACTTTGTCGAACACTGCGCTCATACTCATCACGCCTTGCGAAAGCAAAAAATGAATATCCGCCTTCGCTGGATTCATAAAAAAATCTGACTCATCGTTGGTATTGTTTAATTTTAATGCCGCCAATTCATTCCTTTGATTTGCAATTGCCGTTTGGAAGGAATTATTCGTTTCAGCAAAACGCACCGCTTTCAGAAATATTTCATAACTTTCGAGTGCTCGCAATTCATCGGGATACGACCACCAATATCGCCATAAAAAAACTTTGGTTTTAACTTTTAGTTTATCCAATGGGGTCTCTTCTTGGTCTGAAAGCCCCAAATTGACCCAGGTTTCTATGTAATCTTGAAGTGTGGAATTAGACTTCCGCCACTTTGCGGAAGTTATCCGTCCGGTCACGCGCTCCATCGCCATTGCGTTTTCATCGCCTCGAATAAAATCCAAACTCGTCCAGTCTTGCTGCAATTCGGCAAGTTGTTCGTCAGTCAAATTTGTGGATTGCAAAAATTCCCAATTGGCGGTCAGTGTGATTTGCGCCATCGCAATGCGCACAAGTTCAGAAATGACCAGCCGCTCATCGTGCATTGCCTTTACCAGCGCAAGCATGGCGCGCAGATTTTTCACCGCCGAATCCGTGTCGCCTTGATGAAGGTCGTTGATAACTGCTGCTTCTAATCGCTGCGATTCGCGTTTGCATTGCGAAAGATAAAAATTAGTGAAATTCAAATCGGCAACTCCAGGGCTGTAATCCACATGAAAATCAAAATTTGGTTTCGCGACAATTTGCTGAAGCAACGCAAACGCCTTTGAATTTTGGCCGACGGCTTTCGTCACATTTTCCCAAGAATTTGTTCCGTCAATATCGCGGACATCTGGCTGGCACCAGCGAACCATTGCCTTGCCCGGCGCAACCATTCTCATTCCATAAACAAAATTTGTTTCCAACAAACTTTTGTCAGCGGCAAATTCCTCATTAAATGATTCGTCACCCTTGCGCAAAATGTCTGCACTGTTTTCTTCCGCTGGCACGCGCGGCGGAATCACCTGCGCCAAATCCATCGGCTCGCCTTTGGCTTTGAGTTCGGCCACATAATTCGCGACGGCAAAACGCAGTTGATAATGGCGGATGACCGGAACAAGAATCGCCACGCCGAGGACAATGCCAACGACGATTAAAATTTTTCTGCGGCGGCTCATTTGTTTTAGGATTCCATTCATTAGTTAATCCATTTTGCCCGCTGGCAAAAGGAAAATCCTGCGGCGGAAATTTCATTCGCCAATCCTGCGAAAGCGATTACACTGCTGCCATGAGCTATCTCACGCTGGAAGTGGAGATTGACCACGGAAAAGTGGCCGCAAAAGAACCGTCGAAACTGCCGGAAAAGGCCAGCGGCCTGCTCACGATTTTCCAGCCGGAAACTGCGGAGGCTGCGAAGCTCACGCCGTTGCAGGCGCTGGACGCCCTGCAAAAACATCTGCGCCTCGACGCCGCGCTCGCCGCCGACTGGATGGCGACGGTGCGCGAAGCGAGACGTTAGCCGCGCGAAATGTTCCGGCGCATGATTCATTTAGACACCAATTTTCTGATTCAAACCGCCGTCGCCGGATCATCCGCGCATGAACGGTTTCACACGTGGGCGTCGGCGCTGGAAAATCTCAACGTCAGCAGCGTCGCGTGGGCGGAATTTTTGTGCGGGCCGCTGGACGTAACCGCAGAAAATATCGCGCGGCAGATTTTTCCAAATCCCGAACCGCTGCTCCCGATTGACGCCGCGCTCGCGGCAAAATTATTCAACCAGACCGGACGCCGTTCCCGAAGTCTGGCGGATTGCATGATCGCGGCGGTGGCGATTCGTTGCGACGCAAAATTGGCGACGATCAACGCGACAGATTTTCAGCCGTTCGTTGAATACAGTTTGACTTTGGCTTGAGTCGCAGACGGGTTTATTTTTTCACGCCTTCAAAAAATAATTCCGCTGCTTCTCGCTGATGTTCATTCCGAGTTTTTCCATCACGGCCAGCATGTCTTCCCAGACTTTGCGCTTCTCGCTCATCGCCTGGTTGCGCAGCAGATACGCCGGATGATACGTCGGCATGAGCGGCGTGCCGCGATACGTCTGCCAGTTGCCGCGCAGCTTGGTGATGCCGAGGGTTTTTCCAAGCAGTCCTTCAACGGCGGTTGCGCCGAGCGCGACAAGAACTTTTGGCCTGATCAAGTCAATCTGCTCGTGCAAATACGGAATGCACGTCGCCATTTCATCGGGCGCCGGCTTGCGGTTGCCGGCGGACTGGCCGGGCGTGTCGGGCCGGCATTTCAAAATGTTGGCGATGTAGACATCCGCGCGCGAAAGCCCGGTGGCCTGGATGATTTTCGTGAGCAACTGCCCGGCGCGACCAACGAACGGTTCGCCCTGTTCATCTTCATCCGCGCCCGGCGCCTCGCCGACGAACATCAATTGTGAGTCAATGCTCCCGACTCCGAACACAACATTCTTACGCGATGACGCGAGGTGCGGGCATTTCACGCAGGACAGGGCGCGCTTTTGCAATTCGGCGAACGCGGCGGATTTTTCGGGCGATGAACTGGTGGCCGGCAAGCGGGTATGCGAAACGGCAATTGAGGATTCGACCGGCGCGGTAAATTTTTTTGCAGGCATGGAAGTTGTGATTTCAGTTTTTGCAACGGGCGCGGCGGGAATTTTCTCAACTTGAGATTTTAGATTTGAGATTCCGGGCTTTGCCGCCGGCTGCGCGAGCACGCGGAGCGTTTCTCTTGAAACGGCGACGTTTCGCACGCCGCGCGATTTCAATTCTTCAAGATGCTGAATCGTCGCGTCGAGCAGTTGATTGTAGGCCGCTGGCATATTTTCATCGTAGCGTGCGGCGCGGCATCTGCACGAAGAATTTCAGGGCATCTACGATTCACGCCTTTCGTTGCGCCCGTTTCACGGTTTCGACAGCAATCCTGGTTTGTCGCCGCCGGTTTCGGCGCGGATTTGCGGCAGGCTTTGCGGATGATGTTTTTGGATGTAAGCAATGAGTTTCTCGCGGATGTCGCAGCGCAAGTCCCACGATTTCGAGGAATCGGCGGACGTGGCGAGCACGCGAATCTGCATGGTTTTTTCCGTGGCGTCGGTGACCTGCAAGTTCCAAAAGCGTTTGTCCCAAAGCGGATTCGGCTCAATGATTTCCTTGAGCGCCTTGCGGATTTCGTCCAGCGGCATCGTGTAATCCATCCATACAAAAACCGAGCCGAGCAGTTGGGCGGACGCGCGTGTCCAGTTCTGAAACGGCTTTTCGATGAAATAACTCAACGGCACGATGAGCCGGCGGTCGTCTCAGATGTGGATGATCACATACGTCAAAGTGATTTCCTCGACGCGGCCCCATTCGCCTTCGACAATGACGACGTCGTCGAGCCGGATCGGCTGGGTCATGGCGATCTGAAAACCGGCGAAGAGATTGGAAATGGTTTTTTGCGCGGCAAAGCCCAGCACGATTCCCACCACGCCCGCCGATGCCAGGATGCTGGTGCCGAACTGCCGCACTTCCTGGAACAGCATCAGCACCGAGGCCACCGTGAACAGGGCGATGACGGCGTAAAGCACCTTGCTGATGACGTGAACCTGGGTATAAACCTTGCGCGCCTGCAGGTTGTCGGACGCCGTGATGTCGTATTCCATGAGGACGGCCTTTTCGCCGAGGCTTACGGCCTGAAACAGGATGACCGACACCGCCACAATCAGGAGGATGCTGGTGCCTTTGGCGAGGACGCCCGCGTATTCCAGCGGCAGATTGAGAATCGGCAGCGCAAAAATAATTCCCACCACCGGCACGATGACGCGCAGGCTCCGGCCAACCAGCGGCACGAACAAATCGTCCAGCTTGCTGCTGGTTTTGGCCGTCAAGGCCGCCAGCCGCGACTCCAAGACGTGCGTGAACCGGAAAAACAGCCAGAACACCACCGCGAAGACGCCAAGATCGAACAGCTTGTCAAACAGCGCGCGGATGAAGTGCAGGCTTTCGTCCGCCGGCAGCTTCAGCAGCAGCGGCGTCGCGGCCAGGTAGATGCCGAAAATCCAAATCAGCGCATACAGCGGCCTGCCCAACGCACCTAAAAAATGATGGCGCAGTTCCTTGCCTTCGGTCGAGGCGGCCTGCCGGGTTTTGTGCCGGAGGAACGCAGCGGCAAGGCTGTTGACAAGCAGGACAAACAGCACGAGGCAGAAAGTCGTTCCCAAGTCCGCCCATGTGACTCCGCCAAAAACGGCGGCGTTGACGCCGGTGCCAAATAGATTTTCCAGCCCGCGCGAAATCAGCGCGGTCAAACCTGTGATGAACTGGTCCGGATAATTTTTCCCAGTGATGGCTGTGTTCATAAAATGCTCACGAAGCGGCGGGCGGAATGTCCGCTACGCCGGCGGGCGCCGCCGACGTGCGGGGCGGCAGCGGTTCCTCCATCAAATACACAATCGCCTGCAACGGCGCGCGGACATTGTCCGAGCCGCGCCGCAGTTCGTCGCCCAGCTCGTCCACGACCTGGTTGAGCAGATAGGCGGCCAGCATTGTGCGCAGTTGTTCCGGGTCGGACGGAAGAATTTCGGATTTTTCCATTCCCTGGCAGTAAGCCTGCAAAAAGGCGCGGCTCACCGCGAGATTCCAGTGCCGGACCCACGGCTCGAATTTCGGAAGGTTTTCGCGCGAGATGACGCCCAGTTCCACCTGACGGTGAAAGCCGGCATACGCCGCGTGATGAAACGAACGCATCATCCGCGCCACGTCGTGCAGCGGCGAACGCTTGATGCGCCGCTCGCTGATCGGAATCGTCATGTCGCCTTCAAAATCCAGAAACACGAAATCGCGCCCGGTCCACAACACTTGTCCCAGGTGCAAATCACCGTGGATGCGGATGCGCCTGGCCGAAAAATTTCCTTCAATCAACCGCCGGTATTGCAGGAGAATGGCGGCTTCCAGTTCAATGACGCGGTGGGCGACGGACGGCAGTTCCGGCGGCAGGATTTTCATCTGCTTCCGCAACCGGCGCAGGTTTTGCACGGCCAGCGAACGCATGGATTGAAACACGCCGCGCAGGTAATGCGACGTCATCGGCTCCGTGGAAAAATCGCCGTGCGGCTCGCCGGACGCCAGCATCAGATGGAGTTCCGCCGTGCGGACGCCAAGCAGCCGCGCGGATTCCAAATAAGTCCCGACATGATCCGCCGCATCGGCGGTCACGTTCTGATGCGGCAGTTTGAGCGGATGCGCGGACGGCGGGACCTGTCC
This sequence comes from Verrucomicrobiia bacterium, assembly GCA_036510395.1. Taxonomy (GTDB): domain Bacteria; phylum Verrucomicrobiota; class Verrucomicrobiia; order Limisphaerales; family UBA11358; genus UBA11358. The sequence goes on from DATCDZ010000052.1 coordinate 19,462, forward strand.
CTGCGCAGCGGACGCAAACACGCCGTCGTAATAGCTGCTGATGGCGTCCAGCGTGAACTTCCAGGCGTTCTTGGCGTGCGGCACAAACGCCTTGGCGACCGCCAGCGTCATCGGCGCGCCGGTGGTTTCGTGCGGATGATGTTCCAGCGCGCCCAGCAGCGGCGGGCTGTGCGGGAAATTTTTCTCCGTGAGGAAACGTCCGATTTCGAGTTCGGGATTCACGCCCGGACCGACGCGGCGGAAAAATTTCAGAAATATCCTGTCCCCAAAAATCACGGCGGCATTGCCGTCGGGCGTGTTGTGGAGAACCGGATCGGGCAGCGGCGGGCCGTTAAGGATTTGCCGCAAGGCCGGCGTGCGCGAGGCTTCCAGTTCGCCCTGTTCATTGTGGAGCCGCTCGCGGCGGCTGATCAATTCGATCAACGCCCGGGCGAACGCCGGTGTTGCAAACGCCTCGTAAATCACGCCGGATTGCGCGGCGTCTGGCAATGTCAGCTCGACCGCGCCAAATGCGCGCACCAGGCCGGCCGCGTCGCCGGTGGCAAACGCCAGCGGCACCGCGTGCAATTCGGAAACCGCGTCCACATAATCCACCTGGACCAGCGCCAGTTCGGCGGCGGTCCCGTCCGGCAGCGGCACGCGGAAACATTCCTTGATCGTCGCCAGCTTGATGGTTTTGCCCTGGCTGACGAACCATCGCTGCGCCTTCAGATAATCCGGCAATACCGCCTCAAACTTGGTCCGCGCGTTGCCCGTGAAAATTTCCTGCCAGTTTTCGGCGATGGCGATGGACGGCAACGCCAACGGCACGCCGCCTTCCGTGTTCGGCGCGAGCGGCCGCTGTTTGGTTTCCAGCGAGAACCAGAAAAAATTGTGCGGGCCGAGCGTGAGAAAATACGGCGCGTCCGTGATGGCCGGAAATTTCGTCCGGCCAAACAGCTCCACCGGCATCAGGTTTTTGAACGCCGACAAGTCCAGTTCCACCGGCTGCGTGAAGCGCGAGAGGTTGGCGACGACCAGGACGGTTTCATTTTCATGGCGCAGGACGTAGCTTAAAATTTTATTGTTGTCGGGCTGGAGAAATTCGCATTTTCCCTCGCCGAGCGCGCGCCAGCGTTTGCGCAGCAGAAGCATCCGGCGCATCCACCAGAGCAGCGAATGTTGGTTGGCCAGTTGCTCCTCGACGTTGCAGGCTTCATAGTGGTAGGCGGGATCGAGGATGATCGGCAGGTAAAGGCTCTGCGGGTTCGCCCGGGAAAAACCGGCGTTTTTGTCAGAACTCCATTGCATCGGCGTGCGCACACCGTTGCGGTCGCCCAGATAAATGTTGTCGCCCAGGCCGATTTCGTCGCCGTAATAAAGCACCGGCGTGCCGGGCAGCGAGAAGAGCAGCGCGTTGAGGAGTTCGATGCTCTTGCGGTCGTTGTTCAGCAGCGGCGCGAGACGGCGGCGGATGCCGAGATAAAGTCGCGCCTGGTTCACCTGCGCATACATCCGAAACATATAATCCCGCTCCTCGTCGGTGATCGTGGCAAGCGTCAGTTCGTCGTGATTGCGGAGGAACAACGCCCACTGGCTCGTTTCCGGGATGGCCGGCGTCTGTTCCAGGATGTCCACGATGGGCAAACGATCTTCCATCCGCAGCGCCATGAAGAGCCGCGGCATCAGCGGAAAATGAAACGCCATGTGACATTCGTCGCCGCGCCCCGCGCCGAAATAGGAAACCGCCTCCTCCGGCCACAGGTTCGCCTCGGCCAGCAGCATCCGGTCGCTGTATTTTTCATCCACATGAGCGCGCAACGATTTCAGAAAACTGTGCGTCTCCGGCAGGCTTTCGCAGGTGGTTCCGTCGCGCTCGTAAAGATACGGAACGGCGTCCAGCCGCAAACCGTCCACGCCGAGGTCCAGCCAGAAATCCACCACTTTGAACATCGCGGCGCGGACTTCGGGATTTTCAAAATTCAAATCCGGCTGGTGCGAAAAGAAACGGTGCCAGAAATAGGCTCCGGCCACCGGGTCGGGCGTCCAGTTGGAAACCTCTACGCCGTTGAAGATGACCGGCGCGTCCTTGTATTTTTGCGGGTCGTCACTCCAGACATAAAAATTCCGCCAGCGGCTGCCGGGCTTGGCGCGCCGGGCGCGCTGAAACCACGGATGCTGGTCGGACGTGTGGTTCAAGACGAGTTCCGTGATGACACGCAGACCGCGCTGGTGCGCCTCGCGGAGAAAGGTTTTGAAATCGCCGAGCGTGCCATACATCGGATGCACGTCGCAGTAATCAGCGATGTCGTAGCCGTCGTCACGCAACGGCGACGGATAAAACGGCAGCAGCCAAATGGCCGTCACGCCGAGGTCCTTGATGTAATCCAGCTTCTGCGTCAGCCCGGCAAAATCACCCGCGCCGTCGCCGTCCGCGTCGTAAAACGCGCGGACATGAACCTCGTAAATGACGCCGCTTTTATACCAGAACGGTTCCTGGCCGAGACCGGCGCGGCTGCGTTTTGTATGCGGCATAAATTAAACGAAAAAATAAAAACAAAATCCGGGCGTGCAAACCAGCCTGTCCTCAACTGGCGCAATGTAAAATGTTTTGTCCGCCGGGGCAAACGGCAATTCCACCTGGAAAAATTGCCGCCGGAAAAAGGTTTCAAGCAATGCCTGCAAACATTGGGGAAATATGCAGTCGCCGCCCCGCAATCGCCACGACAGCCGGGCAATGGCGGAAACAGCGGATTTCTTCACAAATCCGAATTGCTTCGCTGTAAATGACCTCAGAATGGCTACGACAACATTCAAATTTGGAGCCGCTTTCCGGTCGGCGTGGCCCGGCTTTGGAACGTTAGAAGAAATTGTTTTTATGGCCGGGGTGCTTTGCTTCTTTCATGCGAAATGAAACCAGCATTTCTTGCATGGCAAAAATTTCACCGCGCTTTCACCGCCGGTAATTCAATCACCACCCCCTCTTTCGCGGCATCCACTTTCAATTTTGACTTCGCCTTCGCCACGAGTTTGCGCGCGTGCTTCACAAAGGCGTCAATTTTTTTGTCGTCGCTGTCGGGGTCGTGGTGAAAAAACAGCAATTTTTTCACCTTCGCCCGGATCGCGAGCGCCACGGAATCGTCCACGCAGCCGTGTCCCCAGCCGATGTGCTTTTTATATCCCGCCCGGTCGAATTGCGAGTCGAGAATGAGCAGGTCGGAATCGCGGACGAACTCGGCCATTTCCCGGTCCACGCCGCCGCCGTGCGGCTCTGTGTCGGGAAAAAACGAGACGATGCCGTCTGGCGAAAACAGCCGGTAGCCGACGCACATCCCCGGGTGGTTCGCGCGCAGCGCCCGCACGATGACCGGGCCGATGTCGAAGTTGAAGTCCTTGAGTTCCTCAATCTGGATGTTGCTCGGCAGCCTGTCGAACGCGACGGGAAAATAGGTGCTTTCCATCTGGCCGGTGAGTATGGCGGACAATCCCTTGCGCGCGCCCTGGCAGCCGATGATTCTCAACCGGCAGCGCGGATCGTAAATCGGCGGAAAGAACGGCAGCCCCTGGATGTGATCCCAGTGCGTGTGCGTCAGCAGCATCGTCAGGTTCAGCGGCTTGTTCCTGTATGTCTTCAGCAGCGCGGCGCCAAGCTGCCGCAATCCCGTGCCGGCATCTAGGATGATGATTTCGCCGCCAGCGCGGATTTCGACGCAGGTCGTGTTGCCACCGTAACGCACCGTGCCCGGCCCCGGCGTGGAGATCGAGCCGCGCACGCCCCAAAATTTAACGCGCATCACGCCCGCATGAAAACACCTTTCCGGGCGGCATGGAAGAAAAAACGTGGCGCTGAATGATTAGATCGCCGTGTGATTTTTCTCCGCGCTTTTGCGCCTTTGCGTTAAAATCCGGGCGTATGTCCGACGACCCACAAAAATTTCGCATCGGCTCGGTCAGTTATCTGAACGCCGTGCCGCTCACGCGCGGCATCGAGAGCGAACTCATCCTTGCCACACCCGCCAAGCTCGCCGAAATGCTCCGGCGCGATGAATTGGATGCCGCGCTCGTCAGCATCACCGAGGTTTTGCTCAACGACCGCTACGACATTTTGGACGGCATCGCAATCGCATCGCTCGGCGAAGTTTATAGCGTCCTGCTCGCGCATAAAAAGCCGCTCGCGGAGGCGAAGGAAATTTTCTGCGACACCGCGTCGCTTACGAGCGTGAATTTACTGAAAGTGCTGCTCGCGGAGAAAAATCTGTTTCCACAATTCGTGCCGCTGGAAAATTACGAAGCCGCGCCGGAAAAAGATTTCGTCCTGCTCATCGGCGATCCGGCGATTGATTTTCAACGCGCGCCGCACACGCACGAAATTTTCGATCTCGGCTACGTATGGACGGAAATGACGAATCTGCCCTTTGTTTATGCGGTCTGGGCGTTGCGTCGCGGGATTGAAAACAAGGAACTGCGCCGCGAACTGCGCGAAGCCAAAAAATTCGGCATGGAAACCTTGGATTATGTCATCGAATCCCGCGAGGAATACGACGAGGATTTCCGCCGCGATTATTTCGAGTGGAACATCCACTACCATCTTGCCTCGGACGAAAAGCGCGGCATCGCAAAATTCTGCGAATTGTTGGAAAAGCACAATCTCGGTCCCGTGTTTGAACCAAAGTTTGTTTCGTAGGAGACGAGGTGACGAGTCTCTAACTTGTCCTCCTTTGGAAAATAATGAGACTCGTCACCTCGTCTCCTACATTCCTCTTTCCAGCTTCGCCAGCGTTTCTGGATCGCGCACGTCCACCCAGCGGCCTTGGATTTCCAGGCCCGCCAATTTTTTCCCGCTGGCGATGAGCGCGCTGATGGCGTCGGTCAGTTCGTATTCGCCGCGCGAGGATTTTTTCAGGCGCGACGTGAATTCAAAAATCGCCGGGCGGAAAATATAAATGCCCGCATTATACCACGCCGGAACGCCGGGTTTGAGCCAGCCGTCGCGGCGCAATTGCTCCAACAGTTCGCGCGACGGTTTTTCCACGAGCCGTTTCAGGCAGAATTGGTCGTCGAAAAAATTCAGGCCACCCTTCGTCACATCCTCGCCGGGCGTGACGGTGATGACGCCCGCAAAATCGCCTTCGCCAAAACGCCGGAGCATCTGCGGATACGTTTCCGGCGCGACGAAGATGTCGCCGTAGGTCAGCAGAAAAGGTGAGTCGCCGACAAAATCCTTCGCGAGTTCCGGCGCCTTGCCCGTGCCGTCCTGGACGGGCTGCCGCCCAAAGGAAATCCGCGCGCCGAATTTTTTGCCGTCGCCGAAATGGTTTTCAATCACGTCCGCGCGCCAGCCGGTGACGATGAAAATCTC
>DATCDZ010000053.1:0-16448 GCA_036510395.1 Verrucomicrobiia bacterium
CCTCACCGTCCTCATGCGCAAACTCATCATCCTCGCCAACCGCCTCTTAAAAAATCCCAACTTTTCCCTTGCCTCTTAAGACAGTTGCTGACCCCTTCAGATTAATTCAATGAGAATCGTTCAAGGAATAATGATGGCTGATCGGTAAAATTGGCCAGGGGATTGCAAAATATTAGTTATGGTCAACTGAAAGAAATTTGTTGCAAAAGTGTTTGTTGCTATTGGTATCCAATCCATGAGGTTGCTTGATGCCTCGATGATTTGCTGTTGCCCAGGAATCCCCAAAAATGAGATTTGTAACTGATCGTCAGTCCTTCCGGAGATGGCAAGCTGGATCGGTGGAGGCGAAGTGATGTTTAATGTTACATTTTGCGTCAAGCCGGAACCTGACTCATGGTAGTCACGAACACGCACTGTGAAATTGAACACACCATTTGTGGCTGGAGTTCCGGCCAACGTGCCGCTGAATGTATCCAATGCAAGACCGGGTGGCAGGGTGCCAGTGATAATATCCCAATCATAAATGGGAATGCCGCCAGTTGAGACAAATGTGAAGGTAAAGGGAATCGTTGTATTTGCTGCCGGCAGAGCATTGGTTGCAAATATAAATGGGGCAAACGCTGACAAGGGCTTGAGGACATAACCCACTTCCTGGGCGCAAAGCAGGTCTAACTTAGTCATAGTCCATCGGTTGCGTGGAATATTGCCGTAATATTCGTTGCCAAACGCCCCTTGTCCGCTTTCGGGATCAATTGCGTTAGTAAGGTGATCAACTGAAGTATCAATGGCAACTGGTTTGCCATAATAATTTGTGACGGCCGCACTTGTAAAAGCCCCGTTGTTACGAGCGGTGGCAAAACCCGGATTTGCCTGATGGAAAATAAGCGCATGGCCGATTTCGTGATGCGCGATAGAGTAAAAATCATTCGTTTGACGCAGTTTATTTCCCGAAACGAGCCAATCGTTGTCATTGGTGAGAAACAACCAGCCGAGAGTATTATAATTGCCCTCAATGGCGACGTCGAAGCTGCCTGACCGCTTCATAGTCAATGACAGACCACCACTGGTTTGCACATGTCCTTTGCCGCTGGCCTCTCCACCGGAAGTATGGGTTGAATTCGTAATGCCATACGCATAGAGCAAATAGCCCGTATAGTTATTCGTATTGGTAACAAGATACCTGCTAGCCAAATTATCCCGCCAGATCCAAGTAGCTTCCGTTCCGGCAGCGACTGGATCAAGATTCATACCGGTAAAATAATAAGCCCAGTCATTCGCAGCTTGCGTGACAAGCGCTTGGGCTGTGACATTCGTAAAAAAACTTTTGGTGTCACGGTCAAAATTTGCCGTGACTACGAAGGCATTTGTTTGATGAGTGTCTTCGTCAATGACCAAAATTGGCAACGTGTTCGTCTGTTTCGCATTGTTCGCATCGGTGAATATGATTGTGAGCGTGTAATTTCCATCGGGGTCATTGTGGGCTGGGAAAATTGACAGATTGACTGGAACGGGCGTGTTGGAACTGGTAAGTGCTATGATTGTGCTGGGACCATTAGTGCTTACGCCGCTACCCGTGCCACCGAAGTAAAGGCGTGCGCCGTCAGCAGTAAGTGTAGCGGAGCCGGGAGGGACGGCATTGGTGGGTGGCAGAAGGTAAAACTTGATGAGTGGATTGGCCATATAACCATCCCAATCCATCAAAGTAATGCCATGCGTGTTTAGCGAACGCCCGAAAATATCCTGAACCCGTGTTTGTGCTCCGCCGTGAAGCGCAGACAACATCAATAGGGTTATTCCTGCGAGCAAAAATTTAAGGGCAATCTTCACAATGACTTTTACTTTAACCTACTTTTTGGCTTGCAACAAACCATTTGTTTTTCACGGCTTGGCTGTCGCCACGACTACGGCACTTTGCAATCCTATTTCGCTTTTGCCGAGGAAGAACATGGCTTTGTATTGGCGCGTCTCCGGTTTGCTCGCCGCCAGCAATGGGCGGTTGTCCACATAGGGCGAATGGGTTTCGCTGGCGAGCAAAGTGAATCCAGCATCGCCGTCTCTCATGCTGTAAATGTGAACGCCTTCGGCATCCATCTTGTTGAATCCAATCTCAACCACGCCGCCCGCCAGTTTGACCACGGCAGCCAGCACGGGCTTTTCCTGCGTCATGTCGGTGGAATCTTCCGGGCCGATGATGTTAAGCTGGTCGCCGATGACATCGGTGTAGGTGAGGCTGGTTTTAATGCGCTGGGCCAGGAGCCGGGCATTGGTTTTGCTGGCGGCGATGGCGGTGTTCAAATCCGCATGGGCGGCTTTGCTGGCGTTGTCGGCCAGGGTGGCGGCGTTGAGTTTGGCGTGCAGGGCGGCGTTGTCGGCGGTGAGCATGGCCATGTCCGCCGCCGTCGCGCCGGGGGTGTTGGCGCTGACGCCGCCGGTAAGGGTGTCATGCCAGAGAACGTAGGGGGCTTGTTGTTTGGGAATGAAGTATTCTTTTGCCATAATATGTTTGTTTTTTAGTTGGTTAACTGCGCTGAAATGGGGTGTTTTTGGCTGGAAAAGGGGCTTGGCAGAGCAATTCCGCCAGTTGGCAGAATGATTCTGCCAAGCGGCGGAGCAACTTGGCGGTCTGGCTGAGTAATTCTGCCAAATGGCAGAATGTCTCGGCGGTTTGGTAAAATGGCTCGACGGTCTGGCGGCGGGATTCTGCCAAGTGGCGGAAGATTGCGACGGGGCGGCTGGCGACAGCAGCCGTGAGGACGACCGACCGCTCTACGCGGTTGCGCGGTTGCGCGGTTGCGAAATTTTTTCCAAAAATTTCATGCAGTTTCCGGCAAGAGTAGAATTTAGCAGGTTTGAGATGTCAAGTGCTTATTATCTGTTGAAAGTTGTCTCGCCATTTGTGCGTAAATCGTAAATCGTAAATGCCGCCGCGTTCACCCAAAGCCGTCGCAAAAGAAATTGTTGCCTGTCTGCAACAAGCAGGCTTTGCCGCGTTCTGGGTTGGCGGCTGCGTGCGCGAACATTAAAATCTGGTGTGAGAAATAAAATTCAATTTCACTGTGCCAGACTACTATGAAACTTTTGCAGGATTGCTTTGGCCGGAAGGTGCGGCTCACGGATGAACGGCGGGCGCATATTTTGGAACATCCCGAAATGCAAAACCTGGCGGCGGAAGTGGAACGGGTTTTGCGGCGGCCGCAATTCGTGCGGCGTTCGCGCGCGGATGAGGCTGTGAAATTGTTCTACGAATTTTACGCGCAGACAATTGTGGGTGGCAAATGGCTCTGCGTTGTGGTTAAGTATGCGGAGAACGATGCGTTTGTGGTCACGGCCTACCTGACCGACAAACCAAAAGCCGGAGAAGATTTATGGCCGACAAAGTAAAAATCTGGTTCGACGCGGAAGCTGATTTCCTCGAAGTGAGGTTTTCGGACGCCGCCGGTCACATGGAACAGACCAAGCATGACGCCGTGATGGAACGCGTGGATGCCGGCGGTCGTGTCATCGGGTTCAGCGTGATGGGTGTGAGCCGCTTCAAAAAGGGAAACCCGCTGGAAGCCGATTTGGTGGCTGCTTGAATCCCGCCTTGGAAATTGTCCGTCGTCTGCAACAAGCGGGCTTCGCCGCGTTCTGGGTTGGCGGCTGTGTGCGCGATTTTTTGCTCGGACGCGAGCCGCAGGATTTCGACATCGCCACGGACGCGAAGCCGGAACAGGTCGAGAAACTTTTCAAGCGCACCGTCGCCGTCGGACGCAAATTCGGCGTGATGATCGTCGTCGAGAGCGGACATCAATTCCAAGTCGCCACCTTCCGCGCCGAGGCGGATTATCAGGACGGCCGCCGCCCGGAAAAAATCATCTTTGCCAACGCCGAGGCCGATGCACTGCGCCGCGATTTCACGGTGAACGGACTTTTCTACGATCCGCTCACAAAAAAAATCCACGACTGGGTCGGCGGCGAAAAAGATTTGCGCGCGAAAATCATCCGCACGATTGGCAAGCCGGAAGAGCGCTTTGGCGAGGATCATTTGCGTTTGCTGCGCGCCGTGCGTTTCGCCGCGCAGTTGGATTTTGAAATCGAGCCGGAAACATTTGCCGCCGTAAAAAAACTCGCGTCAAAAATAAAACTCATCAGTGCGGAAAGAATTCGCGATGAGTTGTTGAAATTATTTTGTCAGCCGCACGCGACGCGAGGATTGGTTTTGCTGCGCGACAGTGGATTGCTGGAACACATTCTGCCGGAACTGGCGACGACGGTTGATTGCGAGCAGTCGCCGGATTTTCATCCCGAGGGCACCGTGTTCAATCACATTCGTTTGATGCTGGAAAAATTGCCGCCGGATGCCAACGAACTTTTGCCGTGGACGGTTCTATTGCACGACATCGCCAAACCGGTGACAGTAGAAAAAGATTTGCAAACCGGCGCGATTCATTTTTACGGCCATGAAAAAATCGGCGCGGAAATGGCGCGGACGATTTTGAACCGGCTGCGCTTTCCGAAAAGACAGATTGATGAAATCGTCGCGTGCGTGCTGCATCATATGCAGTTCAAGGACGTGAAGCAGATGCGGAAATCAACTTTGCGCCGGTTGCTGTTGCGCGAGACGTTTCCGCTGGAATTGGAATTGCACAAGCTGGATTGCCTTGGTTCGCACGGAAATTTGGAGCTTTATGATTTTTTGACCGGGCAGGCGAAGGAATTGGAGAAACAGCCGGAAATACGCCCGCCACTGCTCACGGGAAAAGATTTGATCGAACTTGGAATGAAACCGGGAAAAGAACTGGGCGCGTTGCTGCGCGAAATCCGCGAGCGGCAATTGCAGGATGAATTAAAAACGCCGCATCAGGCCAGGGCGTGGGTGAAGAAAAAGCTGGCGGCTTGATTTTTCAACGGCTTCAAGCGCTTCGTGTCACGCCTCGTTCCAGCAATTTTCATACACGCTTTGGATTTCATCCGCCTCGCGCCCGACGGTGAACTTTTCAATCACATGGGTGCGGCCTTGCCGTCCCATTGTTGTCGCGAGCACGAGGTCTTTCATCAGCACTTCGATTTTTTCGACGAGCGCTTCGAGATTGTCCGTCGGAACAAGGCATCCGGTTTTGCCATCAGCGACGAGATGGTGCGCCGCGCCCGCGCGCGTGGCGACGACCGCCGCGCCGCCGGCCATCGCCTCGATCGGCACGAGGCCGAAGCCTTCCCACCGTTGCGGCCCGACGACAATCGTCATGCGCCGCATCCAGAGCCGGACTTCCGGCGGCGGCAGTTCGCCAAGAAAACGGATCCGTCCGGACAGCCCCGCCGCCGCGACCTTGGACTTTAATTTTCCTGAAAATAATTTTTGATCCGGCGTGACCGCGCCGACGATGACGGCGGAAAAATCCGGGTAACGCGGAAGCAGACGGCACATGGACTCCACGAACAAGTCCGTTCCCTTCTGCCGCCGCACCCGGCCAAACACGCCGATGCCGTGGCGTCCCGGCAATCCGGTCGAGAGCCATTCCTTTTCGCGGTCGGCAAGCGGATGGTAAAGCTGCACGTCCACGCCGTGTAAAATGATCTTGGCCGGCACGCGCAAACGCGAGGCCGCCTCCGGCGACGTGGCGATGACTCGATCCATTTGCCTTAATAATATGCGAGTGAGCCAGGCATGGTTGCGCAAAGCCGCCGAGGTGAACACGAGCTTGAGCGGCATCCTCAAAACGGAGCGCAGCAGCAGGCCGGCGAGCATTTCATTGTTGCGGCGCGCGTGCCAGATGCGGAACGGCCGGTGGTGCGGACGTTTCCAGCCGTGAAGGAAAAAATTCTCCCAGCCGATTTGCGGCCAGTCCGCAGGCAGGCCGAATCCCACGGCCGCAATTTTCAAATGCCTTGCATGGACCGGCAAGAGCGCGGCGATCGTGGAGGTGACCCCGGTGTGCTTCAGTTTCAAATTCGGGACGATGACCTCGATGTCCCGGATGTCGTGAGTCGCGCGCGGCATAATTTGTGGCCGCTTCCGGCGGAAACGCGGCGGCTGAAATCATCTCCCAAATTCAAGCCGTTCGGCGAGGCGTTCGGGCAGGCCGGCGGCGCGGATTTTTTTCTGCGTGGTGGCGATGTCGTAGTCGAGCCGGCGCAATTCGATTGTCCCGGCGTCGGCGTCGAAAATGACGTAGGCTGATTTGGGATTGTTGTCGCGGGGCTGGCCGACGGCGCCGACGTTGACAAAATATTTTTTGGCCGGGTCAATTTTGAACTTGGAATAAGTGCCGCCGCGAATGGCGGTGTCGCGCATGAAGGCGACGGGGACGTGGGTGTGGCCGAAAAAGCAGACCTGCGTGTTCTGATACGGAAAACTGGCGGCGGCGGCGAGCTTGTCAAAGACGTAGCCCCAGCGTTCCGGGGCGTCGAGCGTGGCGTGGACGATGGTGAAGTTGGCGACGATGCGGGAGTATTTAAGGTCGCGCAGCCAGAGTTTTTCCCCGGCGTTCAACTGGTTGCGTGTCCAGTGGACGGCGTCGGCGGCGGCGGGATTGAATCCTTCGAGGTGGTCCTCGGTGGAGCAGTATTCGTCGTGGTTGCCTTTGACGCAGGGCAGGTTCAGGTCGCGGACGATTTTCAGGCATTCCTTGGGGTTTGCATTATAGCCGACAACGTCGCCAAGGCAGACGATGTGGTCGGCGTTCTGATTTTTAATGTCGTCCAAAACGACCTGGAACGCTTCCAGGTTGCCGTGGATGTCAGCGATGATGGCGTATTTCATTTTTAACGGACAATTTCAAAACCGCAAAATTCATTTTGCGCGTCCGCCCATTCTACACCCTCGCCGCGGATAAAACCAGCAAGCATTGTGCCGCGGATGGCGGCGCGAAAGGCTTCGAGTTCCGCGTCATCGCCCTCGGCCACGAGTTCGACGCGCCCGTCGGGCAGGTTGCGGACGCTGCCGGTGATTTCAAAACCGGCGGCGACGGTTTTTGCGGTGTAGCGGAACCCGACGCCCTGCACGCGCCCCGAATAAAAAATCTTCATGCGGCGGCGCGCGGCTGCTGGAGTTTGAATCGGCACGGCAAGATGAAGCCAAAGTCGGCGGCGCGGCGCAATGTTTTTTGCCGGGCGGAAATAAAATTGCTTGTCACGAATCCGCAAAACGATTAGACCTTCGCCAGTTCTTTTCCAGAGCCGGGAAGTTTCTTTTTCTCGGCATAGAGTCTTTGCGTTGCGAGGACTCGAATCTCTTCGAAACACGACCAAATGTTTTTGCTTGCTTCCACATGGGGAATTCACCTCGGTGCGCGCCAAGTCGCGCGTCCGAGTGTGCTTTCCTCAAAGGTCGCTTGGTCGTGACCCCGAAGAGAGGTGCGCTGGGCGCGCATTCTCGTTTCATAAAATCAGGAGGGGGTTCGAGTCCGTGCAAAAAATGGCTCGGAAGAAAACCAATAAACCAAAAGAACTGACAATGAAAAAAAGATTCATCACTTATGGAATCCTCGGTGGAATTCTGTCGCTGGGAATGTTTCTCGCTCAATGCGCGTTCGGCCAGACCGACGTGCCTTACAACACCGTTACCAATAACACTCCGCTGCCAACGAATGCGGTGGTGATGCCTGAATTCATTGGGCCAAGCGCGCCCGGAACTCCGACCTTGCCCAGTTCTCCCGCGTCCACGACCAATTTCCAAGGGCTTGGTGACAACAGCGTCTTGACGCCGCCGGACACTGACGGAGCCGTCGGTCCCAATCATGTGGTGACAATGCTGAACACCCAAGTTCGCATCCAGAATCGCAGTGGCACGACAATAAACACGACGACTTTGTTGAGTTGGTGGCAGGCTTTTTTTCCGGGCATCAGTGAAGCGTTTGACCCGCGGATTACCTATGACCCATACAGCCAACGCTGGATTGCGACGGCTGGCGCACAACCGCCACCTTATAGTAGTTCTTCCCTTCTGATTGCCGTTTCCAAGACCAGCGACCCCACCGGCGGTTGGTATGCTTTCAGTCTCCAAGCCGACACAAGCGGGACGGCGTGGGCTGATTTTCCGACAGTCGGCTTCTCCAAAGACAGAATCGCCCTCTCATGGAATTATTACAACCTCTCGAACGGCCAGCCCAACGGCGTCGGAATTTTCGTCTTCAACAAGGCGAGCCTCTACAGCGGCACGTTATCTGATGAATTCTTTTACCTGCCCTATTCAACGTATGGCTTGGGAATATGTCCGGCGATTAACTACGATACAAACACCTCCACCATTTATCTTTTGCAGGACTACAACAGTGATTACAGCGGTTCGGGCTATCTGGCTTTATATACCATCACGGGAACTTTTGGCTCTGACACGCTCAACCAAGTAAGTTTTCCAAGCACTCCAAATCCGTGGGCGGACGGTGCGACTGGCGATGCGAATCTTGCCCCGCAATCAGGCACTTCCGTGAAAATTCACGCGGGTGATTCAGCCATCAATCAATTGTTTTATCGCAACGGTTCGCTCTGGACGGCACAGACGATTTTTTTGCCCGCGAGCAGTCCGACGCGCTGCTCCGTGCAATGGTGGCAAATTCAAACTGACGGGACAATAGCTCAACATGGATTGCTGGACGATTCCAGCGGCGTCAACTTCTATGCTTATCCGAGCATTGCGGTCAATCGGTTTGGCGATGCCATGATTGGTTATTCAAAATTTTCCGCCAGTCAATATGCGAGCGCGGATTATTCCCTTCATGCGCTAACTGACCCTTCCGCCAGCCTTGAGTCGGATTATGTAATCAAAGCGGGCGAATCACCTTATTGGAAGATACCATCGGGCGATTCTCGCAATCGGTGGGGCGATTTCAGCCGGACGACGGTTGACCCTGTGAATGATACGGACTTCTGGACGGTGCAGGAATACGCGAGAACCTACTCTGGCTCGCTCGTGAACGGTTCGGGACGTTGGGGCGTCTGGTGGGCGAATCTTCAAATGCCTGTTCCCATGAACGACTATTTCACCAACGCGATAACGATTAGCGGCATTCAAGGCACGACCAACGGCACGAACTTGCGGGCGACAAAAGAAAGCGGCGAACCGACGATTGCCGGTAACGCAGGCGGCGCTTCCATCTGGTATAAGTGGACTGCGCCGACCAATGGCAGCGTGACGATTGACACCACTGGCAGCGGCATTAGCACACTGATTGGAATTTACACCGGGTCGAGTGTCGGCAGTCTGACCCTTGTGAACAGCGGCCAAGGCCAAGTTATCTTCACCGCCACAAGCGGCACGACTTACCGCATCGTAGTGGATGGCGTCAATGGTTCAATGGGCAACGTGGTTCTCAATTGGGTTCAACCGGCAAAGCCTGTGTTCACGACGCAGCCGCATGGTCAAAGCGTTATCGCGGGCAACGGCGTGACATTCACCTCATTTGCCATCGGCACTCCAACGCCGACCTACCAATGGTATTTTAACACGACCAATCTCATCGGCGGCGCAACTTTTTCAAGCTACACCAACAGCAATGTTTCAACCAATGACGCGGGCAATTACTCCGTCACAGCCAGCAACTCGGCTGGTTCGACCAACAGCGCCGTTGCAGAATTGACGGTGTATAATTCGGCCACCCCGACTTTGAGCTTATTCACCTATACAAATAATCAGTTTCAATTTTTTGTGAACGGGATAACAAATTACAATTATGCCGTCCAAGCCAGCACGAATTTGGCCACGACAAATTGGATTTCCATCCTGACAAATCCAGCGCCGTTCACCTTTTCGGACACCGTCGCTTCAAACTATCCGATTCGCTTCTATCGCGCGCTTTATCTTCCATGACTGAACAACATTTAACTTCAACAAAGAAATCATTATGAAAACAATACTGACACTGACGGTTCTAATCGGCGGACTCACCGGCGCTTTGGCGCAAGGGACATTGCAATTCGATGTCAACCTTAGTGGTTCAAACGAAGTGCCCCCTAACAGCAGCCTTGGCTTTGGGTCGGGCACACTCACGTTGAGCGGTAACTCGCTTGATTATCTTTTTAGCCTCTCCGAAACCTTCCAAAATTCGGCACAACCTACAGATGTTACCATCAACGGCCCGGCGGACCCTGGTTCGCCAGGCTCGCTTCTTTTTGATTTGGGCGCGCCAACATTCATCACAATTCAGCCACCGCCTGGTGGTTACTATTCATCATCTGGCACTCTCAATAATCTGACTGGCACTGAAATCAGTGATTTGGAAAGCGGCCTCTGGTATGTGAATGTCTTCACCTCGTCTGGCAATTATCCAGACGGCGAGATTCGCGGTCAAATCACGCCCGTGCCGGAGCCTTCGGCGCTGGCGTTGCTCGGTTTGGGCATCGGAGGCATGGGTGTGTGGTGTCACCGTAAAAGGTCATGAAAAAACTACTAACTCTGATATTGCTTATCGGCGGACTGGCCGGCGCTTGGGCGCAAGGCACGCTTCAATTCACTGTTAATGTTAATGGTTCCAACGAAGTGCCGCCAAACGGCAGTCCGGGCTTCGGATCGGGTGGGCTTACGCTGAACGGCACAGACTTGAGTTATCTTTTCAGTGGCTCGGACTTGTTTGAAGGAAATGCGCTGCCAACCGATGCCACCATTAACGGTCCAGCAGACGCCAGTTCCAACGCGCCATTGATTTTTGATCTGGGTGCTCCAACTATTTCTCCAATTCAGCCCCCGCCTGGTTCAGGCTATTCATGGCAAGGCACCGTCAACAATCTGACCGGCACTGAAATCAGTGATTTGGAAAACGGCCTCTGGTATGTGAACGTCTTTACCTCGTCTGGCGACTATCCCAATGGCGAGATTCGCGGTCAAATCACGCCCGTGCCGGAGCCGTCCGCTCTGGCGTTGCTCGGTTTGGGTGCGGGCTTGACAAGGTGGTTCAAACGCGGCAAGTCATAAACTCAAAGCCAGTTTTATGAAAATCAAATTCATCCTCGCTTTATTGGCCTTGACCGGCGCAACAGTTTTGCCAGTCAAGGCGCAGCCGAGTTCGATGAATGACCCGGCCAATCCGGTGACGAACACCATCGCTTTCCCGCCGGGCTGGTCGCTCATGGCAAATCCATTGTTTCATTACCGTGGCGTCACTGCGTCGGATGCGGTGCCGGATAATTCAGTTGCGGAATTGTTTCCACATATGCCCAATGGCGCGGTGCTGCTGAAATTCGACAACACGACGCAACAGTTCACCCGGCGAAATGTCTTTTGGCGCGGGCGATGGTCAAATCCGAATGAGACGCTCACACCGGGCGAAGGCGCGTTCCTGTTCAATCCGGCGCGCCGGGCGTTGGACATCGCCTTCACTGGCAATTTGGGATATGGTTCGGTTTCCATTCCGGCGGGAATCTCGCTCATCAGTTCGCCCGGACCGGGCACGATTAGCTTCACCCCGTTGCCGCCCATCGGAATTTTTCCGCCATTAACACCATTTGGCCCAATCGCTATAGCATCAACCAATGTCCCCACCGTGCCAATAATTCCGTTACCGCCGAGTGGCATCAACTTCAATCTGCAGGAAGGCGATGTTGTTTATACTTTCGACAGCGCAGCCGGGCGATTTCAAAGGCATACATTCCGTAACGGCGCATGGAATAGTCTGCCGTTCGTAGGAATTGGTGAACCCTGCTTTGTTTTTACGTCGCACCCGCGCATAATACAATATGCCGGAACTAGGCCGGTGCAGCCTGAATAGCGGCTAATTTTTCCAGCAATAATGCCTGATTCCATCTTTCCATCTGTTTTTCAGTCAAGTTGCGCCCAACGCGACTGGCGAGCGATGGGTTATGTTCGCAAAAGCGCCCGCGCAGCGCCACAGGCGAAGGCGTAAAGAAAAATTGAAATCAAATCACCCGCCGGAACGGAAATTGTTCCGTCGGACTTTTTTATTTCCCGAAAAATATTTTCATTTTTTGTGGAATTCTGTTTGACCATCGGGAAAATTTGACGTAGTTAAACGGACTGCCTCGCACGAAATTGAAAATTTCAACCGCGGCTTGTTTGCGGCGGCAAGAGACGGAACGGCAATGCTGAATACAAAATCATTTTTAACCGTGGATTTTGGGGCGGGCAGCCTCAAGCTTGCGGAGTTTGAAGTCAACGAGGCGGGCGGGCTGCGGCTCAAGACTTTTGCCATCAAGCCGCTTGGCGCAGAAGGCTCGGTGGAGGCCACGCGCGAGGCGGTCATCCTCAAGGCGCTTCAGGAAGTGCTCGTCGAAAAAGGCATCAAGGTGAAAGGCGTGAACGTCTGCGCGCCGGGCTATCACGTTTTTTCCAAGTTTGTCAAGCTGCCGCCGGTGGACGCGGGCAAGGTCACGCAGATCATCCAATACGAGGCGCAGCAGAACGTGCCGTTTCCGCTCGCGGAAGTCGTGTGGGACTATCAGATCATGGGTTCGGCGGCGAGCGGCGAACTCGAAGTGCTGCTGGTCGCGGTCAAGTCCGACATAGTGGAGGGCTTGTTCCGCGTGGCGGCGCAGGCGAAGCTGCAACTGCAATTGTGCGACGCCTCGCCCGCCGCGTTGATCAACGCATTCAGATATAATTATGGCGACCTGGAAGATTGCACGATGCTCCTAGACATCGGCGCCAAGACGAGCAATTTGATTTTCTTTGAAAAGGGAAAAGTTTTCTCGCGCAGCATCAACCTGGGCGCGAACGCCATCACGCAGGATTTCGCGAATGAGGCGAAATTGAAATTTGACGCGGCGGAGCAGATAAAAGTCGCCGAGGGTTTTGTCAGTCTGGGCGGCGCGTATGAGGAGCCGGAAAACCCGAACCAGGCGGCGATTTCAAAAATCGCGCGGCAGTTCATGACCAAGCTGCACATCCAGGTCAACCAGACGATCCAGTTTTATCGCGGGCAGCAGGGTGGGGCGCAGGCGCAGAGGCTGTTCCTGTCCGGCGGGGCGAGCATCATGCCTTACACGGCGCAATTTTTCGCGGAGAAGCTGAACGTGCCAGTCGAGTATTTCAATCCGCTCCGCAACGTGCAGATTGACCCGTCCGTGAGCCTTGAGGAACTCGCGCAAGTCGCCCACTCGCTGGGCGAAGTCGTCGGCCTTGGCCTCCGCAACCTCGCGAACTGCCCGGTGGAAATGAACCTGATGCCCGACAGCACGCTGCGCTGGCAGGCGTTCGACCAGAAGAAACCGTATTTCATCGCGACGATTTTCAGCCTGGTGCTCGTCGCGGGCGCGGTCGGATTTTTATTTCAGGAACTTGCCGTGACGAAGGAAAATGACATCGCGGATCTGAAGCCGAAAGTTGAGGTGTTGAATGACAGGGCCGCCCGGTTCAACCAGGCCTACGCGCAGTTACAATTGGAGAAAAGGAGATCCGAACAAATCGCCTCGTTGATGGAGGCCCGGTATTATTGGGGCGACACACTGTCGGAATTGCGCCGCGTGCTCATCCAATCCGAGGACGACATGAAGAAAAAACTCTCCACCACGAAAAACACGGTTGAGACAGGCATTTGGATCGAGCAGTTCATGACATTGTCCGGCGTCTCCGGCAGCGTCAGTTCCACTCCCATTCAAGCTGACAGCGACGCAGCAAGAACGGCTGCAATGGCTGCCTATATGGCTGCGACGAGGGCTGCCGCACAGCAGCAAACGACGGCGGTTGTCACGACCGATCAAACCAACTCCATCTCCTTGGTCTGCCGCGCGGTGGATCAGACCAGGGTCAGCGGCGACGCCTCCGCCAACAGCGAAACCGCCTTTGAAATCGAAAGCCAGTTGAAGGCGTCGCCCCTGTTCGACTCCAAGGCCACCCAGCTCACCGGGCAGATCGTCCCTGACGATTCCACCGGCACGTTCACTTTTGGCGTCACCCTTATGCCGTCCAACCCGCTGCATTTATGATTTACGATTTACGATTTGAAAACAATTTGCCCGGCCATCGGCCTGTGCCCGCAACTGCGGGACGGGCCGCAAGTCAAAAAATGAAGACAATAATTGCATGAGAGCCGCAGAACGGATTTTGAAAATCATAATTCGCAAATCGTAAATCAAAAAATTTTCAAGTGAACTGGATCAAGCGAAATAAGTTTTTTGCGATCGCCCTAGTCCTCGCCATGGGGATGCTCGGCGGAGCCGGCTATTACGGCTGGCAAAGCTGGAGCCGCAACGCCGCCGCGCTTGTCAGGCTTAACGAGATATACGCCAATTTGCGGAATCTGACCGACCAAAAACCATCACCCGGCAATGAAACCGTGGACAATGTCGCCGCCGCCCAGGATCAAACCCGCCGCCTGCGCGTATGGAACACCCAGGCCAGGAATTATTTCCAGCCCATTGAGCCCATACCATCCGCCGGCAACCGTCCCATCCGCGCGGGAGGAAGCACGGAGGAATTTTCCTTCGCATTAACCCGCACCCTGGCCCAGATGCAGCATGACGCTGCGGCCGCAAGCGTCACCCTGTCGCCCGACTTTCCATTCTCCTTCACCGCAGAGCGTAACCTCATGACTTTTGCCCCCGGCAGCCTTGGCCCCCTCGCCGAACAGCTCGGCGAGGCCAAGGCCATCACCGGCATATTATATGTCGCCCAGATCAACACGCTTGAGAACCTTCAGCGCATCCGCGTCTCTGACGACGACAATGCCGGCCAGCAATCCGACTACATCGCCGACAGTCCCGAGACAAACGATCTGGCCGTCCTGGTGCCCTGGCAGATCACCTTCCTCGCCTTCAGCCCGGAAATCGCGCAAGTATTGGACGGTTTTGCAGCATCGCCGCACGCGATCATCGTCAAAGGCATCAACGTGCAGCCCGCAGAAGCAACAGTCGCCGCACAGATGGTGCCCGAATACAACGGCTACGGCAGGTATGCCGCCACTGCTTTGCCCGGTCGCGGCATACGAGTGCAAGGAGGCCGTGCCGGCCGGGGCGGATTGGAGACCGTGCTGGACGAAAGGCTTCTGCGCGTCACGATCGAAATTGAGATTGTGAAATTAACACCGGGGAATTGAACCCATGGAATTCATAAGAAAACATTACGAGAAAATCCTGCTGTGCGCGGTGCTGCTAGGGCTGGTTGGCGCGCTCGTGATGATGGGCTTCATCATCGTGGCGGACAAGGAAAAGTCGGAAGAGATCAAGAACGGATTTTTCGGCGGCAAACCCAGGCCGCTGCAGCAGCTTGATTTGACGCGGCAAACGAAAGCGATCGAACGGCTGCAAACTCGACTGTCCCTGGATTTCTCGACGACAAACAAATTGTTCAACCCGGTGCAGTGGCAAAAGGACGTGAACGGCAGGCTGATTAAAATCACCGGCGACAATGCGATCGGGGCGGGCGCCGTGGTGGTGACAAAAATAACGCCGCTTGATCTGGTGGTGACCCTTGATTCACTGGAGACGAATGTCCAGCCGCCAGGCTACTTTGTCAGCATTCAGAACCCGGCGGCCATGCAAGCGTTTGCGCGCGGGGCGGTGAAGCATTATGTCTCCCCAGGCGATAAAGGCCCGGTTGTCACGCTGGATCACATCACGGGCGCGCCGGACAATCCGGATCAATTGTTTTTGAAATTGGCCGACGGCTCGACGGTGGCGGTGTCGAAGGGCAAGCCGTTCCGTCGCGTGGAAGGCTACTCGGCGGATTTGAAATATGATCCCGAAGGATTGAAATGGCCGAATCGCCGGGCGGGCGCCGGCTTAAAATTTGCGGGGGATGATTACAATATCGTTGCCATCCACCAAGACGAAGTGATATTGTCAGCGCAGTCAAACCAAAAAAGAACAACCTTGCGATACGCACCATGATTGTGAATACGCGGTGTTGTAGCAACAGCGCACATTTGCGACGAACCTGAACCGAACATGACAAAAGCAGTTTCCCTCTCGATTTGCCTGGTCATCCTGCTGGCATCCGCCGCGCAGTTGCGGGCGCAGACCAATGCCACGGATATGGCCATCCGCCGCGCCGTGCAAGACCAGGCCTACACGATCGTGCTGCGCCAAAAGCTGGAGGACGCGAAAGTCGCCGCCGCCAGCGGAGACTTGGCGGGCGCGGCCAAAATTTACGAGGAAGCCTACGCAGTCTCGCAGCAGATCGGTTCCGGAATTGATGTCGAAACCGCGCGGGCGATGTCCGGCCTTACCGCCACGCGGCTCACTCTCGCCAAACAGGCGCAGGGCCGGGGCGACCTGCAAGAGGCCGACACGGACATCAGCCGCGTGTTGAAAGTGGATCCGAAAAATGCCGCCGCGCTCGCCATGAAAAAGCAGAACGACGAAATGATCGCCGCGCAGGTCGGCACGGTGCCTGATCGCCAGACGACCGAACTAATCCCTGCCATGCAAAATGATAAAACACAGGCCGCCACGCTGGTGCGGGATGGCAAGCTGCTTTTCGAGATGGGCAAGCTGGAGGAGGCCAATGTCAAGTTGAACGAGGCGTTGAAGCTGGATCCGGACAACGAGGCCGCCTTTTATTATTTGAACCTGGTCCAACAGGC
>DATCDZ010000054.1:0-3991 GCA_036510395.1 Verrucomicrobiia bacterium
TTGGTGCGCATAGCAGGACTTGAACCTGCACACCTTGCGGCACTACCACCTCAAAGTAGCGTGTCTGCCAATTCCACCATATGCGCGACTTTCCAATGATAAAGCAGACGGCGCGGCGCGCAAGTTGAATCGTCCCACGGCAAAGGCCCGGAATAAAATTCAAGCGGCAAAAAATGGAAAAGTTCGCACATTTTCATTTCTCCATTTCAACCGGTCAGTCGAAAATCCGCTGCCATCCGCGCCAGAGCGAGGGTTGCACGGAATTGAAATTCCGGCTGCGCTTTTTGCCGAGATCAAATTGCACGAGCAGGCCGATGCTGTTTGCGCCGCGACCGCCCGATCGGATGGCGTCAATTCCATAGGCGTAATCGAGCATGATTTTCCAGCGGTCGGAGCGCGAGTGATATAAAATGCCGCCGCCCACGCCGTTGAGCCAGTTGCCGGGCTGCGATTCGCCGGGCAGGTAATCCACGAACGCGCTGGATGCGTTCACGTCAATGTTCCAGCGTTTTTTTCCGTCGAGCGGCAAAAGGTAGTTCGCGTTGAGCAGGACGAATTGCCGCGCGCTGATTTCCTGAAAATAATAGCCGGGCAGGGACAGCGGAAATTCTGCGATGAGCGGCAGAAACCCGCCGAGGCGATATGCGCTGAAGCGGTCGGCGTCCACGCTTGTCCCGGCGGTCAGGCGCGCGTAAAAACTTTGCTGGCTCTTGGGCAGCGTGTAGGCCAGCGCCGCTTCCGCCCAGACCAGATGCGATTGCTCCTTGAGTTCACGGTCGCCTCCAAAACCATACGCGTCGGAATCACTGCGCAGATGGCCTTCATACCAGACGGACAATTCCATCGCCAGCGGCGGAAACAAAGTCGGCTCGACGCCGCCCCAGCGCAGTCCTGTGCGCACGCTGAAATCGCCGTGGTCGCTGGGCAGTTGAAAATTGGCCGTGGTGTCGCTGTTGCGGCTGTAAAAGGAATAATGCGCCGTGCCGCGCAAAACCAAATTCAACGGGACCTCGTCGCCGGGATTGAACAGATGATAAAGACTCGCGGAAATTTCCCCGCCGTCGCCTTCAAATGATTCGCCCGGCAGAAATTTGCCGCCGCGAATTTCATTGTAATCGTCGCCAAAACCGCCGCCCGCCAGGCCGATCCCCAAATCCGTGTTCGGCCCGAACAGACCGACAAAGCCCAGTTCGGAATCGAGATAAACCGGCGCGACCGCCAGCCGCAACGTCAGGTTCGTCCGCAGAAAATCCGGCTGGTTGTGATAATAAAAAGCATACGCCGACAGCGGCACGCGGCCTTCAAACGATTGGTTGTAGCCGAATTGAACCAGGTCGCGCCGGGCGGGATCAATTTGCGCAATGGCGGGAATTGAAATGAACAGCGACAAAAGAATCAGCCGTTGTCCAAGTTTTTTCACGCCGTTTAAGTAACGCACATTTGCCATTTCATCAAGCGCGAATGCAATCGGCTGGACACGGAATTTTTTTTCCTGCTTACTGTCGAGCCGATGCCGCCGCCAAATCCTGAATTGTTAAGCAAAGCCAAGTCGCTCGGATTTTCCGACCGGCAAATCGCCCATTTGACCGGCACGACCGAGGACGAAATCCGCGCGCTGCGGAAAAAGCTGAATCTCGTTCCGAGTTATCGTCTCGTGGACACCTGCGCCGCCGAGTTCGAGGCTTACACGCCGTATTATTATTCCACCTATGATCGCGGTGATGATGAGGTCAAAGGCAACACCGCCAAAAAAGTGATGATCCTCGGCGGCGGACCCAACCGCATCGGCCAAGGGATTGAATTTGACTACTGTTGCGTCCACGCCGCGTTCGCACTCAAGGAAGACGGGTTTGAAACCATCATGGTCAATTCAAATCCCGAAACGGTTTCCACCGATTACGACACGAGCGACAAACTTTTTTTCGAGCCGTTGACTTTGGAAGACGTGCTGCACATTTACGAACGCGAAAAATGCTGGGGCGCCATCGCGCAATTCGGCGGGCAGACGCCGCTCAATCTCGCGCTCGACCTGCAAAAAAACGGCGTCAACATCATCGGCACGTCGCCGCAGAGCATTGAAATTGCCGAGGACAGAAAATTGTTCGCCGCGATGCTCGACAAGTTGAAAATCCCGCAGCCGCCGAACGGCATTGCCACGAACGCGGAAGAAGCACTCGTCATTTCCAAGCGGCTGACTTATCCGGTTTTGGTTCGTCCAAGTTTCGTGCTTGGTGGTCGCGCGATGCAGATTGTTTATTCCGACGCCGAACTGTCGCACTACATGAAGTTTGCGGTCGAGGCTTCTCCTGAACGTCCCGTGCTCGTGGATAAATTTCTCGAAGACGCGACCGAAGTGGACGTGGATTGCATCACCGATGTCGGCCATTTCAAAAATCCGAACGAAGGCACGATTATCATCGGCGGAATGCTGGAGCACATCGAATTTGCCGGTGTCCACTCCGGCGACGCCGCGATGGTTCTGCCGCCGCATACGCTTTCGCAAAGTGTGATTGAAACAATTCGTAAATATACCCACGCGATGGCCCGAGAATTAAAAGTCATCGGCCTGATGAACGTGCAATATGCCGTCAAAGGTGAAACTGTTTATGTTCTCGAAGTGAACCCACGCGCGTCGCGCACCGTGCCGTTCGTTTCCAAAGCCATCGGCAAACCGCTCGCGAAACTCGCCGCGAAAGTCATGGCCGGAAAAACCCTGAAGGAATTGAATTTCACGGAAGAAATCTGGACGAAGTATTGGGCGGTGAAAGAATCCGTCTTCCCGTTCAACAAATTCGTCGGCCAGGACATTTTGCTCTCGCCCGAAATGCGTTCGACCGGCGAAGTCATGGGCTTGGATGCTGATTTGGGAATCGCCTACGCAAAATCTCAAATGGCTGCGAACTCTCCGCTGCCGTTGAAAGGAAAAATTTTCATCAGCGTCAGCGACGCGCACAAAAAAGAAGTCTCGTCAGTGGCCAAGTCATTTTCCGACCTTGGTTTTGAAATTGTTGCGACGAACGGCACGGCGACCGTTTTGGAAAAGGCCGGGCTGAAAGTGCAACGCATCCTCAAATTGCTCGAAGGTCGTCCCAACGTGATTGACCTGCTCAAGAACAAGGAAATCCAGCTCGTCATCAACACGCCCGCCGGCCAGTCGCCGCGCGAGGACGAGGTGAAAATCCGCACGACCGCCATTTACACCGGCACGCCGATCATGACGACCTTGAGCGGCGCGAAAGCCGCCGCGCTGGGCATCGCCGCGCTGAAAAAATCCGGCTACGCGGTCAAGACCGTGCAGGAGTATCACTGAAACAATCAGCTTCCCATGAAAATAGAAACTGCCTTGCTGCCGTTGCTCAAGCAGTATTTTGGTTTCACCTCGTTCCGCCCGTTGCAGGAAGAAATCATTCGCGACTCGCTGGCGGGCAAAGACACCTTCGCGCTGCTGCCGACCGGCGGCGGCAAATCACTTTGTTTCCAACTGCCCGCACTCTCACGCGAAGGTCTCACCGTTGTCGTCTCGCCATTGGTTGCGTTGATGAAGGATCAAGTAGATGCACTGCAAGCCAGCGGTGCGCCAGCAACTTGTTTGAATGCGACAATTCCGGCGGAAGAATCAAGAAAACGCCTGCGCGGATTGCATAACGGCGAATTCCGCCTGCTCTACGTCGCGCCCGAACGGCTGATGCTTTCGGGATTTTTATCCGACCTGCAAAAGTGGAACGTCAAACTCATCGCGATTGACGAGGCGCATTGCATCAGCGAATGGGGCCACGACTTCCGCCCGGAATACCGCCAGATTTCTCAACTGCGAGAACATTTTCCCAACGTCCCGTTCATGGCGCTCACCGCCACCGCGACCGGACGTGTGCGCGAGGACATCGTCACGCACTTGAAATTGCACGAGCCAAAATGTTACGTCGCCAGTTTCAATCGTCCGAACCTGACCTATCGTGTTCTCGCGAAAAATAAACCTTACGATCAACTGCTG
>DATCDZ010000055.1:0-13860 GCA_036510395.1 Verrucomicrobiia bacterium
AGAGCCCGTTCTGGACGGAGATTTTCCGCCAGCTCGCGGCGGCGCTTGATCCGCAGACGGCCTCGTTCTGGTATCTGGCGACCTATTCCCTGATGATTTTGTTCTTCTCCTATTTCTGGGTGGCGACGCAGTTCAACGAAATCCAGATCGCCGACGACTTGAAGAAGAACGGCGGCTACATTCCCGGCGTCCGCCCGGGCACGGGCACGAGCGATTACCTGCATAAGGCGATGAGCCGCATCACGCTGGCGGGCGCGATTTTCCTGACCGTCATCGCGACGATTCCGATCATTCTTTCGAGGCAATTGAACATTCCCTACGCCGTGGCGAGCTTTTTCGGCGGCACGAGCATTTTGATCACGGTCGGCGTATTGCTGGACACGATGCGCCAGATCGAATCGCATTTGATGATGCGTCATTACGACGGCTTCCTGAAAAAAGGCCGCCTGCGCGGACGGTTTTGAAACGGTTGAATTGTTAAATCGTTGAATCGTTGAACCGGACAAGCGCGTGACGATTTAACAAATCACAATTTGACGATTTAACGAACACTGTGGCCGGAATAAAATTAAAGTCCGAGGACGATTTGAAATTGATGCGTCCGGCGTGCGCGGTGGCGGCGGAAATTTTGGACGAGATCGCCGCGTTCATAAAACCGGGCCTGACGACGCGGCAGGTGGATGAATTTGCGGCCGCGCAAATAAAATTACACGGCGGAAAGAGCGCGTTTCTGGGTTATCGCAAGTATCCGTGCCACACTTGCATTTCTGTGAACGATGAGGTCGTCCACGGGCTGGCAGGTGAACGCGAACTGCGTTTCGGCGACATTGTGAGCGTGGATGTCGGCGTGAGTTACAATGGATTTATCGGCGACAATGCGCGGACGATGGTGGTTGGCGGCTGCGGAGTTCTGGCGCAGCGGCTTCTGGACGTGACAGAGCAGTCGTTATATCTGGGAATCGCGGCGGCGAAACCGGGAAACCGCGTGACGGATATTTCGCGCGCGATCCAGGATTATGTCGAGGGCAACGGTTTCAGCGTCGTGCGCGAATTTGTCGGCCACGGCGTCGGGCGCGTGATGCACGAAGAGCCGCAAGTGCCGAATTTTGTTGACCGGAAAATGAACGACAAGCTGCGCGCGGGCATGACGATTGCCATTGAGCCGATGGTCAATGCCGGACAGCCCGGCGTAAAAATCTTGAAAGATGGCTGGACAGTGGTCACACAAGATGGTTCATTATCCGCTCATTTTGAGCACACCGTCCTGATAACCGACGGCGAACCGGAGATTTTGACATGGCCGGAGACGAAGCTTTCAAAGTTGACGGTCGCGTGACCGGGGTTTTGCCGAACGGCACCTGGCGCGCCGAATTGAAAAACGGACATCGCTTGACGGCGTTCGTCGCGGGAAAAGCGAAGAGAGATTTTGCCGGGCTGAAAACCGGCGACAAAGTGAAATTGCAATTGACGCCTTACGATTTGAGCGTCGGGCGGATTTTGGTTGAAACAAAATAATTTTAGAAAATGAAAGTCAGAGCATCGGTAAAAAAACTGTGTGAGCATTGCAAGATCGTGAAGCGCAAGGGCGTCATTCGCGTCATTTGCTCGAACAAGCGTCACAAGCAACGGCAAGGTTAAAAATTTATGGCACGCATCATTGGTGTTGAAGTCCCGCCGAACAAGCGCATAGACATTGCGCTGCGCTACATCTACGGCATCGGCCCCGTCAACGCGCTGGAAGTTCTCGAGCGCGCGAACATTGACCGCTCGATTCGCGCAAAGGATCTGACCGAGGCGCAGCTTTCGCAAATCGTCCACGCGATCCAGGAAGGCAAATACGTCATCGAGGGCGACTTGCGCCGCGAACTCGGCATGAACCTCAAGCGGTTGCAGGGCATCAAATGCTATCGCGGCATCCGCCATATGCGCAGCCTGCCCGTGCGCGGCCAGCGCACGCAGACGAACGCGCGCACGCGCAAAGGCCCGCGCAAAACCGTCGGCGTGCAGCGCAATCCGAACGCGAAAACGGGAATTCACTGATTTGAAATATAGATTTGAAATTTGAAATTGAAAAATATGGCCGAAGAACCCAAAAAGAAAGCTGCTCCAAAAAACGAGGCGAACCCTGAAGCCGCTGCAAAGGCAGGCGCGGAAAAACCCGCCAAAAAGCCCGCGA
The DNA here is from genome assembly GCA_036510395.1 of Verrucomicrobiia bacterium. GTDB lineage: Bacteria > Verrucomicrobiota > Verrucomicrobiia > Limisphaerales > UBA11358 > UBA11358. Next base: position 2,177 of record DATCDZ010000055.1, read on the forward strand.
CGGCTGAAACTGCGCCGGTCGCAGAAAATCCCGTTGTCGCCGCGCCGACCGCCGCAGAACTTTTGGGCGAGGACGCGAATGCCAAAAAGGTCATCAAGGCCAAGCACGCGAAAAACATTGTTGCCGGAGTCGCAAACATTCTTGCCACGTTCAACAACACGCAAGTCACGATTACCGACAACCACGGGAATCTGATTGGCTGGTCGAGCGCCGGCCGCGTTGGTTTCAAAGGCTCGCGCAAAAGCACGGCTTACGCCGCACAGCAGGTCGCGCAGGATGCCGCGCGCCAGGCGATGGCTCACGGCATGAAGGAAGTCGAAATTCGCGTCAAAGGCCCCGGATCGGGCCGTGAATCCGCAATCCGCGCTCTTCAGGCGATAGGTCTTGAAATCAGCACAATCAAAGATGTGACGCCGATTCCGCACAACGGCTGCCGCCCGCGCAAAAAACGCCGTGTCTAAATTGAATCTCAAATCTCAAATTTCAAATTTGAAATCATAAAATTATGGCTCGTTATACAGGTCCCCGCGTCCGCATCAGCCGCCGTTTCGGAATTCCGATTTTCGGCCCGTCGAAATATCTTGAGCGCCGCAATTACGGCCCCGGAGTCCACGGCCCGAAGTCTCGCCGCAAGCACACGGATTACGGCCTTGGCCTGATCGAAAAGCAGAAGTTCCGTTATTTCTACGGCCTGATGGAAAAACAATTTCGCGGCGTTTATGAAAAGGCGTTGCGTCGTCGCGGTGTCACCGGCGAGCAGATGTTGCAGATTTTGGAGACGCGCCTCGACAATGTCGTTTATCACCTCGGCTTGGCGAACACACGCGCCGCCGCCCGCCAGATGGTTTGCCACGGCCACATCACGGTCAACGGACGCAAGGTCGGCATTCCGTCGTTTGCGTTGAAGGTGAACAATGTGATCGAGGTCAAAAATCACAACGTGTCGCGCCAACTTGCGACGAAGAATTTGGAAGGCTCCGTCAGCCGCGCCGTGCCGGACTGGTTGTCGTTCAACAAAGAAGAATTCAAGGGCACGATCCTGCGGATTCCGACCCGCGATGAAATCCAGCCGATCGCCAACGAACAGGCCGTCGTAGAATTTTATTCCCGATAAACCATAAACAAAAAAACAATTACACGGATCTCTCCGGCACGGGAATAAATCAGCCGGAGCGGTCAGATTAAAATTGTTGAAAGGAAAATATGCCAGTCAGACTCGGACGTTTCGAAATGCCCAAGCGGTTGCAGAAGGAAGAATCCACCGCGACGGACACCTACGCAAAATTCATCGCCGACCCGTTTGAAACCGGCTACGGCCACACCATCGGCAACTCGCTCCGCCGAGTGCTGCTCTCGTCGCTCGAAGGCGCGGCCATCACGTCAATCAAAGTTGACGGCGCGATGCACGAATTCACGACGATTGACGGCGTCGTCGAGGATGTGACCGACATCGTCTTGAATTTGAAGAAAGTCAAATTCAAGGCGCACACACGCGACGAACAGGTGCTTTTGCTTTCGGTCAACAAAGAAGGCGCTGTGACCGCCGCCGACATTCAGGTGAACCAGAATGTCGAACTGGTGAATCCCACGCAGCACATCTGCACGCTTGATAAAAAGAAAAAACTTGAGATGGAGCTGACCGTGAAAATTGGCCGCGGTTTTTGCCCGAGTGACGAAAATAAAAAATCCGGCCAGGCCATCGGCGTCATTGCGATTGATTCGCTGTTCTCGCCGGTCACGCGTGTCCGTTACAACGTCGAGGCCGCGCGCGTGGGCAACCGCACGGATTACGACAAGTTGAATTTGGAAATCTGGACCGACGGACGGATCACGCCCGACGACGCGCTCACGCAGTCGTCCGTCGTCCTTCAGAAGCACCTCGACGTTTTTGCGCTTTACGACAAGAATGCGATTGAGTTCGAGGAAGCCGCCGACAAGCAGGACGACGAGAAGATGAAGTTGAAAAAATTGCTCAACATGAGCGTCAACGAAATCGAGTTGAGCGTCCGCGCGGCAAACTGCCTGAACAATGCGAACATCACGACCGTCGGCCAGTTGGCCTTGAAGAGCGAGCAGGAAATGCTCAAGTATCGCAACTTCGGCAAAAAATCGCTGAACGAGATCAAGGACAAATTGACCATGCTCGGCCTGTCGCTCGGGATGAATTTCGAGCCGGGCATCATTGACAGCACGCCGAAGGAAGAACCGGCTGCGGAATAGGAATTTTATGCGTCATCTTAAAAGAACGGCCAAACTGGGGCGCACGTCCGAGCATCGCAACGCGATGCTGGCGAACCTCGTTTGCAGCCTCATCAAGCACCGCCGCGTGACGACGACTCTGGCCAAGGCCAAGGCCGCGCGTTCCGTCGCGGAAAAACTCGTCACGCTCGGCAAGAGCGGCACGATCCACGACCGCCGCCTCGCGGTGGCGCGGTTGCACCAGGAAGACGCGGCGAAAATCCTGTTCAAGGAAATCGCGCCCGCGTTCAAGGAACGCAATGGCGGCTACACGCGAATCGTCCGGATGAACCAGCGCAACGGCGACGCCGCGCAGCGTGCGATTCTGGAATGGGTGGACGTGACGGTTGTTGCTCCGGTTGAACCTGAAACTGCGCCCGCTGCGGAAGAAACCAAGCCGGAAGTGAAAAAGTAATTTTGTTTCAAATACCAAGCCCGCTCAAATCGAGCGGGCTTTTTTATTTTCGATGCAGGAACGAATAGATGAACAACCCAATGAGCAGAATGGCGACGACCCACCACAGCCATCTGATGCCGCGCGGTTTTGCGGAGCCGGAGCCGAATCCTTCCTTCACGAAATCGTCGTAGTTGAATTCCTTGTCCGACAGGCCGAGGTTGCTGGCGTAGGCGGTTTCCGACCAGCCGGTGTTTTCATCCGCGCCACACTCGGGACAGGCTTTTGCGTTGCGCGGAACTTCTGTCCCGCAATTCGGGCAAATTTCGGGAGGCATTTAGAAATGCAGAATGATTTTAGCCGTTTATTTTTCTTCCCAAGACCAGTTTCTCAACTTCGCGCACGCCGTGCAAAACCGCCAGCACAAAAACGGTGGTTTCGCTGTTTGTGAAAAAGACGCTGTGCGGAAAATGGCGCAGGCACAAGCGGCGGACATCCTCAAAACGGACGGAGTAGTGAAGGGGATTTTTCGCGGCGGCAAACATGGCGTGGCGCGCTTCGTCAACAAACCGGACGGCCACATCGGGATCGCGCTGGTGATAGCAGAAGGCGGTTTCCTCAATGTCGTGATTAACGAACGGATGCTTGACGAGGGCGGGCATCGGCCAGCTTGCGTTTCAATTGTTCAAACCATTCGTCGGTGACAGGCTCGGCAAGGCCGGGATTGGCGGCGAGTTCATCACGACGGCGAAGAATCTCCGCCTTTACTGACGGATGAATATAGTTTTCGTCCTGCGGATGGAGAATTTCGCTTTCATGCTCGTAAAACCAGTCCACGAACTGGCGGCGTTCCTCACGCGGCAGTTGCAGCAGTGTCTTTTCAATTTGTTCCACGCTCATGGCCATCAATTTACAACTTCAACTTTGATTTGCGAACAAAAAGTTTCACCCAGCCGCGCTGACATATTCCTCATCCGTCCTCAAATCGAGTCCCATCAAAATGTAGTCGTGCGAGATCGCCTGCATATCCTTGACGTAATCTTCCTGCCGCATGAGTTCGCTGAAGCCTAGCATCGCGAACATTTTCATGGCCGTCGCCTGTGTCCGTGACGCGATGCTTGATGAACATCCGTTCCGGTTCGGGATGCCGAGAAACAACTGGTGAAAATCCCTTTCATCGGCCTTGTGCAGCGGACGCAGCGTGGCCTTTGTGGCGTCCTTGAGCGCGACGGTTTTCGGAAATGTTTGCAGTTCGAGTTCAATGCTGTTTGCCATGTTTTTTCCTTGCCGGTTCAATCGCACTTTGCGCCAAACTTTGCGCGCCTGCAACTAATAAAGTTGTGACAATTCACCCGCCAGTCCGCTCGCGTGATTCAGTGAGCTTTCATCAATCGCCGCAGGGTCAAGGCTCCAGCGCGCCGCCAGCGCCGCGACTTTTTCAAAATTCATCTCAACAGCTTCTTTTGACGGCAAAGTGTCGCCGTAGGCGAAACATTTCAGGCCAAGCTGGATTTCCGGCATCGTCTTCGCGCCTTGGTTCCAGACCGTTTCACCCGCCCACGCATACGCGCGCGTCACGCAGCCGTCGTCCAGCCGCGCCCACGCGTGGTGAAGCGAAAATTTTTCCGCTTGGAAAAACTGGACATGGCCGAGTTTGCGGCTCAACGCGGTCAGAAAAAGAAAACACGCATCCACGTCGTCGCCGAGAGCCGGCAGCGCGAGGCCGGTGACGATGACCCAGCCGTTCACGCGCGGGCTGATGAAAAATTCGTGTCCGCCCATCATGCCCTCCGACCACGAACACGGCGCGGAACGTCCCAGCCCCAGCGCGGCATGGACCGCCTGAGGGCTTACTGAACGGATCGCCAGCCAGTGCGCCGGGCGTTGCGGAAAAATTGGCGCAAGAAAAACTGGTTTTGGGATTTGGGGCGAAATTTTTTCAAGCCGCTGCGCGCGGCGATGCAGGAAAATCATCCAGAGGAAAACCATGACGGCCACTCCCAATGCCAGAAAGTGCGCCGGCAGCAGCATCAATGTCACTGCATCGTTCTGATTCACGGATTGAATCACGCCCTGAATTTACGCCCGTCCCGCGCGGGTTCAAACAAAAATATCAGTGGCAATTTGCCGCCAGCCAGTCGAGATATTTTTTGTCGCCCGCGCTCAATGGCAGAACCACAAACTCCGGCGTGTCGTAGGGATGCTTTGCGAGAATCAGTTTCTCCAGTGCGACCAGTTTGGATTTCTGCGTCTTCAAAACCAGCAGAACTTCCGCGCCCGATTCAATTTTTTCCTGCCACCTGTAATGTGACTCAATTTTCGGAATGAGATTTGCGCAGGCGATCAAGCGCGCCTGCAACGCGGCCTTGGCCAGCGCGCGCGCCGTTTTCAAATCCGGCGCGGTGGCGAGGACGATGGCGAATTTTGCGGCGGGTTTCAATTCTTTCCGTCAGTTAGTTTTCAATTTTGGCATCAATTGGATGCCATAATTATCCCCAGTAACTCGAACGGCATGACCGGGACTTGTAGAAACTTTTGGATTGCCAATTTGTCTTAAATTTCCGTCGCCATCTTTGGCTTCGATTACAAAATCAATCAGGAGGTTGTTTTCAGGCCGCGGCGTTGTTGAAATGGTGACAGTGCAATCTTTTCCATCGCCTAAATCGTATTTATGAGATTCATTATTTTTAAGTTCAACAATGCCGAGGTCTTTGACGTCGGCGGGCAAGTTTTTTGATTGCTTCACTTGCTTGGACGCATTTTTTGAGCAACCTGTCGCGAAGAGTCCAATCAAAGCCACGATGAGCATCGCATTGAGATTTTTCATTGGTTTAGAATTTGATTGGCGAATCAGCTTCATTTAACGCCCGATTTCCGTTCAAGTCAAGACATGGCCGATTTTGAAAAATCGAAAACTGGCGCATCGTTTGTCCGTTTGTTACTTTGTGCGCGATGGATAGCAAGCGTTTGGAATTAAAAGTCGGCCTGTTCGTTTTCATCGGGCTGGCGCTGCTGGCCGTTGCCGTGATCCAGTTCAGCAAGGGCACGAGCCTGTTTCACGGGACTTATACTTTGCGCCTGCACGCGGTGAACGTGGGCGGACTCAAGGAACGCGCCGGTGTGCTGCTCGCGGGCGTGCAGGTCGGCAGCGTTTCGGCCATCAAGCTGGCCGACGACGGCAAGAGCGTGACAATCCGATTGAGCATCTACAAGGATTGCCATATTTACCACGACGCGCGTTTTGTCATTGAGCAGTCGGGTTTTCTGGGCGACCAATATGTTTCGGTCATTCCGACGACCAATTCGCTGCCGTATCTGACGAACAACGCGGGAGTGGATTGCCAGGAGCCGTTCAACTTGCAGGAGGTCGCGCGTTCCGCAGCCGGTTTCATCCAGCGCATTGATGAAACGGCCAAGAAACTGGACGACTCGGTCTCGGATTTACAGCGCGTGGTGTTGAACGAGCAGACACTGACCAATTTTTCCGTCGCCGTCGGCAACCTGCGCACGTTCACGGAGCAGGCGATGGGGACGATTAGTGACATCAACGCCATCATCGCGACGAACGGTTCGCAGGCCAGCCTCGCCGTGAGCAATGCCGTTTTATTTTCGGAGGAACTCGACCGGCTTGCGGGTTCCGCCAGCGTTTTGCTCACGACTAACGGCGCGGAGATTTCCGTCGCCGTGAAAAACATTGAAGCTTCCACGGAAATTCTGACAAACTTGATGGCAGATTTGCAGTCCGGCAAGGGACTTGCCGGAACGGTTTTGCAAAACCAGCAATTGTCAACCAACGTGCAGGCCGTCGCCAGCAATCTCGCCACCGCCACCTCCAACCTGAACCGGCTCGGCCTGTGGCATTTCCTGTGGCACAAGGAACCCCCGCCACCAAAGTGGCCAACTCCGGCACCATCGCCGCGCGAAGGCGGTCAACGACCATGACACCGCTCTGGATCATCCGCATTTTGTTTTTGAGCCTGTGCATCACGGCGGGCTACGCCATCAGCCAGGTGCGGCCGGAATTTATCGGCGTCAGCCACAGCGGATTTTTTGGCGCGTTGATGGGCTTTGGATTTGGCGGGCTGCTGATTGCCGTGGACGAAATGCTCAAGGGTTTTTCGCTGCGCGCCTTTTCCTCCATCACTTTTGGACTTTTGCTCGGCACGGCTGTCGCCCTGCTCGTTGACAAATCCGGCCTGTTTGAAAACGCCGACGACCGGGCGCGCTGGATCATCCGGCTCGGACTTTTTTTAAGCTTCGGCTACATCGGTATTATTCTTGCCATGCGCAGCAACAAGGAGGATTTCTCGCTCATCATCCCCTATGTCCGGTTCTCGCCCCAAAACAAACCGGACAACCTGCTGCTGCTCGACACCAGCGTCATCATTGACGGGCGCATCGCGGATCTGATCGAAGCGAAATTTATCGAGGGGCTCATCATCGTCCCGCGCTTTGTGCTCAAGGAACTCCAGCAGGTCGCCGATTCCGCCGACCCGGTCAAGCGTGCGCGCGGGCGGCGCGGCCTCGAAATGCTCAACCGCATCCAGCGCAACACCAGCAACGAAGTCCGCATCCATGAGGCAGATTTTCCCGATGAAAAGGAAGTGGACACCAAACTTGTCCACCTCGCGCGCAACCTCAACGCGCGCCTTTTCACCAACGACTACAACCTTTCCAAAATTGCCGAGTTGCAAAAAGTCAGTTACGTCAACCTCCACGAAATCGCCAAGGCGCTCAAAGTGATCCTGCTGCCGGGTGAAATCCTGAATTTGAAAATCGTCCGCGAAGGCAAGGACAAGGGGCAGGGCGTCGGTTATCTGCCGGACGGCACGATGGTTGTCATCGCCGGCGGCGAGGCGCTGGTCGGCCATCAAGCCGAAGTGCAGGTGCAAAGCCTGCACCAGACCGGAGCGGGCATCATCGTCTTCGCCGATTTGAAGAGTGTCTCCGACTCCAAGACCGAAACCACATTCATCACCAAGTGAACCTCGTCACGATTTGCACCAGCTTTTATCTCGCCGAGGCGGAACTGACGTTCTCGCGGCTCGAAGCCGCCGGTTTTCATCCATTTCTCGCCAATGAAAATGCCGCCAACTGGCTGGGCGGAGTTTCCACCGCAACCCTGCTTCGCATCGAAGTTCCAGAATCCGAGGCCTCGGACGCAAAAGAATTTCTCGACGCGCCCGCCGGATGATTTCTGGAGCCGGGCGCAAGACCGGATTTTCAGAAATCTCACGACGAGAATGGAAATGGCTGCGTGTCAAGCGTCGCCGAAAACAATCCACCCGGCCGCGACAATTGGGTGGCAAAACAAACGGAACGCAGAATTCATGGGACGGGCTGGTTCAAGGTTGCAAGAGTTGGACGCGATAGAAGCGGGCCGGAAAACTGCCCGATTGCGGGTCTATAAAAATGATTCCGTTGGTTGTCGCCATGTTGGTGACCATCGGGGTCCAGTTCATCAGGTTCGTCGAGACCTGCAAAACGTAATTGCTGCCGGGCGAGCCGAGGAATTGCATCTGGAACATTCCGTTCGAGATATTCTCCGAGAAAAATTGCGCCGGCGGCACCAGAAACAGCGCGCTGGCTGTGAGGCTGTTGATGTAATTGCTTTCAAACTCGCTGGCCGAAACGACCGCGTTGCTGGTGAGGTTGAACGGGCCGGAATACAGCAGCGAATCCGTTGTCGGTGTGGTGTCGTCGAGCGTGTAATAAATTGCCGCGCCGCCGTTGGTGGATTGAAGCGCGACGCCGACGCTGTTGAAGAACAGGCCGCCGTTGGGAGTGATCGTCACCGGCGCGAGCGCGGGCGTGCCGGACAGGCTGTTGATCCAGTCCTCCAGGACGGCGACGGCATTGGTGTCAATATCTTGGCGCGCCAGCGGCGGCATTCTGATGGTGGTGTTGGTGGTGTCCATCCGCTGATGGATTTCGGAACGCCAGATGTCGCGCGGCACGATCATCGCGTGGCCATCGGGTTTCAGCGCGCCGTAAATCAGGTTCTGATTGGTCAGAGACGTGTCGTAACGCGCATCGAAGGTGGGTCCCGTGCCCCGGGGTTGGTGGCACTGCGCGCAGTTGGCGTCGAGATACGACCGAACACGATCTTCGAAACTGGCACTCGTGTTGGTCAGCGCGGACAGTTTTTCAAAAGTCGCGATGTTAGTCTCATTAAACGCCGGGTTGAAAAGGCCAAGGCGGTTCAGTGTCCGCAACTGGTTGTCCGTCACGCCGGTTGAGGGGTAAGTCTGGTTGCCATTCAACTGCCGCGTGTTCACGCCGAGAACGTAATTGGCCACCGGCGTGTGGCACTGCAAACAATCCGACGGGCTGGGATAATACCATGATTGCGTGGTCAAAATCCCGCCGCTGTTCGTGATGGTGATGTTTTCGTAAAGGCTGTTCGTCAGCAGATCGGCGTCACTGTAGTCCGGACGCCATTTGTAGGTGACGCCATAAACCGCGCCGTTGATGTCGCGCACGAGCAGGCGCGTTTCCAGGCGGCGGAGGACATTGGGGTTCGAGGTGTCGGTGTTCAACTGGAATGTTTTTACAAACACCGTGCCGGCGGGGAATGTCCAGTAGTTGGTGGGCGCGAAGCCGATTTGCTGCGACGGCGTGAGGGTGCCGCCGTTGTTCGGCACCGCCATGTAGCGCGTCTTCGCCGCGCCGTCGGACCACAGAATCACGTTCGGCGCGTAAGGAATCAGCCCGGCCGTCGGTGTCATGCTCGGCGTGTTGTTGAACACGCCGGCTTCGGACAACAACGGCGGGAGCGAACCCGCGAAGGTCGTCGGCATATTAAAGAAGGCGGGCGTTGGCGGTTTGTTGGCCAGACCATAGGGCTGTCCGCTGCCGGCGTTGACGGTTATGTTGACGGGCGCCGAAGTGCTCATCAATCCGCTGCCGTCCACAGCCACGGCAGTCAAAGCATAACTGCCCGCCGCCAGGCCCGTCATCGTCATCTCATAGAGCGGGGCGTCAGGACTGTTGCTCAAACTCCCATACAGGACGTTGTTCGTGTAGAAATCCACCTCGCTCACCGAGTTGTAAGGCGCATCCGCATTTGCGCCGACGGTCGCGCTGGCGCTGGCCGTGTAAATGGCGTTGTTCGTCGGGCTGGTGATCGCGACCGAGGGCGGCGGATTGGTGTAGGGATAAAGCTGGGTCTGCGGAATCACCGCCTCCGCCGTGGACCGACTGCTCCATTGCAACTCCGCCGCTGCCCCTCCGCCGTTCTGATAATAGTCCACTTCGATGTTGTAAAGCTGTTGTGCCTTGAGGGCAATTGACCCCTGATACGTGGTGGATGCCTGATCCACCCAGCTATTGATGAGTTCCCGCCCGTTGACCCACACTCGCATCCCGTCGTCGGTCGTGCCGTAAAAGGTATAAGTTTCATTATATTGCGGCTGCACGCCACCGGTCCACTTCACGGTAAAGCCGGTTTGGGCAATGCCGCCCCCCGGTCCGGCGGTCCAGTTGAAATTAATCACCGCGTCCGTCTCCGTCATGGTGGGCAAGCCGGTATAAGGACTGGCCGATGTGTGATTGCCATAATACGCGCCCAGCAGGCCGGTGCCGGTGCCGATCTCGGAACTATTGATGAACGAGGCCTGGGCCAGCCCGCTGTTGACAAAACCGGGCAGGGCGGCGATGGCCTGGAGGACCGTGCCATGAATCAACATAAACGGCGCGGTGTAAAGGATGGAATTGGTCGTCGGCGTGGTGCCGTCCAACGTGTAATAAATGGAAACGCCCGGGGTCGTATCCGACAGCGTCACCGATGTCGAATTGGTGAAGACTCCGCCGTTGGGAGCAATCACCGGCGTGGCGATAAAGGATGCGTTTCCAAAAACTGAAACTTCGTATTGCGCACCCATATACACTTTACCATTGGCCTCCACCGGCGTGGTAAATTCAACCCCGGCTCCCGGATTGTCCCGCGTCAAATTCTGGCTGCTGTTGTAGAGTTCCTGCGACACATTGGTGGCGTTGTAGGCATACAGCACCGCAGCGCCGCTGCTCCCGGCCCCGGTAGTATCAATGGCCCACAGGATGCCATTGTTCGTGCCGTTGGCCGACAAGCACGGTGTCGCGCTTGCGCTGAATGTGTTTGGAGACGTTGCAGTGGGAGTCGTGCCCATCGTCGCATTGGCCATAGTAAAGGATTTGACATGGTCACCGGAGCCAATGACATAAAACATTCCATTGAAATAGGCCGGAGAACACCACATGCCGCCCACCGCGCCCGCCAAAGACTGAACATCTGCATCCACGGACGAGTTATAATGTCCCATGGTGTCCCGATCAATCAGGTAAAGGCTGCCGGTTTTACTGCCGCTCAACAACAGGTGACGATGAGCCGCCGAACCCGCCGAGTCTGGCAGCAGGAACAGACCCGCCGAGCTGACATCCAAATCCTGCGCAACCAACGTCGCCTGATTATAGGGCGTGAAATAATCCTCCAAGGCCAAGCTGCTTGTGCCGTTGAGCTTCAGAACGCTGTCGCCGTAGTCGTTGCTGGTGTCATACTGCCCGTTGCCGGTGTTCACATATACGTTTCCATTGGTATCGGCGGCGGGGCCGTTCCCCGTCATCCAAATCCCGCCATAGCCCGCATTGGGATCGTCGTTAAACGCGCCTGTCTGCGCCAGTGTGCGGGCGTCGTAGGAGAAAATCCAGCCATAATAAGGAGGATGATCGCCGGGGGAAGCATAGCAGAGATAAACCATGCCATTGGCCAGCAACAATGCCGGCCGGCAGGTTTCACGCAAACCGTTCCAGAGAATGTGACCCGAACCGTCCACATCGTTTTGGCCGGGAGTGCCCGTGCCGGGATAATTGGTGCAACTGATGACAGCCGGACTGTTGAAGTTGGTTCGTTCCAATCCGGTGGTAATGTCCAACGCGTGCAACCGGTGCACATAGTTGACATTGGCGCCGGAAGTCTCTTTGGTGAACGCCTCCACATACATCGTGCCCGTCGCCGGATCAATCACCGGAGTGGCGGTGCAACCTACGACAGGATAGATGTTGCCATTGGCATCGC
>DATCDZ010000056.1:0-33972 GCA_036510395.1 Verrucomicrobiia bacterium
ATATCCGCCTGCCCAGTCCACCTCCCGTCTTTTCGTCGGGCATCGCTTCGCTCGCCCTCCTCAAAGACGGGAGGTGGACTGGGAGATTCCTGTTTTGCTAACTACAAGACTTCTCCTGTTTTGCTCGCCCCGCGACAGCATTAAAAATCGTTGTGGATTGGGCGGCAATTAAAATTGCCACGAACGCGCGCCGTCTCTAGCCTTTGCCAATGTCGAAACTGCCGTTTGAACTGCTCCTGGCGCTGCGTTACCTGCGGCCCAAACGGACGTTTGTCTCCATCATCACGCTTATTTCCATCCTCGGCGTCGCGCTCGGCGTCGCGGTTTTGATCATCGTCATCAGCGTGATGAGCGGGTTCGACCACGACTTGCGCTCCAAAATCCTCGGCTTCAACGCGCACCTGAAAGTTTTCGCTCAAGATAAACCGGGAATGTCCGCAACGATGAAAAATTACCCGCAGGTGATGAAACTGGTCGCGACGGACAAAAATGTCCGAGGCGTCGCGCCGTTCGTCCTCGGCCAGGTTCTCGTGGAAACGGAGCCGCCGGGCACAAACGCGCAGGCCGCGCTCACCGCCGCGCCGTGGCTGCGCGGCGTGGATGCGGCCTCGGAAGGCTCGGTCAGCGTTTTACCGTCGAGCATCAGATTAGGCGAAACGAATCTGGCGCGTGCGCTTCAAGGCCAAAGCGTCGTCGTTGGCGCGGATTTTGCCGATATGATGAAATTGTCCGTCGGCGACCGGCTGGCGGTTTCGTCGCCGAATGATTTGAAAAAGATGCGCGAGAATTACGGCAAATCGAACGCCGAAATTATTCCGCCGGACGATTACACCGTCACCGGAATTTTCGATGTCGGCTACTATGAATTTGATTCCGATGTCATCGTCATGTCGCTGGAAAATGCGCAGGAGCTTTACGATTTGGACGACCAGGCGCACGGATTGATGGTGACGCTGAACGATCCGTATCAGGCCGACGCGGTGCGGCAGCAATTGCTGCAAACGCTTGGACCGAATTTTTATATCACGACATGGATGGATGAAAACAAAGCGATTCTCGGCGCGCTCGTCGTTGAAAAGAACGTCATGTTTATTTTGCTGCTTTGCATTGTCGCGGTGGCGGCACTTTGCATTTTAAGCGCACAAATTACTTTTGTTATCCGAAAAACCCGTGAAATCGGAATGCTGAAAGCGTTGGGGGCGACAAACTTTCAAGTTTCTACAGTTTTTTTAAGCCAAAGTGCCATTATTGGTGCTCTGGGCGTCCTCGCGGGGCTTGGATTTGGAATTCTTGCATTGAGTTATCGCAATGAATTTCTCGAATTCATGCGCCGCACCACTGGATGGGAATTATTTCCGGAATCCATTTACGGCTTCAACGAGTTGCCCGCCATTATTGCGCCACATGACATTGAAATTGTTTGCGGTATTTCATTTATCATTATTTGCGCTATTGGCGGGATATTGCCCGCCATTCTGTCATGGTTATTGAAACCTGTGGAGGCGTTGCGCTATGAATGACATTTTGCTTTCCGCGCGCGGCCTCTCGAAAACCTACGCGATGGGCAAACGCACGCTCGAAGTTTTGCGCGGCGTGGACTTGATTGTGGCGCGCGGCGAATTCCTCGCGCTGCGCGGCGCGTCCGGCGCGGGCAAAAGCACGCTGCTCCATTTGATCGGCGGACTCGATTCGCCCAACGCCGGGGAAATTTTTTCCAACGAACGGAATCTCGCAAATTTTTCCGATGGCGAACTGACGCAATTTCGCAACCGCCGCGTCGGTTTTGTTTTTCAGGCATATCATTTGCTGCCCGAACTCACCGCGCTGGAAAACGTCTGCCTGCCCGCTCGCGTCGCGAGAATTTCCGCAGTTGATTCTGAAAAACGCGGACGCGAACTGCTCGCGCGCGTCGGCCTTGCGGAGCGCACGGAACACAAGCCGTCCGAACTTTCCGGCGGCGAGCAGCAGCGCGTCGCCATCGCCCGCGCGCTGGTCAACGAGCCGGAACTGCTCCTGGCAGACGAGCCGACCGGCAACCTGGATTCGCAGACCGGCGGCGAAATTATTGAACTGCTGAAAAGTTTGCGTGTCGAAAAGCAGATGACATTGATCATAGCCACGCATGACGCGAAGGTCGCCGCGCACGCGCAGCGGGTCGTTGAGCTGGCCGACGGCCGCGTTGCTTGAAAAATTGGCCCGCCACGCTTAATTTCACCCGCCATGCTTGACGACCGCGACTATATGCGCCAGCCGGCTTATCACGGGCCGCGCTTCTCCTTCACCGTGGCGTTGCTGGTCGTCAATGCGATTGTTTTTGTCATCGAATGTATTTGCTGCGGTTATCCGCCGCGTTTTTCGGAAGGCAATTATTTTGTCTTGAGCCTCGACGGTTTGAAAAATGGCTACGTCTGGCAATTCCTCACCTTTCAATTCATGCACGCGGGCTGGTTGCACCTGCTTTTCAATTGCCTTGCCATCTTTTTTTTCGGGCGATCGGTCGAAACAGCCATGGGACGAAGCCGGTTTCTGGCGCTGTATCTTTCCAGCGGCATCATCGGCGGCGCGGTGCAGACGCTCTTTGCGCTTTGGCTTCCGAATATTTTTAGCGGCGCGGTCGTCGGCGCTTCAGCCGGTGCTTATGGCCTGGTCGCGGCGTTTGCCGTTTTGAATTGGGAAGAAAGATTCACGCTGTTGATTTATTTCTTCCCGGTCACGATGCGGGGAAAAACGCTGCTGTGGGGAAGCATCGCCGTTATTCTGATAATGATGCTGACTTCTCTGGGAAGTGGCGTCGCCAACGCCGCGCATCTGGGCGGTATTTTGACGGGATTTCTTTATGTGCGCCAAATCTTCCAGGGTCGCTGGCGTTTGCCGCAATGGAAGCTTCCCGCGCGCCGCCGCAGGCCGCCGCCGCGAGAACTTGCCGCCAAAAGCGCAGGCAAATATTCGTTCTGGCGCGCGGCTGCGAACAAGCCGGACGAGGAATTATCCGCCGACGAATTTCTGCAAAAAGAAGTGGATCCGATCCTTGACAAAATTTCCGCGCACGGCATCCACAGCCTGACGAACCGCGAACGCGAGGTTCTCGAGAAAGCCCGGGTGAAAATGGGCAAACGATAATTGATTGAAGCGGCAAAAGTTATAGCAACTTCCTGATCGCATTTTAGTTGTTTGGCGAATCGCGTGTGGAAATCTGTTGGAAAGTTTTATTGCAGCATTTATTTTTTGACATGAAGCGCGTAACTTACGGTTTGGCACATGAAAACGAAAAGTCAGGCATTCACCTTGATTGAATTACTGGTGGTTATTGCCATCATTGCGATTTTAACGGCACTCCTTTTGCCCGCGATTAGCCAGGCCAAAGAAAGAGCCAGACGCACCTACTGCCAAAACAATCTTCGACAAATCGGTTTGGCTCTTCATTTATATGCCGCTGATAGTGCACGGTATCCAACTATACTCATGCGGCAAGATATAGGAAACGGAAGCTTTGGCGGACAGGGAATTTTGTGGAATGGTCTTTTAGTATCTTACCTTGGGAATAGTATGGCAACACATACTCAAGGAGCTTTTCATTGCCCTGACTTCCGTCCGGGCCTTTTGTCGAGTTACGACATAAACGCTGATGGGTGCGGTGGCGATTGGCCATCCGGCACGCTGCTGGGTTTGGCTGAAGCAAAAGGGCCTGTGGAAATTGGCCAAGGGGCCTTTTTTATGGTGGAGGACGGCAGGAAACCGGAAGCCATCAAAAGTCCAGCGGAGACGATTGCAGTTGGCGATGAAGGTAACCGCAATCATCTTCCAATTAACACGCCATTATTTGAAGATGTGTTCCCTTTGACATACAGCCACTCAATCCAAGACCGTTCTCAAGTGGTCGGCACAGTTCACAGTCAAGGCGGCAACATGGTTTTTTTGGATGACCATGTGGAATGGCAGCATTGGTGGAAATGGGTTGAGTTCAACGACGCCGCCGCGAAACGCTGGAATTACGACAACCAGCCGCACGAGGAATTTTGGGCGACAAACAGTCCATGATTGATTTCGCAAAATCAAATGGCGACCAACATTCTGGATAATTTCGTAGGAATTAGTTGCCAATCAATAACGCTTTCACATTTCCCCTGTTTCCTTTTTAATGAGCGCATGATTACGCGCTACTCGCGCCCCGAAATGCGGGCGATCTGGACGGACGAAAACAAGCTCCGCATCTGGCTGCAAATCGAACTGCTCGCCAGCGAGGCGCTGGTGAAGGAGAAAATCGTCCCGACAAAAGATTTCGCCAGGATCAAGGCAGGCGCGGAAAAATGGTTCGCCGATTTGCCCGGACTCGTCGCGCGCCAGCGCGAACTGGAAAAAATCCTCAACCACGATGTCATCGGGTTCACCACGGCCGTCGCGGAAAAAATCGGCGACGACGCGAGCCGCTGGTTTCATTTCGGCCTGACGAGTAGCGACGTGGGCGACACCTGCTGCGCCGTGCAAATGGTCCAGTCGGCGGACATTTTGATCGCCGACGTAAAAAAACTTTTGCCCGTCATCGCCCGGCGCGCGAGGGAACACAAATTCACGCCGTGCATTGGCCGCAGCCACGGCATTCACGCCGAGCCGACGACGTTTGGTTTGAAAATGGCGCTCATGCACGATGAATTTGGCCGCGCACTCCGTCGTTTGGAAAACGCCCGCAGAATTGTGGCCGTCGGAAAACTTTCAGGCGCGGTCGGCACCAGCGCGCATCTGCCGCCGCGCGTCGAGGAATTTGTCTGCAAAAAGCTCGGCCTGCGGCCCGCACCAATTGCCACGCAAGTTATCCAGCGCGACATCCACGCCGAATTTCAAACGACGCTCGCGCTCGTCGGCGCGAGCATGGAACGTTGGGCGGTCGAGTTTCGTCATTTGCAACGCACGGAAGTTTTGGAGGCCGAGGAACCGTTCACAAAAGGCCAGAAAGGTTCGAGCGCCATGCCTCACAAGCGCAATCCCATCACTTGGGAACGATTGACCGGCCTCGCGCGCGTTCTGCGAGGAAACGCAATAGCGGCATTGGAAAATGTCGCGTTGTGGCATGAGCGCGACATTTCACATTCGTCGGTCGAGCGGATTATTTTCCCCGATTCCTGCACGCTGCTGGATTATATGTTCGGCCTGCTCACGCGTCTGATGGACGGCCTTGTCGTTTATCCGGCGAACATGAAACGCAATCTCGGCCTCTCGCTCGGCATGTGGAATTCGCAGACCGTCCTGCTCGCGCTCATCAAAAAAGGGTTGACGCGCGAAGCCGCCTACAAGCTCGTTCAAGATGCGGCGATGAAAACGTGGGAAGTGAAACACGCCGGCCGCGATGATGCGGATTTCGTCGGGCAATTAAAATCCACACCGGAAATCGCAAAACATTTTGCGAAAGGCGAATTGGAAAAACTTTGCTCGCTGGATTTTCATTTTAAGGAAGTGAAGAGCCGGTTCAAGAAACTGGGGCTTTGAGAATTGGAAGCCGCAGTTGGACTATCGAAACCCAAACGGTTACTCTGGCGTCTCATTAATGATGATTGGGCGCTCAAAACAACTTTTCTGGATATTGCCGCTGTCGCTCGCCGGCTTGGTTGCGTTGATGGGCTGGTGGGGCAACGTCCGGTTGCGCGACACGATTGACGGCCAGTTGAAGGCGCAATTGACGGCCACGCTGAACGCCAACGTGACGGCCCTCGGAATCTGGACGACGAACCAGACGCGGCTGGCCACGTCGCTGGCCGAAGACCCGGCGTTGCGGACGCTCGCAAGCAAGATTTTGCAGTCTCCGCCGGCCACCGGACGAAATGTCGCGCCATCGCCGGAACTTGAACAGTTCGACAATGATTTGAGGCTGCGCCTGCCTCAATTGGGCTATGAAAACGCACAGTTGGTGAACACGAATTTTCAAGTGGTGGCTGTTTCGCGGGTTGCGCCCGGGGGCGGCGGCAGAAGACCATTCGGCACAAATTTCCCAGGGTTTAATTTTTCGGGAATGACTAATTTCCCGCGCCCGCAGTTTTCAGGGATGATGGGCAATATGCCAGTGTCCGACGCACATACGAACAAGTTCGCCGAACTGTTCACATCGGGTGAGCCGGTCATGATCACGCCGTTCAAGCCGGACATGCCCGCATGGGGACGCCGTGGACGCGGCGGTTTCGGTCCGCCGCGCACGAACGGCCTGCGCGGGATTTTTGGCCGTCCACCGCCGTCTTTCGCCGGCCAGCCCCGGCGCGGGGACAGAACATTGATGCAGGTCGCCGCCCCGATTTTGAACCAGACCAACAACATCGTCGGCGCGCTGGCTTTAATCATCAATCCGGACAATGAATTTTCCAAAATCCTTTCGGTGCAGAAGGTGGGAAACTCCGGCGAGACGTATGCGTTCGATCAGACAGGGCTGATGATCTCTCACAGCCGGTTTGACGACCAGCTCAAGGATCTCGGACTGCTGGAAAGGACGAACGCCAATTCGACGAACGTCAGTTCCGCGCTGAATCTCCGGCTGCACGATCCCGGCGGCGATTTAACAAAGGGTTTCCGTCCGAACAGCGCAACCCCGACGAACCTCCTGATGAGCCTGGTCGCCAGCGCAGTGGAGGGCGAGGAAACGGTGCAACTGGAACCGTCACGCGATTATCGCGGCGTCCCCGTGGTGGGCGCCTCGCTCTGGCTGCCGCAGTTCGGCTTCGGCGTGGCGACGCAAATGGATGCGGACGAGGCTTATCGTCCATTGCACATTTTGCAAGGGGTCTTCGTGGTGCTGATCCTGTGCCTGCTGTTGTGCGCGACGGGACTGTTTGTTTTTTCCAACCTCACCTGGCGTCGGCGGTTGGGCGAGGCTGAATTGAAGCTGAAGCAACTCGGTCAATACACGCTGGAGGAAAAAATCGGCGAAGGCGGCATGGGCGTTGTCTATCGTGCGCGCCACGCGCTGTTGCGCCGCGACACCGCCGTCAAGCTGCTGCTGCCTGACCGCGCCGACCCGGCGTCCGTCGCGCGATTTGAAAAGGAAGTGCAGCTGACCTGCCATCTCACGCATCCGAACACGATTCAGGTTTATGACTACGGCCACACGCCCGAAGGCATATTTTATTACGCGATGGAATTTTTGCGCGGACTGAACCTGCACGAACTGGTCGCGCGTTACGGCCCGCAGCCCGAAGGCCGCATCGTCCACATCCTCGCGCAGGTCTGCGATTCGCTGGCGGAGGCGCACGCACTGGGATTGATCCATCGCGACATCAAGCCCGCGAATGTCTTTCTATGCAGCCGAGGCGGCGTGCCGGATTGCGTGAAGGTGCTCGACTTCGGCCTCGTGCGGGAATTTCGCGCCGACGATCTGCCGCCGAAAAAATCTGCGCGTGAGAATGTGGTCGAAGGCACGCCGTGGTTCATGCCGCCCGAAGCCATCCAGGGTTCCGCGCCGATTGATCCGCGCAGCGATTTGTATGCGGTGGGCGCGCTCGGCTATTTCCTGCTGACGGGACAATATATTTTCGAGGCGGAAACCATTTCTGAAATCCACGCGAAACAACTCGCCGCCAATCCCATTCCACCGAGCCAGCGCACCGCGAATCCGATCAGCGCAGAAATGGAACAGATCATTTTGCGCTGCCTGGAAAAAGACGCCGCCGCGCGCCCGCAATCCGCCGGTGAATTGAAAGCCTTGCTGCTGGCGAGTCCCGCCGCTGCGGATTGGACGCTGTCGGCGCGGGTTGCGTGGTGGAACGCTTATGCCAACCAACCTGTTGCCGGGATTGATGAAACCGGCGCGCTGCCGTCCGCGCCAATGAACACCGTGCGGATTGAACTCGGCAGCCGCGTGAATTAGCATTGCAAAATCATGGCACGGATGAAATGCATCATTCAGTTCGGTTGCCTGCTGGGTCTGCTGGCGGTCACCTTGCCGGGCCGCGCCGCCGAAATTCCTGCGTTCACCAACTCCCTCGGCCTGCGGTTCGTGTCCGTTCCGAAAATCACCAACGCGATGTTCTGCGTCTGGCTCACGTGCGTGCAGGATTTTCGCGCGTTCGTTTCCGACCGCACGAACAACGGCGGCTATGAATACACCAACGGCACCACTCCTTGGATCGTCACCAGCAATGATTCCACGCACGTTGATTTCACCTACGGCTGGTATGATCCCGGCTTCGCCCAGCGCGACGACTGCCCCGTGGTCTGCGTGAACTGGTATGACGCCAAAAAGTTTTGCGACTGGCTCACGCGGAAGGAACGCGCCGATGGAAAAATTTCCACGAACCAAAAATATCGCCTTCCAACCGATGCCGAGTGGAGCATCGCCGCCGGACTTGAAAACGAGCGCGACGGCACGCCCGCCGACAAGAGCATGGAGATCAAGGATGTCTATGCGTGGGGCACCAACTGGCCGCCGCCGTCGGGCGCGGGCAACTTCGGCGGCGAAGAAGCGAAGGACAAGGACTGGTTTCCGCCGCTCCGCATCATCGTCGGTTACAACGACGGTTTTCCGCGCACCTCGCCCGTCGGCAGTTTTGCCCCCGACCGCCACGACCTTTACGATTTCACCGGCAACGCCGGCCAATGGTGCGAGGACAACTACCACGAACAAGGACATCTGCGCGTCTGGCGCGGCGGCAACTGGCTCTGCGTCTGGCCCGGCAACCTCTGGCTCTCCACGCGCGGCTTCGACGTGATTGACACCCGCAATAGCGGCGTCGGCTTCAGGCTGGTGCTGTCCTCCGCTCCATAGCCGCCGGTTCAATGCGTGCAGATTGGGAAAGCTGTTTAGCAACTCGACTTTCATTTCAAGGGAGTGAACAATCAGTTTAAGACACCGGAGCTTTGATCAACCACGGATGGACACGGAGCATGGACGACCTTTCGACATATTATCAGGTGCTGGGATTGAAACCCGGCGCATCGCCGGAGGAGGTGCGGCAGGCGTATCGCGACATGGTGAAGGTGTGGCATCCCGACCGTTTCGCGCACGACGAACGGCTGCGCGGCATGGCGCAGGAGAAGCTCAAGGAAATCAACGGTGCCTACGAATCGTTGAAAGCGCAGGCGTTCGAGGCGTCCATCGCGCCGGAACCGGCTGGCGCGACTGAAACTGAAACCACTGCGGCGGCTTCCCCCGCGCGCAACCGCACGGCGTTGTGGACGACGGTGGGCGTGTTCGCGTTCGTGCTGGTGGCGGCGGCAATTTTATTTTTTGCGAAAGGCGGCGGCGGAAAGGCGGGAAGTTCTGCGGCAATCCATCCGGCCATCACCAACAACATCGCATCACTGACGAACGCGCCGTGCTCATTGAGTTTTTATGGCAGCCACAGCCGGCTCACCATCGCGACGACGGGATCGTTGAGCGGCGCTTTCACCGTGGAATTTTGGGCATTGAACCGGCAGGCCAAAACCGGCGGAACCATTTTGAGTTCGCGCACGCCGGACGATTTCGGCTTCGACATCAAGTTCAGGGAAGGAAAACGGTTTCATTCCGACATCGGCGACGGTTCGCACTGGCTGGTCAGGAATGCGAACGCCACCTGCGCATATAAGGCCGACACCTGGTATCATCTCGCCTACGTGATGACACCGAACAGCTATCTGGTTTATGTCAACGGCAAGGTCGCGGGCGGCGGAGAAATCCTGCCGGAGGGAAATCCCCTGCTCTATGATGACGGCCACCAATTGTGCTTCGGCGTGGAACGACTGGACGCTGACGATTTCGACGGACTGCTCGCGGATGTGCGGGTCTGGCAGACGGTGCGCACGGAGGAGGAGATCAAGTCCGGCATGAAACGCACCTTGACGGGCAACGAACCGGGATTGACGGGCTGGTGGCGGTTTGCGGAAGGCTCGGGAACGAACACGGCGGACAGCAGCGGCCACGGTTTCAACGGCACGCTGACGGGCGATTTCTCGTGGAGCAAAGACGTGCCTCCGGCCATCCGCCGTTGACGCGGGATAATCCCCGCGAGATTTTTATCGAAGCGGAAACATTCTTTATTTAAGCTGCGCCCAACATGTATTCGCCCGCCGCCACCCGTTACGATTCGCCGCAATTTTACCGCCGCTGCGGACGCTCCGGCGTCCGGCTGCCGCTCATCTCGCTCGGCCTGTGGCATAATTTCGGCGCGAAGGATTCCTTCGAAAACGCCCGCGCCATCGCGCGCCGCGCATTTGACCTGGGCATCACGCATTTTGACCTGGCGAACAATTACGGGCCGCCGGACGGCGCGGCGGAGGAAACTTTTGGCCGCATCCTGCGCGAAGACTTGGCGAAGTGGCGCGACGAGCTGATCATTTCCACCAAGGCGGGTTATTATATGTGGCCGGGACCTTACGGCGAATGGGGTTCGCGCAAATATCTTTTGTCGTCGCTCGACCAGTCACTCAAGCGCATGGGCGTGGACCATGTGGATATTTTTTATTCGCACCGGCCCGACCCCGACACGCCACTGGAAGAAACGATGGGCGCGCTCGCGCAGGCCGTCCGCGGCGGCAAGGCGCTTTACGCCGGCCTCTCGAATTACAAGCCGGAAGAAACGGCGCGCGCGGCGAAGATTCTGCGCGAACTCGGAACGCCGTGCCTCATCCATCAGCCGCGTTACTCGATGCTCGACCGCTGGGTTGAACCGCAGTTGCTGGCGACGCTGGAAGCGGAAGGCATCGGCTGCACCGTCTTCTCGCCGCTCGCGAAAGGCGTGTTGACCGACCGTTATTTCAAAGGCATCCCCGCCGATTCGCGCGCGGGACATGACACGCGCTTTCTGCGCCCCGCCGACATCACCGACGCCGTGCTGGCGAAAACTAAAAAGCTCAACGACCTCGCGCAATCGCGCGGCCAGACGCTCGCGCAAATGGCGCTGGCGTGGGTGTTGCGGCACAAGGCCGTCACGAGCGCGCTGATCGGCGCGAGCAAAGTGCGGCAGGTGGATGACTGCGTGGGCGCGGTGAAGAATTTGAATTTCTCCGCCGAAGAACTGGCGCTGATTGAAAAGATTCTGGCGGATTAGCCGAGGTGCAACATGGTTTTCAGCTCGCCCATCTTCCTGTTTCTTTTTCTGCCGGTCGTGCTGACCGCGTATCTGCTACTGCCGGGCCTGCGGCTTAAAAATTTCTGGCTGCTGCTGGCGAGCATCATTTTTTACAGCTGGGGCGAACCGCTTTTTCTGCTGCTGCTGCTGGTCTCGACGATGATGAATTATTATCTGGGCCTGTGGGTGGACGGCAGCGGCGATCCGCGCAAAAGAAAATTCGCCGTGGGACTGGCCGTGGCGCTGAACATCGGGCTGCTGGCGTTTTTCAAATACGCCAACTTCGCCGTTCACACGTTGAACACGGTCATGGGCTGGGCGCAGGTGCCGCCGGTCTCGTTTCCGCACATCGCGCTGCCCATCGGCATTTCCTTTTTCACATTTCACGCGCTGTCCTACGTGATTGACATTTACCGGCGCAAATCGCGCGCGGCAAAAAATCCGGGCGACACGGCGCTTTACATTTTTCTTTTCCCGCAACTGATCGCCGGGCCGATTTTGCGCTGGAGCGCCATCGCGCCGCAACTGGTCCAGCGCGTCCTGACGCGCGAAGGTTTTGTGGAGGGCGTCCGTCGTTTTGTCATGGGTTTCGCCAAGAAAATGATCGTGGCGAACATCGTGGCCGTTCCCGCCGACAAGATTTTCGCGCTGCCCGCCGCTCAATTGACCATGCCGCTGGCGTGGTTCGCGGCGCTTTGCTACGCGCTGCAAATCTATTTCGATTTTTCCGCGTATTCCGACATGGCGATTGGTTTGGGAAAAATGTTTGGGTTCAAATTCCTCGAAAATTTCAATTATCCCTACGTCTCGCTCTCGATCCGAGAATTCTGGCGGCGCTGGCATATGTCGCTGTCGGGCTGGTTCCGCGATTATCTGTATATCCCGATGGGCGGCAACCATGTTTCCACCGGGCGGAATTATTTTAATTTGATCACGGTCTTTTTTCTTTGCGGCCTCTGGCACGGCGCAAGCTGGACGTTTGTGATCTGGGGCTTGTATCACGGGATTTTTCTCGTGCTGGAACGCACGCGGTTCGGAACATTCATGGATTCGCTCTGGCGTCCGCTGCGGCATGGTTATGCTTTGCTGGCGGTGGTTTGCGGATGGGTGATTTTTCGCGCGGACACGTTTTCGCAGGCGGCGGAATTTTTCAAGTTCATGTCCGACCTCGGCCATGCCACGCAGTCCGCGCAGCCGCTGGCGCGTTATGTGAACAATGAGGTGCTATGGTCAATCGCGTTTGGCGTCATTTTTTCGGCGCCGACATGGCCTTGCCTGAAAGGATGGTTCGCGCGGATCCCGGAAATCGTTCCCGCCGCAATTCGTCCGGCGGTTTATGTCTTTGGCTTCGTCGCCGAAATTATTTTGATCGCGGCGCTTTTGTTGATTTCAGCGGCGTGGCTGGCTGGCGGGACTTACAATCCGTTCATCTATTATCGTTTCTAGGCGCGCATGAAAAAGTCATTTCCAGAAAAATGCGGGCGCGCGCAGGCTGTTGCAATCTCGGCGCTGTTCCTATTTTTGATCTGGCTGCCGGCGTTCGATTCGTTTCTTCATCTGGACAAGGCTCCCGTGCCAAACGAAAACCGCGCGATGTCCAGGTTTCCTGAATTTCAATCTGGGACTGAAAGCCTCCGCAAATATGTCGCCGGCCTGGAACTGTATTACAACGATCACTTTGGTTTTCGCAAACGCCTGATCCGCTGGCAGCACAAATGGAAGCACGAACTTTTCAAGGAATCTTCTCCCGATGTCATTCTGGGCCGCGACGGCTGGCTTTTTTATTCGGGGGACAACATGATCGAAAACTTTCGAGGATCAAATCCATTCACCCGCGATCAGCTCAAGGCCTGGCAGAACCTGCTCGAAAGCCGGCGTGACTGGTGCGTCCGGCATGGCAGCGCCTACATTTTTGTCATCCCGCCGGACAAACAGTCCATTTACCCGGAACATCTCCCGGCGTGGCTGTTGCCGGTCAAAAAACCCGGCAAGCTGGATCAATTCATGGCTTACATGAAAACAAATTCCACCGTGCCGGTCCTGGATTTGCGCCCGGCACTTCTGGCGGCCAAGACGAACAGAACCGTCTATCTTTTGACCGACACGCATTGGAATAATTTGGGCGCGTTCGCGGGCTGTCAAAGTTTGATAAGCGCATTGTCGCGGCAGTTGCCAGGTTTGAAACCGTTGCCGCTGGAGGCTTTTGAACGGAAAATTGTGCCGCAACCAGCCGGAGACCTCTCCAGGATGCTCGGCCAGGAGCAGTGGACAATCGAAAAGGCGAACGTGATTTTCTCGCCGCAGCCGCCGCTCAAACCGCTGGCCGTCGTCGTTGACACCAACCTGCTGGCCGGGCGGTGGAAAAAAGGCGCGGAACCCGTGTTCACGGAAAATCCCGAAGGCCGGCGCAAGGCGGTTGTTTTTCGCGATTCATTTGCCGGCTATTGGATTCCGTTTCTGGGCTACGACTTCAACCGCGTCATTTACATCTGGCAATTCAACTGGGACATGGCTTTTCTTGAAAAGCAAAAACCCGATGTCGTCATTGACGAAACGCTCGAGCGTTTTTTGATCAGCGCCGCCCCGTCCAACATCAAAGAAAACAATTGATGGCAGGCATGACGTCCGTTACGGCTGCCGAAGTTCGATTCCGACAGGGCAATGGTCGCTGCCCAAAATTTTCGGCAGGATGAACGCGCTTTTCAGCCGGGGGCGCAACGATTTTGAAATGAGAAAATAATCCAACCGCCAGCCGACGTTCCGCGAGCGAGCGCCGCTGAAAACGCTCCACCAGGAATAATGGCCGCCGTCTTTTTCAAATTCGCGGAACGTGTCGAGAAATCCGGCGCTCACAAACGAAGAAAATCCCGCGCGCTCCTCCGGCGTGAAACCGTGATTGTGAATGTTCGCCTTCGGATTCGCCAAATCAATTTCCGTGTGCGCGACATTCAGGTCGCCGCAGAAAATCACGGGCTTTTTCTTTTCCAGTTTTTTCAAGTAGGCGAGAAAATCCTTGTCCCATTTCTGCCGATATGCCAGCCGCGAGAGATCGCGCTTGGAATTCGGCACATAGACATTGACGAGGAAAAAATCATCGAGTTCCGCCGTCAGCACGCGGCCTTCGCGGTCGTGCTCGATGATTCCGATGTGTGGCGCGACGTTCAGCGGGCGCGTCTTGATGAAAATGGCCGTGCCGGAATAGCCCTTCTTTTCCGCGCTGTTCCAAAAGGTCGTGTAATGGCGCGGCCAGAGCTGTTCCACCACGTCAGGCGTGCATTTGGTTTCCTGCAGGCAAAGCACGTCGGGCTTTTCAGCGTCGAGAAATTCCAGAAAATTTTTCTTCAACACGGCGCGCAGGCCGTTGACGTTCCATGAAATCAGTTTCACGGCGGAAGATTATGAAAAACCACGGATGGACACAAATGAACACGAATGATTTGATTGCAGCGACGAACACGGTTAGCTTGTGAGCAATCGAAAATGATTGCCAACCTCGCCACAAAACAAACGTCCGCGCCGCAGAATTTCCGCGTTGGCGACGAACGGCTCGTCAAGCTCACGCCGAACGCCGCGCAAAAAGTTTCCACGCTGCTCACGAAGCAGGGACGCCCGAACGGCGTGCTGCGCGTGGCGGTCGTCGGCGGCGGCTGCTCCGGCCTGCAATACAAAATGGATTTGCAGGACAATCCGGCGAACCGCGACATTCTCGTCGAATCTGGCGGCGTTCGCGTCGTCGTTGATCCAAAGAGCGCGCTTTACGTCACCGGCAGCGAGCTGGATTACATCGGCGCACTGGACGGCGGGTTCAAGGTGAAAAATCCCAACGCCGCCACGAGCTGTTCCTGCGGCGAAAGTTTCAACGCGTAATTGGATGAAGGTTGAAAGTTTTCCATGAAGGACAATTTTGCACTTCTGAAAGAACCTCGCCGCCCGTGGCTTGACGCCAATCCGCTCAAGCAAAAATTCCTCGCGCTTTCCGCAAATCTTCATCCCGACAAAATCCATTCCTCCGGTGACGCCGAAAAATCCGCCGCCGCAAAACAATTCGCGGAGTTGAACGCCGCCTACAATTGCCTGGTCGAACCGAAGTCGCGTCTGCTGCACTTGCTCGAACTCGAACTCGGTGCAAAGCCAAAGGACATCCAGCAGATTCCGGCTGCGCTTGCCGATTTGTTCGCGGAAATCGCGAACACCTGCAAAAGCGTGGACAGTTTTCTTGCCGAGAAAAACAAAGTCACGTCGCCGCTGCTGCAAGTCCGGCTGTTCGGGCGCGCGCAGGAGTGGATGGAACATCTGGATTCGCTTCAAAAGAAACTCAACGGGCTGCGCGGGCAGTTGACGGATGAATTAAAATCGCTGGACGAAAAATGGATCGCGGATAATCTGGAATCGCGCGGCGGCCTGTTGAAAAAGATGGAAGAGCTTTACAGATTGTTCGGCTACTTCAACCGCTGGAACGGCCAGATTCAGGAGCGCGCCGTCCAATTGTCATTATGAAAATGGCGCAAAACTTCATCCTGATTGCGATGATGGCGACAAGCGCGCTTGCCGATGAAAGCTGGCAGAGCGCGTTGAGCAAGATGCCGCTGGGAACCAACGTCACCGAATTGGACCGCTCGAACTGCGTTCCGCTGATGTTGAACGCGTTTCAATCGAACGGCGTCGTGAAGGCGCTCGTTTTCATGCCCGGCGCGACGGACGAATTTTATTTTTTCCGCCGCGCGCACGCGACGCTCGCCAATTCAAATCCTTCGCTGCTGGATGCGGTGGTGGCGCTGACAAACCAGACTTACATCCATGCCACATTCCAGCCGCCGCTGCTGCTGCTGCACACGACGGAGGATGCGCTCGACGGATTTGCCACCGTCAAAAATAAATCCACCGCCGCGAAATTGCGCGGGCGGCCCGTGGCGGACCGCCTGATTTTCAACGATGCGGACTGGAGAAATTTAAGGTCGGTTCTGGACAAAAAAATGAGCGTCTGGTTGCAGCCCGACCCCGACGCGCCGGAGACGTGGCATTTTTACCGGCACAGTTTCGCGGCCTGCGGCGTGACACAGTGGGAAATGCTCGAATCCATCGCGCTGGCGGGCAAGACGACTTTCATCTTGAACTGGCTCACGGTGAAATTTCAGCCGGACAGCCGTGCGGGCGTCGTGCCAAAAGTGGAAAAGTTTCCGATGCCTTGAAAGCCGCAGGCGAAGGCTGGTGCACCCAATAGGAGTTGAACCTATAACCTGCTGATCCGTAGTCAGCCGCTCTATCCAATTGAGCTATGGGTGCGACCAAAAGGAGAGTAAATTTACGGGCGAAACTTCCTCCGCGCAATCATTTTCACCCGTAACAGCGGCGCAAAGTCAGCGAAACTTTAAGTTCAACAACGCCAGCACCACCACCGTCGCCGCCAGAATCAGGCCGCTGGGCATGAATTTTTTTGTCTTGGCCAGCCGCACCGCGAACACCAGCAGCAGCACAACCAAAGTCACGTTTGCCAGTCCGAGCGCAAAGCCCGGCTGAAATACGCCGCGCAGCGCCGTCAGGATCAGCAGCGCGGCGAACACCGCCGATGAGACGAGCGACACCTTGCTTTTCGCCTTGAGAAATCCGATGAGGCCGCCGACGAGCAGCAGCACGATATAAACCCACAGGATTTTGACATCGTAATCATTCATGCACGCAGGCTGCCTCAATTTCCCGACACGTCCAGACTTAAAATTTCGCCCGGCTCGCACGTCACCGTCACCTCGAACGGGCGGCAGCACACCTCGCAATCCGTCGTGAACCGCTGGCTCGGCACGCTCGTGTCAATGGCCACCTCGGACGCCTGCCCGCAAAACGGACAGGAAATGGATTCGCAAACTTCCACGCAAAGAATCTAACCGCGCCGGAATAAAGTGCAATTGTGCAATTGATCTCGCGTGCCGAATTAAAAATCTCGCCGCAGGAACGCGTGGAGAAATTGAGTCTCGCGCAATTTGTGGAATTGACTGAAAAACTTCAACTGTGAATTGTCTTGCGACAAATCATGCTGACGAATGTGTCTTATTTTCTCAATCCCACATGGCCAATCGCGCTCGCAATGATAACAATGGTGTCCGATCAGAAATTCTTCCCATTCCGAATTTTTATCATTTTCGTCCGGCAAACAATCCAATAAATTATGCTCACCAACGGATGCCTCGCCTTTTATTCTCTGAATGGTGCGAGTTGGACGAAAACAGGCAATAACTTTACCGAGAACATCGTCCATATTTTCAACCTTTCTTAAATCACAAGATGCGGTATTCAATATGCCAGCATCAAAAGTATCTTGCGTGTGAAGATATTGCCAGTCACCAATAACCGTTGCCAAGAGTAGCCTCCCACTTCGCCTCTCGTCCAAATGAGGTCGTTGACTTTGACGTTTTCTTTGAAAAAATCACGCGGCTCAATTCTTCGATGCCGTTTTCCTCCTTCGCTAATTCAAAATATGTTGCCCAGTCGAGAGTCTGGCGATTGGAAGAATTGACAGCCCAACCTAAACCGGGGCATATATGTTTCAAGCAATAAGCAAAAGAGGTTTTTGGATCACCAAGTCCTCCTTTTGGTCGAATGTATGAACGAAAAAGATTCATTCTTGCCCCAGCTTCTTCGACTTCTCCGTCGCGGCGCGGACGGCGCTCATCACGGTCGCGCGCAACTTTCCTTTTTCCAATGCGTGCAGGCCTTCAATCGTCGTGCCGCCGGGGCTGGTCACTTGATCTTTCAACGCACCGGGATGCTGGCCGGTTTCCAAAACCATCTTGGCCGCGCCGAGAACGGTCTGCGCGGCGAGCTTTGTCGCGATGTCGCGCGGCAATCCTGCGGCGACTCCGCCGTCGCTCAACGCCTCGATGAATTGATAAACGTAGGCCGGGCCGCTGCCGCTCAAGCCGGTCACGGCGTCAAGCAAATTTTCTTTCACTTGGATTGCGACGCCGACGGCGGACAAAAGCTTTTTCGCAAGATCGGCGTCTGCTGCCGTCGCGGATTTGCCGAGCGCAAATGCGGAAGCGGCTTCGCCCACGAGCGCTGGCGTGTTGGGCATGACGCGGATGACGCGCGCGCCGGCGGGCAGAAGATTTTCCAGTTTTGAAATTGTCACTCCGGCGGCAATGGAAATGAGCAAATGACCTTTCGTGAATGCGCTGGAAATTTCTGCGAGCGCGGCGGGAACTTGATCCGGCTTGGTCGCCAGAATCAAAACATTGGCGAATTTCAAAACGTCTGAATTCGACGCGGCGGTTTTCGCGCCCGTTTGTTTTGCAAAAATGTTGCGGGCGATTCCGGCAACGTCGCCGGCGATGATTTCCTTCGGGAAAACAATTTCCGCGCGAACAAAACCTTTTGCGAGCGCGGTCGCCATTTTGCCCGCGCCGAGAAAACCGATTTTTAACTGGGTTGCCATGAAGGTTTTGTAGCAGGTGGCGGGCAAAAAGAAAATGACGAATGGCTGAATCCTGATGCCCAGCTAATTTCCAGCAACCAATTCCTAAATGACTTTTCGCGCATTTTGGACGTTCGGGTTTTGCGATTCTTTTGTCATTCGGATTTGAAAATAAAGCCAGTTCAATTGCGGCTTGAGTTCGTGCGGGTGACAAATTATGATCATGTCATGGGTTGTTTCAGTGAATTTTGATTTTTAAGATGCCAAACCGCCGGACATGGGACACGTTTGAAGAGATGCGCGACGCCGCCGAGGAAGGCGACGGGCAGGCGCAGTGCTATCTCGGTGTGTGCTACCAGAACGGGCAGGGCGTGCAGCAGGACAATCACGAGGCGGTGAAATGGTTCCGCAAATCGGCGGAACAAAACGATCCGGTCGCGCAATGTTATCTGGGCGTATGCTACATGACCGGCGCAGGCGTGCCGCAGGAATATACCGAGGCGGCACGATGGCTGCGCGAGGCGGCGGAACAGGACGACCCGGCGGCGCAGTTCAATCTTGGGCTGCTTTACGAGACCGGCCAGGGCGTGCCTCAAAATTACGCCGAGGCGCTGAAATGGTATCGCGAATCGGCTGCGCGCGATTATCCGGTCGCGCAATTCAACCTCGGCGTTTTTTACGAGACCGGGCAGGTTGTGCAGCAGGATTTTGTGGAGGCCGCCAGATGGTATCTTGCCGCCGCCGAACAGGAATGTGCGCCCGCCCAGTGCAATCTCGGCTTGTGCTACCAGACCGGGCGGGGCGTCAGGCGGGACACGCAGGAGGCGGTGAAATGGTTCATCCGCGCCGCGCGCCAGGGTGACAAGACCGCCCAGCACAATCTGGGACTGCACTACGCCGCGCAGGAAGCCATGGCAACTGAAGCCTTCGAAACCACCGGAAACCAGGGGGGCTGATTCTCTGCCGCACACGGAAATTTTCAACATCGCGGCACGCCTTGGAACGTGCTGAAATCAAAACGAACCGCCGCAGACAATAGATTCCTTTTTGAGGGTTTTGCACGGACGAGTCAACTTGACGGATGACATAGGCGGCACCGGATTTGTTTTTCTTATGGACAGGACCAATCTTCCAGCTACAAGTCCCGTTGAAAACAACCAGAGGATTTGACTGTTAATATTTCCAAGCTGTCTGACTTCGAGGCATTGACTGTCCAAAAAAGAAGCAAGCCCGTGGATGGCAGAATTATAAAACACGCATATTGCATTGAATTTCATCAAAATGCACGTGGCATGATAGCTGCTACGTTTAGGCATAAGATTTTTAAAATGCGTGCAAATGTTTTAGCGGCATCCTGTGCGCGAGTTGGCGGGTCAATTCAGATTCCTGATGTAAATGGCACCAACAAAAAATGACGTGCGCCGGGCTCATGAAGTGAAATATTTTTCACAATGGGGTGGCTGGTTGATTGCATTGGGTCTGATTATTTTTGCGGCCAGCGCGCCCGCCCAGACAAACAATGACATTCCCTCGCCAGCCGTGCTTAAAAATTTGAGCCTCGAGGAGTTGATGGATTTGGATGTGACTTCGGTGGCCAAAGAACCGCAGCCTTACGGTCAGGCACCGGCTGCAATTGATGTCATCACGGGCGACGAGATCAGCCGCTCCGGCGCATCAAGCATTCCAGAGGCGTTGCGGCTGGCGGACAATCTGGAGGTGGCGCAGAAAAATTCGCATGACTGGGCGATCAGCGCCCGAGGATTCAACACGGATCTTGCCAACAAACTTCTGGTCTTGATTGATGGACGGACAGTTTATACGCCGCTTTATTCGGGTGTATTCTGGGACGTGCAGGATTACTTGCTGGAAGATATTGATCAAATCGAAGTCATCAGCGGACCGGGCGGCACGCTTTGGGGCGCGAACGCGGTCAATGGTGTGATTAACATCACAACTAAAAGTGCGAAAGACACACAGGGGCTTTATGTGGAAGGTGGTGGCGGCTCGGAATTGCGGGATTTTACCGGCGCGCGTTACGGCGGCACTCTGGCTTCCAATGTTTATTATCGCGTTTATGAGAAATATTTTGACCGCACAAGCGAAGTATATTCCAACGGGAACAACGCCTCGGATTCCTGGCGCATGGGACAGGGCGGTTTTCGGATTGATTCGGAGGCGTCTCCGCAAAATCCGCTGACCTTGCAGGGCGATTTTTATCTCGGTGACGAAAATCTGGGTGCCGCTGGCGGCGACACGCGGACGGGAGGTGGCAATGTTCTCGGCCGTTGGACTCATGATTTTGCAGATGATTCCGACATGAGCCTGCAATTGTATTACGACCGAACACATATATCTGTTCCGAAGCCAGCGGTTTTATTTGACCCGGCCGGAACCTTGCAGGATGATCTTGATACTTACGATCTGGATTTTCAGGATCGTTTCCATTTAGGGCAACGGAACAACATTGTCTGGGGTCTTGGCTATCGCTTCACGCATGACGTGGTGGGCAATGCGCCGTCCACAGAGTTTCTGCCGCCCGTGTTGGATCAAAATCTGTTCAGCGGATTTGTGCAGGACGAAATCAAGCTGCACAAAAAATTGTTCCTGACGCTTGGCTCCAAATTAGAGCATAATGATTATACCGGTTTCGAAGTGGAGCCAAGTGCACGATTGCAATGGAATGCCACTCCCAAACAAATGTTTTGGGGCGCGGTTTCGCGCGCGGTGCGGACGCCTTCACGCATTGACCGCGACCTACTGGAACCCACGGGACTCCCAACTCCGCTGCCCACAAGCCTGCTGGATGGTAACAGCAATTTTGAATCAGAAACATTGATTGCCTACGAGCTGGGCTATCGCGCCCAGCTTTCTTCAAAAATTTCGACATCCATCTCCACTTTCTACAACGTCTATGACAACATCCGGAGCTTTACGCCAGGACCGCCTCCCTTCGGTTTCCCAATAATAGCCGCGAATAATCTCGAAGGTGAAACTTACGGAGCCGAGTTAAGCGCCAATTATCGAATCTTCGATTGGTGGCGGCTGCACGGCGGTTACGATCTGCTTAAGGAAAACATTCACGTCAAACCCGGCCAGTATGACATTAACAATGCACTCAACGAAACGGGCGATCCGGAGAATCAATTTTCGCTCCGATCATCCATGAACCTGCCGGAAAACGTGGACTTCGACACCGAATTGCGCTGGGTGGATTCTTTCCAGTTAAATAACGGCGGCACGCCCGCCACCGTTCCGTCCTATTTTGAATTGGATGACAGCCTGGCCTGGCATCCGACGAAAAATCTGGAGTTTTCCATCGTCGGACAAAACCTTTTGCACGACCAGCATGAGGAATATGGCGTTCCAGGTTCGGCGACGACCGAGGAGATCGTGCGCAGCGTCTATGGAAAGGTCTCATGGCAGTTTTAAGCACATTTACAAACCGATGGGTGGATTACAGCCTGAAAATGTTGTTTCGTGGTTGGTTTGTCATGTCCGTCTTGCTGTTTGCCAGCGGGCTGGATCTGCGGGCGCAAACGACGAGGGAGTATGAAGTCAAGGCGGCTTTTTTGAATGACTTTGCCCAGTTCGTCGAGTGGCCGGCCGATGCTTTTGTTGGTGTAAAAAGCCCGATCGTCATCGGAATTCTTGGAGACGACCCGTTTGGTGATTCTTTGGGCGAAATTGTGCGAGATGAAAATGTGGACAACCGTCCAGTGGTCATCGGGCGTTATCAGCGCGTTCAAGACATCAAAGCCTGCCAGATTTTGTTCATCAGCCAGTCCGAGAACAAGCGGCTGGAAGAGATTTTTGCCGGCTTGAAAGATCGCAGCATTCTTACGGTCGGCGATTTTGACGGCTTTACCAAACGAGGAGGCATGATCCGGTTCGTCACGGAAAAAAATAAAATCCGCTTCCGAATCAACGTGGAGGCCGCCAAAACCGCCAATCTGACGATCAGTTCCAAACTGCTTCGTCTGGCCGAGATCATCACGCCGGGAAAGGATTGACCATGCTGCAGAATATTCCAATCCAGCGGAAATTGATGACAGTCAATTTGCTGACCAGCGGCGCGGTGCTGCTGCTCACCTGCCTGGCGTTTTTTGGCTATGAAGTGCTGACGTTCAGGCAGGCTACCGTTCAGCGACTTTCCACCTTGGGAAAAATCATCTCCGCCAACAGCACCGCGGCGCTGGCCTTTGACGACAGCGATGTCGCGAACGAAATCCTCGCCGCGCTCAAGGCCGAACCCCGCATCGTGGCGGCAGGCCTTTACGGCACAACTGGAAAACTTTTTGCGCAATATCCCGTGAATTCACCCGCTTCAACCTTTCCCTCCGCGCCGGAACAAGACGGTTATCATTTTGAGCGGGGGCATCTGGCCGGATTCCAGCCGGTCATGCAAAGTGGCCGTCGTCTTGGCACGCTCTACATGGAATACGACATGGGAGCCATGTATGAGCAACTCTGGCGGCGCGGCGAAATCGCCGCACTGGTCATGGGGGTTTCTTTGCTGACGGCCTATCTGCTTTCCCGAACGCTGCAAAAACAAATTTCCATGCCCATTCTGGCTTTGGCTGAAACCGCCCACGCCGTTTCCAAGCAGCGGGATTTTTCCGTCCGCGCCGTCAAATTCGGCGAGGACGAATTGGGTTTGCTGACCGACGCCTTCAACCAGATGCTCGCGGAAATCCAAAAATTGAATGCGACGCTGGAAGAGCGTGTCCGCGAACGCACAGGGCAGCTTGAAATCGCCAACAAGGAGCTTGAGGCGTTTTCCTATTCCGTCTCGCACGATTTGCGCGCGCCGCTGCGGCACGTGGACGGCTTCGTGGATTTATTGCGGAAACAATCCGCCGAAAAACTGGATGACCGGGGACGCCGTTATCTTGACATCATCGCCGCTTCCGCGCGGCAGATGGGCACGTTGATTGACGATCTGCTGGTTTTTTCGCGGATGAGCCGCGGGGATTTGCGCCGTTCAAAAGTGGCATCAGAATCGCTGGTTCATGAGGTCAGAGATGCCCTTCAAGGGGAAGCTCGCGGCCGCGTTGTCTGGAAAATAGACAGTCTGCCACAAGTTGAGGCAGACGCGGCGATGCTCCGCCAGGTCTGGGCAAACCTGATTGGCAACGCGATGAAATATTCGCGCACACGCGACCCGGCGAAAATTGAAATCGGCTGCGACACGGTCAACGACGAGTTTGTATTTTTCGTGCGCGACAATGGAGTTGGATTCGATATGCAATACGTGGACAAGTTGTTCGGTGTTTTTCAACGGCTGCATCGCGCCGACGAATTCGAGGGCACGGGCATCGGCCTGGCCAACGTCCGCCGCATCGTTTCCCGCCACGGCGGGCGCACCTGGGCGGAGAGCAAGGTGGACGGCGGCGCGACATTTTTCTTCTCACTTCCAAAAACACCCGCTGAAACGAAAGGATAAATATGGCTCCACTGAAACGCATCTTGCTTGCCGAGGACAATGAACGCGACCTGGAACTGACGATGGCCGCGCTTGAGGAAAACAATCTCGCCAACGAAGTCGTCGTCGCGCGCGACGGCGCGGAGGCGCTGGATTATCTTTACAACCGTGGAAAATTCGCCGGCCACGCCAACGGGTTTCCCGTCGTCGTGCTGCTGGATTTGAAAATGCCAAAGATTGACGGGCTTGAAGTTTTGAAGACGATGCGGAGTGATTCATATCTCAGGCACATTCCCGTCGTGATGATCACCTCGTCGCGCGAGGAGCAGGATTTGATTCGCAGCTACGAACTTGGCGTCAACGCCTACGTCGTCAAGCCGGTGGATTTTCAAAAATTCGTCGAATCTGTCAAGCAAGTCGGGTTCTTTTGGGCCATAGTGAATGAACCCCCGCCGGGCACGATGAAGCGAAGCGGTTAAATAATCATGGGAACAGACGCAGACAAACGCCGGGTGCGAGTCCTGCACTTGGAAGACAACGAGAACGACCACGTTCTCGTCGCCGAGACGCTTTGCGCCGATGAACTGGATTGCGAGTTCACGCTGGCCAAATCTCGCGAGGAATTTGAAGCCGCCCTGCGCCGCGCCGAATACGACCTCATCATTTCCGATTTCACGATGCCGTCCTATGATGGTTTGACCGCGTTGTCGTTCGCGCGGGAAGTGCGGCCGGAAACACCATTCGTCTTTTTCTCCGGCAGCATCGGCGAAGAAATCGCCGTTGACACCCTTCAGCACGGCGCCGTGGATTATGTTCTTAAGCAGCGGCCAAGCCGCCTTGTCCCGGCCATCCGCCGTGCGTTGCACAACGCGCAGGAACGCGCGCGACTGCAACAGGCCGAGCAGATCATCCGCGAACAGGGCGCGCTTCTGGACAAGGCGAGCGACGCCATTTTCGTCTGCGACCTGGCTGGCCAGATTATTTATTGGAACAAGGGCGCGGAAAAGATTTACGGGTGGTTTGCCACCGAGGCTTTCGGTAAAAATGCCTTGCAACTGATGTTTAAGGGAATCATCACTCCGCAGGCCGAGGAAGCTTTCAAGAGCGAACTCACACAGGACGAATGGAGCGGCGAACTTCAAAAAGTGGCGAAGGACGGCAGGCGCGTCATCGTGCAGGCGCGCTCCACACTGATCCGCAACGGGCAGGGCCGTCCGAAATCCGTTCTCATCATCAACACTGACATCACGGAACGGAAACAACTGGAGGAGCAGTTTTTTCGCGCCCAGCGGCTTGAAAGCCTCGGCGTGCTCGTCAGCGGCATCGCGCACGATTTGAACAACGCGCTCACGCCCATCCTCATCGGCGCGGGTATCCTGCGCGGCGAGAACCTTTCGTCGGGATCCGCAGGCATTTTGGACACGATGGAATCCAGCGCCAAGCGCGGCGCGGAAATGGTGCGGCGGGTGCTCGCGTTCGCGCGCGGCGGCGATTCGGGCAGGACGGTCATGCACGCTGACCGGCTCGTGAAGGAAACGGGCAAGATCATCAGCGACACTTTTCCAAAAAACATCGAGTGCCGCATCACCGTGGACGCGGATTGCAGCCCCGTTTCCGCCGCGCCCACGCAACTGCACCAGGTCCTGATGAACTTCTGCGTCAATGCTCGCGACGCCATGCCCGACGGCGGCAAACTTACGCTCGCCACAAAAAACATCCACCTCGACACCGCCGGGGCCGCGAAAATCTCCGGCGCGAAACCGGGAAATTATCTGTGCGTCAGTGTTGCGGACACCGGCACCGGAATTCCCGCCGAACAGATCGGGAAAATTTTCCAGCCGTTCTTCACCACCAAGATGGCTGACAAGGGCACGGGGCTGGGGTTGTCCACTTCGCTGACCATCGCAAAAAACCACGGCGGCTTCATCAGCGTGGAGAGCGAGGTCGGCTGCGGGACAGAATTCAAATTGTTCCTGCCCGCCGTCATCAGCGCAACGGACGTGGAGGCCGCGCCGAAAAAACACGCGCTGCCCGCCGGCGGCGGCGAATGCGTCATGATCATTGACGACGAGGAGTCCATGCTCGCGCTCATCCGCACGACGCTTGAAAATTATCATTATCGCGTGTTGACCGCCGCGAGCGGGCCGGAAGCCGTCGTCCTCCTCGCCGGAGCAACCACCGACGTGAGCCTCGTCATCACCGACGTGGAAATGCCGTTCATGGACGGCTTCGCCACCATCAAGGCGCTGCGCAAAATCAGGCCGGATCTCAAAATCGTCATCGCCACCGACTCGAAACAGGAAAAGGCCGTCACCAATCGCGGGATCAAAACCGACGGGTTCATTTACAAGCCGTTCACGACGGAAAAACTTCTCACCACCGTCCGCGAAGTGCTCGCGCAGAAAAAATGACTACCGCACCCGCTGAAAAGATTTTTCGGCAGTGCGACGGAAAGTTTCTGTAAAAATAAATGTCTGATTTCGCATCCATCGGCAATAAATATGCAGATGCACGATGCGGGCGACATGGAACTGCTGCGGGATTACGACCGGCAAGGCTCGGAAGCCGCCTTTGCCACACTCGTCCAGCGGCACGTCGGCCTGGTTTATTCGGCGGCGCTCCGGCACGCCGGGATTGACGCCCATGCCGAGGAAATCACGCAGGCAGTTTTCATCACCCTCGCGCGCAAAGCCGCCAGCCTGCGCCCGGACACCATCCTCGAAGGCTGGCTTTACGAAACCGCGCGGCTGACTGCGTTGAGCTTCCGGCGCGGGGAACGTCGCCGCCAGTTTCGCGAACAGGAGGCTTATATGCAATCCACTCTTCAGGAAACCGACGATGCTTCAACCTGGAACCGGCTCGCGCCGCTGCTCGACGAGGCGATGGCGCGGCTGGGGAAAAAGGACCGCGACGCCGTGGTGCTGCGTTTTTTCAAGGACAAAACCCTGCGCGAAGTCGCGGCGGCATTGAAGGTGAATGAAACGGCGGCGCAAAGGCGTGTGCATCGCGCGGTGGAAAAGTTGCGGAAGTTTTTTACAAGGCGCGGAATCATTCTTCCAGCGGCGGTTTTGACGGCGGCGATTTCCGCGAACTCCGTCCAGGCCGCGCCGGTGGGTTTGGCGAAAACAATTTCAGCCGTCGCGATTTCCAAAGGCGCGGTGGCTTCAACTTCAACCCTAACCCTCATTAAAGGAGCATTGAAAATTATGGCGTGGACAAAAGCGAAAACGGCGGTAGTGACCGGTGCTGCAATTCTACTGGCCGGAGGGACCACATTCGTCGCCATCAATAAAGTTCACGATGGTGTCGGCGGCTATTCTTGGCAGGTCTTCGATCCATCTCGTGCCAACTTGGTTCTTTCAAACGCACCACCCAAGACGACAATTGTGCGGATACATCCAAAAGGCGTTCCGCCGAACGACCTGGCCCTCGCCGGTTTGATCCTGTCAAACACACCGCCGCAGGTGACCATCGTGCCGACTAGGTTTCCCAAGGGCGGTATGTTGAACGGCGTGCGCATGTGGAGTTGGATGACTCCGTTTCGGAATGGCGAAGCCATCGGCATGAATTGTCCGGCTGAAGAAATCATCCGATACGCCATGGGAGATTACTCGCGGGCAAGAACGATGGTTGACGGCAAAGTGCTGAAGGCAGTTGGAGTGCCGGAGCGCGGTTATGATTTCATTGCGAACCTGCCCAACGGTTCCAGAGCCGCTTTGAAAGCTGAAATGGAACAGAAATTTGGTTTGACCGGAAGCATCGAAAATCGCCAGACGGATGTCCTTATGTTGAAAGTCAAATCAGCGATTGCTAGTGATGATTTACGGGGCACAAGAGTCGCCGGCGAGGGCCGTTCTCAATTGCAGG
This sequence comes from Verrucomicrobiia bacterium, assembly GCA_036510395.1. GTDB lineage: Bacteria > Verrucomicrobiota > Verrucomicrobiia > Limisphaerales > UBA11358 > UBA11358. The sequence continues at coordinate 27,719 of DATCDZ010000056.1, forward strand.
CTATTTCGATTTCGCAATTGGTGAGCGGAATTGAAACTTTGGTGAATGTTCCGGTGGTGGATGAAACCGGCCTGACGAATCACTTTAAGCTCACGTTGAAATGGAATGAAGGCGACAAGCTGACCGGCTCGGAACAACTCAACCGGTCTCTGGACGAGATTGGTCTTGAATTAATGCCGGGCCGCGAATCCGTTGAAATGCTCGTCGTCGAAAAAGCAAAATAGATCATAGCAGCCGAGGTCACGAGGCTCTGACTAAATCATTTTGAATTGAGACTCCTCACGTCGTCTTCCACATTTCAGACACGCACTCATTTTTTTGGCTTCACTTTCAAAGTCAGTCCTTCGATGCCGGTGACTTCAACCGGCTGTCCGGCTTCAACCGGCGTTTCGCTGACGGCGTTCCAAGTTTCGCCTTCGATAAAAACCCGTCCGCCCTGCTGGTCAATCCGCGTAAGTGCGTTCACCGTTTTTCCGATCATGGTTTCCGCGCCCGCGCTTTTCGGCAATCGTTGCGCGCGAATTCCCTTGCCCACGAAGAACACAAAAAACGCGGCGGTCACGAGCGTCGTTGAAATTACCCAGATCACGGGCAGACGGTAAACCGCCGGCTCATGATTGAACAGCATCAACGCGCCGAGAAAAAATGCGATGATGCCGCCGCCGGTCAAAACGCCGTGCGTTGGCGCGAAAATGTCTGTGACGAACAGCGCGACGGCCAGAAGGATCAGCGCAAGTCCGGCGATGTTCAACGGCAGCGTGGCCGACATATACAGCAGCAGGATCAGCGCAAGCGCGCCGGCGACGCCGGGAAAAATCGCGCCCGGATGGCTCATCTCGGCGATGATTCCGTAAATCGCGACGAGCAAAAGGAGCATCATCACCTGCGGCTGCCAGAAAAGCTGGAAGAATTTTTCGCCCGCGCTCATCGGAATTTCCACGACGCTGGCATTGGCCGTGTGAAGTGTTTTGTCGCCGATTTTCCGTCCGTCAAGATGCTTGAGCAAATCCGGCATATCTTTCGCGATGAAATCAATGGCGTTCGTTTTCAGCGCGTCTTCCGCCGTGATCGAGGCGCTTTCGAGAACGGCGGATTTCGCCCACTCGACGTTGCGATGCCGCTTGTCCGCGATGGTTTCCATGAAGCTGGAACCATAGTTGGCCAGCTTTTCGGCCATCACATCGTTGGTGGCTCCGCCGGTGATGCCGCCGATGCCCATTTCGACCGGATGCGCCGCGCCGATGATGGTGTCCGGCGCCATCGCCGCAACGTCCGCCGCCAGCGTGATGAAAGTTCCCGCGCTGGCCGCGCTCGCGCCGGACGGCGAAACATAGACGACCGTCGGAACTTTCGCGGAATAAAAATCCTCGACGATTTCCTTGGTGGACTGAAGCAGACCGCCGGGCGTGTCCAATTGAATGACGAGGCACTCGTCGTCCTGGTTTGCGGCGACTTCGAGCGAGCGGGAAATGTAATTGGCCGTGGCCGGGCCGATGGCCCCGTCAATTTTGATCAGGCCGACCTGTGCCGCGTGGGTTGTGACGCCCGGAAGGAGTGCCGCCATTGCGATAAAAAGCCAGCGCTTCATAACTTTCCCATCCAAATCCACTCTAACAAAAAGTCCGGTATCTGCAAACAAATTGGCCCGAATTCGAGCGGTGCTTCCGACGTTAAAAGTTGCGCGTCAACTCTTCAAACGAAAATAACTGCGACTGCAATCAATTCCCCAGATACCCGCGCGGGTCAACAATCTTCCCGGCAATCGCGCTCGCGGCCACCGTCATCGGCGACGCGAGGAACACCTGCGATTCCTTGTCGCCCATCCGACCGGGGAAATTCCGGTTCGTCGCGCTGATACACTTGATGCCCGGCTTGTTGATACGGCCAAACGTGTCCACCGGCCCGCCGAGGCACGCGGCGCAACCGGCGTTCTCCGTCATTTGCACTCCGGCGTCGGTGAGAATTTCCCAAATTGTCTTCCCGCCCCAGCGCGTGGATTGCAATTCATGAACGATGTCCGGTGTCGCTGGCACGCCGAACGTATCAATCGTCACGCGCCGTCCGCGCAGGATGCGCGCGAACTCCACGAAATCGCTCGTCTTGCCGCCGGTGCAGGAACCGACGTAGGCGCGGTCGAGTTTCACGTCCATTTCCTTCGCCTTCTTGCGCTGGCCGGGATCAGGATGACACGCGACGGTCGGTTCGAGCTTGCTCAAATCTACCACAAGCTCATAAACGAACTTCTGTTCCTTGTCCGGCTCGACCGGTGTGTAGGCGGATTTCGTGCCGTTTAACTTCACGCGTGCGTCCACGTATTCCGCCGTGCGCGAATCAAATTCAAAGATGGCGTTCTTGCCGCCCGCCTCAATGGCCATGTTCGCAATCGTCATGCGGTCGTCCATCGAAAGGCTCGCCACGCCGGGACCGTCGAACTGCATCGCGCGATACGTCGCGCCGTCGAACCCGATTTCGCCGATGCAATGGAGGATGATGTCCTTGGCCATCACGCCCGGCTGCAATTTTCCTTCGAGACGGAAGTGCATCGTTTCGGGAACCTTGATGAGCAACTTGCCCGTGCCCATGACGAAGCCGGCGTCCGTATTGCCGATGCCGGTGGCGAACTGGTTGAACGCGCCCGCCATGCACGTGTGCGAATCCGTGCCGAACAAAATTTCGCCGGGGCGCGTATGGCCCTTGGCCGGGAGCGCCGTGTGGCAGACGCCCGCGTATTGCGAGCCGTATTGCCGCTTGAGCATCCCCTTGCTCGAATCGAAATGCCAGTGGCCGTTCGGGTCGTCAATCACGTCGTAAAAATACGGCAGGCCCTGCTCCTTCACGAAATCGCGGAGGATATCCACGTTGCGGTTGGACTTCGAGTCGGCGGTGAAGATGTAATGGTCGGGGATGATGACAATTTTATTTTTGTCCCAGACCTTCGCGGTTTTGCCGAACTCGCGTTTGAACACGCCGATGGTGCCCGGCCCGCAAACGTCGTGCGTCATAAGCACGTCGGCGTTGACCCAGATGTTGTCACCGGCCTGCACGCGCGGCTTGCCGGCGGCGCGGGCGAGAATCTTTTCCGTCAAAGTCATAGGCTGACACGATAGCCGACACGATGATGAACTTCAACTGCACAAACGCCGTGGCGTTCGGATGAAAATTATTTTTCTCCCGGCAATTTCAAATTTGCCAGCCGCGTTTTGAGATTGGGATCGGGTTCATAATCATGACGGATGCGCTCCAGCGCGGGGCGAATGATTGCAGTGCGAACATCAATTTCCTTATTCCACAATTCTTTCCAAAGAATTTTTGTGTTCATGAGCATGTCGCCGCGCGACGTTTCCTCGTCAAATTTCGGGCGATATAAATCCACTGCGTTTTGAAGATGCTCGGCAAATTCTTCCTCAGTTGGATGGCCAGTCTGTTGAATGACCATTTTGAAAGCCTGAATATCTTTCGGATCAAGCCGTTGCAGTTTGCTGACCAATACATCCCATGGATGCGGAAAAATAAAAAGATGCCCGTGGCGTTTGACCTGAATTGAACGCGCCAGCCAGTCCGTCGTCGTGCGAAAAGCGAGGTGATCGCAAACTTGAATATAAAAATCGCTCTGTCCTTTCGCCCAACCTTTTTCCTCCACGATTTTTGTCACCAAATCATAAGCGTCTTCCGTCGGGGAAATGTCAATGTCCTCGCTCAAGAAATTTTTCTCGACGAGCAATTGCAGCGGCGCGGAGCCGAAAATGGTGAGTTCCAGGCGCGGCGAACGCGGCAGTGCGCGGGACAGCTCATCAAGCCTTTGCCCGGCGTTCCCGTTCCAATCTAAGTTTTTTTCCGCGTATTCCATGGACAGCTTGGTCAATCAATCTTGGCAGCACTTCGTAATCCGCCGCGAACTTGCGCCCCAGCGCGACATCGCGGGACGTGAGCCTGCCCGCCTGCTCGCGCAGCAAAATCCGCGCGGCGATGCGCGACTTGCGCCAGCAGGTGTCGTAACGGGCTTCGCCTTTGTTTGGCATGATTATTAGATACCGTGGCCGCGCCGCGCCGTCAACCCCGGCTGTGGTAGAGCGCCATGAGCGCCGCGCCGATGGCCTGCGATAATTCGCCCAGCACGGCGGGAATGATTTTGATGGTGGCGCGTTGCGCGGGCCAGAGATACGGCGCGGCGGTCTCGTGGATGGTGCGCAGGTAACGCTCGCGGAATTCCGGCGTGGTCACTTCAACATCCATCAGTCCGCCGCCGATGACGACGATGCCCGGATCGAGCAGTGTCACCAGGTTCGCGACGTGGAAGCCCATCGCGCGCCCTTGAAAATCGAAAATCTCCAGCGCCATCACGTCGCCCTTTTGCGCGCGGCTGCGGAGCGACAAAACTTTTTCCTTCACCGGCGCGGTGGATTTTGCAAGTTCGTGGCCGGGGAATTTTTTCAATTTTTCCGCCAGCAGACGCGGCAGGCCGGCGATGGTCATGTAAGGCTCGACGCAGCCCCAATTTTTCCCGCAGCCGCACGGAATCGCCTCGCCGCCGAGGCCGAACAAATGCAGCGGCGCGGCCATGTGCGCGGTTTCCATGGCGGTGAGCGTCTGGCCGGTGAGCGGCAGGCCGTCCTGCCCCACGAACGCGCTGCCGAGGCCGGAGCCGGGCATGAGCATCAGGACGGAAATCTTTTTATCGGCGCGGGCGATGCGCGCCTCGGCCACGCCGCCGCAATGGCCGTCATTGCCCACGACGAGCGGCAGCGGACGACCAGCCTGTTTGGCGAGAGCGGCACCGTAATCCTCATTAACATTCCAGCCCGTGAAGCTCGCCGGAAGATTGGCGGATTTGCCAAGCACACCGTAACATTCGTATGGTCCAGGAATCGCGAGGCCAACGCCCTGAACCTGCGGCCAGTTCAAATTGTTCTGCGCGAGAAAATCCGTGATGCCGGCGATCCAGCCGCTGACGACGGCGTCGCGTCCTTTTTCAGTCGGCCGCTGAAGCAATTTGGTGGACACGGCCTCGCCACTTTCCCAGACGGCGGAAAATTTGGTGGTGGTCGCGCCGCTATCCGTCCCGATAAAGATGTTTTTGCTCATGTTCGAGACGTTAAGTTGCGGAGAACGCAATCAAAGGCAAGAATTATTCGCGTTTCCCTGTTCGACGGCCGTGTATGTCAAATTGTTTCCGAAAGTCGTTTAACGAGTTCTGCGATTGTCCAAGTATGGTCTGTGAGTTTTCCGAAGATAAAATATGAATATGCAAGTGAACGGCGCGCCGCAGAGAAATTCAAATGAATGGCAACATGAAATTCCGCCACGCGGCGGATTTCAAGCGGACGAGACTTGGAAAAACGGAAAATGATTTCAGCCGCCATCCGTTCGGACAAAGGCAATCCTTGCTCCGTCAGTTACGGCGGAAAAACTGTTGAACTCAAAATCAAAACGGATAGACTGGCCACCTTGAATGAAAACTTGGATTTGAGTTGTAATTTTAAGAATTTCAGTGAAGATAAAGCCACAACAGCCACTTCCAACATAACCCAAAAGCAACATCATTTAAGGCAAACATCTTATGCAACCCATCCAACTTCAGTGGATTGATTACACCATCCTGATTGCTTACGTCGCCTTCGTCCTCGGCATCGGCTGGACGCTCGCGCGCTATGTCAAAACGTCATCGGAATTTTTAACCTCCGCGCGCTCGATCCCGACGTGGGTCACCGGACTCGCGTTTATTTCCGCGAATCTCGGCGCGTTGGAACTCGTCGGCATGGCCGCCAGCGGCGCCAAATATGGCATCGCCACCGCGCATTTTTACTGGGTCGGCGCGATTCCGGCGATGATCTTTCTCGCGGTGTTCATGATGCCGTTTTACTACGGCTCCAAGGCGCGCTCCACGCCGGAATATCTCAAGATGCGCTTTGACGAACGTGTTCGCGGGCTGAATGCAATTGCCTTCGCGGTGATGACCATTTTTGCCTCCGGCATTTCGATGGACGCGCTGGCCAAATTGTTGAACCAGCTTCTCGGCTGGAACTACAACTTTGGTCTGTTGATTTGTTCCGGCGTTGTTTTGCTTTATGTTTTGAAAGGTGGACTGACCTCGGCGATTTACACCGAGGTGCTGCAATTCTTTATGATCGTTCTCGGCTTCGCCCCGGTCGTTTATCTTGGACTCAAGGATGTCGGCGGCTGGCACGCGATGAACCGCTCGCTGCAAGCCGTGGCGGCGAATCCTTCGGCACTCTACCTCAAGGATGCCGGCATCA
>DATCDZ010000057.1:0-6229 GCA_036510395.1 Verrucomicrobiia bacterium
TGCCGTTCGCCCTGCGACAGCACGCGCCACGGGCGCTGGGCCAGATGCGCGCACTCGGTTTGCCGCAAAATTTTCAGCGCGTGATTTTTGTCTGCACGCGACAGCCGTCCCCAGAAATCAATCATCGCGTATTTTCCGCTGGCGACGGTTTCAATCGCGGGTTCGTCATCCGCCATCATCTGCCGCACGGACGAACTGACGAGGCCGATTTTTTTCCGCAATTCGCGCCAGTCTGACTGGCCGTAATTTTGTCCGAGCAAAAAGATTTCACCCGCCGTCGGCATCAGATAACCGGTCAGCGCGCTCAACAACGAAGTTTTGCCCGAACCGTTCGCGCCGAGAATCGCCCAATGCTGCCCGCGTTCAACGCGCCAGGAGACATTGTCCAGAATCAACGTGCCGCCGCGCTGAATCCGCAGATTTGAAATTTCGAGAACTCGCATCATTTTCAACCGGGTGCATCATGGCGATGTGTGAACCGCCGCGATCCGCGACAAATAGATACTTCAATCATCCGCACGTAGGAATGAAAAATTCGCCGGGCTGTTTTCCCGGCGCGGAAAAAATCAGCCGCTGGCAAGCAGCTTTTCCCAGAGGCCTTCGTTCAGCAGCGCCTTCTGGAGAAAAACGGTTTCGTCGGGCGCCGGCTCGGTGCGTTCAGGCTGGAGCGGCAACCGGATGGTGAAGGTCGTGCCGCGTCCGGGCTGGCTCTGGGCCTCAATTTTTCCGCCGTGGTGATGGACGATGAAAAAGCAGGCCATGAGGTTGATGCCGTATTCGGACGGCGCGGCGGCGCGCACCACGAAGGGGTCGAACACGACGCTCAACGCGCCCTGCGGCAGTCCCGGCCCGTTGTCCGCGAGCCGGAAGACAATCTCCGGCTTCGCGCCGCTGTTTTGCAATTCCGCCGACAGTGAAATTTTGCTGCCCGCCGGCAGCATCGCCAGTTCGTCCTTGAGCAGCAGTTCAAACAGCCGCTGGAATTTCGGCCTGTCCGCACGCAACGGGGGCAGCGAACCGGGAATCTGGTTTTCAATTTCGATCCGCCGCGCGGCGAATTCCGGCTTGAACATTTCCAGCGCGGCGCCGACGATCTGCGGCAGCTTCACCTCGTCCGCGAATTGCGACGCGGAGCCGCCGTCCGAGGAACTGCGCAGGTCGGCGAGCAGCGTGTTGATTTTGCCGATCTGCGACTGGACGTTTGAGTGGTAATCCTTCCAGAAATCCGGGTTGCGCAGGCCGTTTTTGCTCGCGCGCTCCTCATCCATTTTCATCGGCGCGAGGTCGAGAAATGTCTTCACCGCGACGAGCGAATTTTTGATGTGATGGCTCAATCCGGCGGCGAGCAGGCCGAGGCTCACGATGCGGTCCGCGATCATCATGTTGCGCAGCACGGACATTTTTTCGTGGAGCAACTGGTCGCGTTCCGTCTGCACCATGAAAAATTCCAGCCCCTGCTTCAAGGTCAATTCCAGTTGCGGGGGATCCCAGGGCTTGGTGACGTATTTGTAGATTGCGCCGCTGTTGACGGCGGCTATCGCGGCGTCCATGTCCGCGAACGCCGTGACGAGAATCCGCAGGATGCGCGGGCGCAACTGCCGCGCGCGTTCCAGCAGCCAGACGCCCTTTTCGCCGGGCATCCGCTGGTCGGTCATCAGCAGGGCGATTTCGTCTCGGTGTTTTTGCAGCAGTTTGAACCCGTCCTGCGCGTTGGAGGCGGTGAAGACGCGAAAATTCTCGCCGAACGCGCGGGCGAAGTTCACCAGCGATTTTTCCTCGTCGTCCACATAGAGGACCGCGAATTTTTTATAGTCGTAAAGATTTTCCATACCCATCCATTTCAACTTCCGGTTCGATGCCCGATTCTTCCCTTTTGGCCGGGAAATCCAAAGTAAATTCGCAGTATTTCCCGCGCTCGCTCTTCACCGAAATTTTCCCACCGTAACCCTGCACGATGCGGTAGCAGATGCTCAAGCCCAGACCCATGCCCTTGCCAACCTCCTTCGTCGTGAAGAACGGGTCGAAAATCTTGTCCAGGGCTTTTTGCTCGATGCCCATGCCGTTGTCGCGGACGATGATCAGCCCGCGCCCATTCTCTGCGCGGCCTTCAATCCAGATGGTCGCGCGCGCGCCGTCCTCGAATTTTTTCTCCGCCAACGCGTCAATCGAATTCTGCACCAAATTGACGAGGACGTGAATCAATTTGTTGCGGTTCGCCCAGACCAGCTGGTTCGGCGGCAGGTTCTGCTCGATGTGGACGACATTCTTCCATTCGCCGGCCAGAAACCGGAGCGATGCGCCGACCATTTCGGCCACGTCCACCGGCTCGCCCGTGCCCCCGCCCGGATGCGTGAACGTGCGCAGGTCGGAGACAATGTTGCGCACGCGCTTGAGTCCCTCCTCGATGTCGTTGAGAATGTCCTCGTATTCGCCGCGCTGTTCCGGCGGCAGATGCCTGCCCTTGTTCCGCAACGCGAACAATCCGGTCATCGTGAAGTTCAGAGGATTGTTGATTTCATGGATGATGCCCGCGCTCAGGCGCCCAAGCGACGCGAGTTTTTCGGACTGGACTAATTGCGTTTCCGTTTCCTTGATCTGCTCAATCGCAGTCGTGAGCGCGACGTTTTGCTTTGAAAGTTTCCGCTGGAAATTGTGCGACTCAATGAGATTTTTGATGCGCGCCTGAAGTTCGGTCGAGGAAAACGGCTTTGCCAGAAAATCATTCGCGCCCATTTGCAGCGCCTCGAACTTCGTCTCCTCGTCCGCACGCGCCGTCAATAAAATCACGGGAATTTTCATGGTGGCCGGGCGTTTGCGCAGCGCCTGGCAGACTTCGAGGCCGTCCATTTCCGGCATCATCATGTCGAGCAAAATGATGTCCGGCAGCAAATGCTCCGCCTTTTCCAAAGCCTGCACGCCGTCGGTCGCGGAAATCACGTCGTAATCCTTCTGCAGTTCCGATTTCAAAAAACGCTGCATGTCCGGCTCGTCCTCGGCGACTAGCACGACGGGGCGCGTGCCGGAAAATTGCGGCGATTTGATCGCCCCGCGCAGCGCCGTGACTGCGGGAAACAATTCCGCGCGCCGATACAAATTGTGAAGCCATTCGTCGGCGGTTGCCGCGCCGGTTTGCGCCGGTGCAGTTTCGGCAGTTTCGGGCTTTGGCTGCGCCACGGCTTTTTGATACGGCAATTTCACGGTGAACACCGTGCCTTTGCCTTCCTGGCTTTGCACCGCGACGGAGCCGCGCATCATCTCGACCAGCTCCTTGACGAGCGCAAGCCCGATGCCGACGCCGTGGAATTTCCGCCGCGATGAATTGTCCGCCTGCCAGAAACGGTCGAAAATGAACGGCAGGTTTTTTTCGGAAATTCCAACGCCCGTGTCGGTAACGCTTAAAATGAAATTGTCGCCCTGTTTTTCCGCGCGCAATTCCACGCGGCCTTCGGCGGGCGTGAATTTCAGCGCGTTGAACAAAAGGTTCAGCACGATTTTTTCCACCTTGTCGCGGTCGGTCAAAATCATGTCGAGTTCCACACCGACGTGCGTTTCCAAAGTGATGTGCTTGTCCACGGCGACCTGTTTGACCGCGCTGGCGAGGCCTTTGAGGAAATCGGCGACGTTGACCGGATCGCTTTTGATGTCCATGCGCCCGGATTCGAGGCGGATGAGGTCAAGCAAATCGTTGATCAATTTCAAGAGCCGCATGGCGTTGGCGTGCATGGTCTCGAAAATGTCGCGCGTTCCGGCGTCGAAGGAATTGTCCGCACGTTGCATGAGCGATTCGAGCGGCGAAAGCAGCAATGTGAGCGGCGTGCGGAGTTCGTGGCTGATGTTGGCAAAGAAACGGCTCTTGAGCCGGTCCAGTTCGACGAGCTTGCGATTTGAGTCCTCGAGTTCGCGTTTATTTTTGTCGAGCTGGTAACGCAGTGTGAATTCCTGAAGCCGGAGTTGTGTGAATAAATGGTTGCCCACGACGACAATCACCCCGGTCAGCGACAGGAAATAGAGATTGTTGGCCAGATCTCTGAAAAATTCCTTGGGAGATGGCTGGAGCCAGCGATGACTGCACGCGGCGATATACATCAGGATCACGGCGAAAACGCAGAGCATGGACTCCCAAAAACCCCAGCGCACCACGACGCTCACGGCGAGCAAAATCAAATTCAACGCCGCATAATATTGCGCCGCAGCACCGGACAGCGGACCGTGCGCCTCGGCTATGATCAGGCACATGAAAAACGCCGGCAGAAGCGCGATGGGGACGCCCAACTGGCGATAATGCTTTTGCCCAAATTCGGTCGTGTGCAAATACCAGAGAACACCCGCGAGGGCGGAACAAAGAATCCGCAGTTTAAAAAAATCCCAGCGCTGCGGGTGATAAACCAGCCAGTCCATGATTGAGCCTAGCGGCATCAAAACCAAAACCAGCAACGAAGCGACTTTGCCAGTGTGGATGCGTCCCTGCCGTTCGTGCGTGGCAAACGCCTCCGTGAACTCGCGGTCTGAAATTGCTGGGTTATCAGTCATTGGCACGCTTGCGGATTTCCATGAAGAGATTGACGCCCGTCTTGTCGCTGCGGATGCACACTTCGCCATCCCGCGAGCTCCATAACGCGCGCATCTCCGGCTCGCCGCGATAAATCAGATGCCAGTCGAGCAGATTTTCCATTCCGTGCCGCATCGGGTTGGAGGGCGCGACGTTTGTGACGATCAGCACGCCGTTGGGCGCGAGCCATTCGTAAAAGATTTCCATCAAGCGTGTGCAGCTTTCGTCCGGCAGATAGTCAAAAAGGCCGGCGCAATAAACCAGATCATAAACCGGCTTTTTGCCTGCGGACTTTTTTCCGTGATCCTTCAGCAGTTGATAAACACTCTTCTTTTCAAAATCAAATTTTGTCCGCACACCGAGGGACTCATTGGCCGACCTGAAAATTTCCGAGACATGGGCGATGGTTTGCGGATTGAAATCGGCCAGGGTAAATTCGGCGTCTTCGTTGAATTTTGTCCGCATGAAGCCCTGGATTTCAACCGCCGGACCGCAGGCGAAACAATAAACGCGCGCCGTCTCGCGCCTGGCCGCAGCGCGCAGCGCCTCGGCCATGATGCACTTTGTGAGGTATTCGATGCGGTTGCGATGAGCCTCCGCCGGCGCCTGCTGGACGAACCACGCGTGGATGACTTTTGCAAACAGAGAATTCCCTTCAAACCCGTTCCGCAAAATCATGTTCACCATTTCGTAATCGCCCGCGTAGCCGAGCGGTTTGTCAAAAGTCCGCTGTGCGAACGGCGCGCTCAAAACCAGATGATGCAAATGCCGCCGCATATAGCTGCCGTGCGCAAGCCGGTTTTCCTCGGGAACATTTTTGATGACGGCTTCAAAATTTTCAAAGAGCGTGTTGACAAACGGGATCACGGCCTTGCCAATATCGCAAAGCATCTTTCTTTCAATTTTTCCGCGTTCAGATTGCGGCACGGCGCGAATCCTCAACTCGACCCGCTCCAGCCACTGTCGCAAATCATAAAAAAAAGTCTGCATATCGGCGATGACGACTTTGAATTCAGGCAGCACTTTGTATAACTTCTGCCATTCGCTCAAAAAATGCCTGAACTCCTCGTCGAGTTTGCCATCCGGCTGAAGCGCGGCGGCCAGGTTCAATTCCGTCCAGCCGTCATCCTTGAGCGTCGCCTCGCAGATGGTTTTTGTCCCGGCGTTGACGACGTTGCGGATGGTTGCGCGCCCGGAATAAACCTTCTGCGCCTGCAGGGAGATTTCAAACTCGTCCAGCGCCTCGGAAAATTGCAGTGTGACGTTCGGATTGTATAACTCGAACACGGCCATGTGGCGCGTGACGCGCACCGGCGTGCCGAGTAATTCCGCGCCATCCGCCGTCTTGAAAGTCACGCGGCTTTCCTTCACGGCATGAGGCGGCACGGCGGCGTGCGCCGCCTTCTTCTCAATCTGGCGGACAAGCTGGCTGTGCGAGCCATGGCCATTACCATTGCCGTTGGAACCCTTGCTCATTGCGTGTGCAAAATGCACCATTTTCCGCGCCAAAACAAAGTCATTATTCAGACTTGTTGAATTATGCTGTCGCGGGGCGAGCAAAACAGGAGAAGTCTTGTAGTTAGCAAAACAGGAATCTCCCAGTCCACCTCCCGTCTTTGAGGAGGGCGAGCGAAGCGATGCCCGACGAAAAGACGGGAGGTGGACTGGGCAGGCGGATAT
>DATCDZ010000058.1:0-12951 GCA_036510395.1 Verrucomicrobiia bacterium
ATTCGCGCGTCCTATCTGATTGACGCCAGCGGACGCGCCAGCGTGACCGGCAATCAGGAAGGACTCCGCGTCACCCATCCCCGCCACAAAAAGCTCGCGGTCTTCGCCCAGTTCACCGGCGTGCTGCGCGATGCAGGCGAGGCGGACAGCGACATCATTGTTGTCCGGCTGCCCGACAAATGGTTTTGGATCATCCCGATTTCCGCCGAGAAAACCAGCGTGGGGCTGGTCATTGACAAGGACGAGTTCGCGCAGGAAAACGGAACGCCGCAGGAAATCTTCGACCGCTGGGTCGAGTCAAGTTCCGCCGTCAAAGAGCGAATGATGAACGCGCGGCGCGCGAACGAAACACGCACCACGACCGATTTCAGTTATTACAACCGCAAGCTGGCGGGCGACAGGCTTTTGCGCGTGGGCGACGCCGCCGGTTTCATGGACCCGATTTTTTCCGCCGGCGTTTTTCTCGCCATGTGGTCGGGAAAACTCGCCGCCGAAGTCGTGGAAAAATCCCTCGCGCATGGCAAACCCGGCCGCCGCTTGTTCGCTAAATATGAAAAGCGCGTCAAGAAAGGACTGATGTTTTACTGGCACATGGTGGAAAGTTTTTACACGACGCCGTTCATGGAGCTTTTTTTGCGCCCGACCGAACGCTGCAACCTGTTCTCCGCCGTCATCGGCGTGCTCGCCGGCGAAGTCGAAGGTAGCTGGTCTCTGCGCTGGCGGATGAAACTTTTTTTCCTGCTCGTAAAAATCCAGGCGCGCTGGCCGTTTTCGCCGCGCATCAATTTCCGTCCGATTGTCGTCGTGACAAAAAAACAGCCTTCCGAATGAAATTGTTCGGCGCGCCCTTGGTTTTCCTGCTCGCCGTTCTTGCCGCCGGCTGCCGCACCGCACCGCCGCTGCCGCCCGCCGATTTTTCCGCGCCCGGCTGGCAGGTCCAGCAAGGCCAGGCTGTTTGGAAGCCCTCGTCGAGCAGCCCGGAACTCGCCGGCGACCTGTTGCTGGCGACGAACGCGAACGGAAATTTCTTTGTCCAGTTTTCAAAAATTCCATTCCCGCTGGCGACTGCCCAAGTGTCCGGCGACCTGTGGCAGATTGAATTTGGCGCGGACAAATTTTCGTGGCATGGCAGCGGAACGCCGCCAGATCGTTTCGCATGGTTTCAATTGCCCCGTGCGCTGCTCGGCGAAAATCTCGATGGCGGCTGGCAGTTCAAAAACGTGGAGACAAATTCGTGGCGATTGGAAAACCCGCGCACTGGCGAAACTTTGCAGGGGGAATTTTTTCCATGAAACGGTTTCGCTGGTGGTGGCTTTTGCTCCTGGTTCCGATTGTGCTCGGACTTGCGCGATTGCATTTCGACGTTGAAGTTCTCGATCTGCTGCCAGCGAATGTTCCTGCTGTTCAAGGCCTCAAAATTTACCAGCAGCATTTCGCCAACGCCCGCGAACTCATCGTCACCGTCAAGGCGCAAAATTCCGAAGCCGCCGAATCCATCGCGCATTCCATCGCTGAAAAATTGCGCGCGGAAACAAATCTGGTTTCCGACGCCACATGGCAGCCGCCTTGGATCGAGCATCCCGATCAAACCGCCGAACTCATCGCCTATCTTTGGCTCAACCAGCCGCCGGAAAAATTTGCGGGCCTCGCCGCGCAACTTTCTGAAACAAATCTCGCCAATGTCCTCGCCGCCACGCGCGACGAACTGGCCACAACGCTTTCGCCCAATGAAATCGCGCAGTTGAGTTATGATCCGTTCGGGCTTACGCGACTGCCCGAATCCGTTGCCAGCGCCGCGCCGGGCTTTGGACAGGGACAGGAATTGTTCGCTTCCGCCGATGGCACGTTCCGTCTCATTTTTGTCCGCGCAAAAAACGATTTGAACGGCTACCGCGAATGCACCGGTTGGTTCAACGCGATAAAACAAATTGTCGCCGCAAGTTTGCCCGCAACAAATCAAATTCAAACCGGCTACACCGGCCGGCCTGTGTTCGCCGCAGAAATTTCCGGCAGCATGAAGCACGACATCACGCTATCCATCGGCGGCACATCGGTCATCATCGCGATTTTATTCTGGCTGGCGCACCGGCGCATCAAGCCGATGCTCTGGCTGCTGACATTGCTCGCGCTGATTCTCGCCACGACGCTCGCACTCGGTGGGCTGGTTTTCGGCGTGATCAACGTCATCAGCATGGGCTTCGCGGCGATTTTGCTCGGCCTCGCGGTGGACTACGCCGTCGTGCATTATCAGGAAGCTCTCGCACATCCCGATTTGTCCATTCCGCAAGTCCGCCGCGCCATCGCGCCCGCGATTTTTTGGGCGGCGGTCACGACAATTTCCGCCTTTCTCGTTCTGAATTTCGGCGGACTGCCCGGCCTCGCCCAACTCGGTTCGCTCGTCGGCATTGGCGTCGCCCTCTCGGCGTTGGTGATGATTTTTGCGTTCCTGCCGCCGCTGTTTCCCAGCCGTAGGACAGGCGTCGCGCCTGTCTCTGACTTAAAACCAAATGTTCAAAACGAAAATATTTCCAGTTTGGAGAAAGGCGCGACGCCTGTCCTACGCTGTTTCGCAATCACTGCAATTTTAATTCTGTCCTGCGCCGCAATTCTATTTTCCGGCCTGCCGAAAATGGACGCGAGCGCGAACGCACTGCAACCGCGCGACAGCCACGCTTATGCGACCCTCGACGCGATCAAAACAAATCTCGGCCAGAAACGTGAACCGCTCTGGCTCGTCATCGCCGGACAAAATGAAAATGAAGTTGCGCAAAAACTTGCGGCCATCGAGCCGGTTTTGGAAAACGCCGTTTCAAACGGAACGCTCGCCAGTTTTGAATCGCCAAATCAACTTTGGCCGCGACCGGAATTTCAAAATCAAAACCGCGCCGCCGCGCAACGATTGATTTCCGAACGCGCCGCGCTTCACGCCGCCGCCGTGACAAATGGCTTTGCTGACAATTCGCTTGGTCTCGCCGACGAAATTCTCTCGACCTGGCAGGACGCAATTTCGACCACGAATGTTTTCTGGCCGACCAATCCGCTTTCGACCTGGATTTTTGAAAAAATTTCCGCGCGCGAAACCAGCCAGTTTCTCGCCGCCGCATTTTTGTTTCCCGCGACGAACGCGACGGCGGCTTCGTTCGCGCAACTCGATTCGCAATTGCCGCGCGAAGGCGTCTGGCTTTCCGGCTGGGAATTGCTCGGCGGAACGGTTCTCGCCGCCGTCAAAAGCAATCTCTGGAAATTATTATTGCCGATGGGCGGACTCATTTTGCTTTCACTCTGGCTGGCGTTCCGGCGGTTCATGGAGATTTTTTTCAGCCTCGGGATTTTGACGTTGAGCGGATTATGCCTGCTCGCAGTGATGAAAATTCTCGGCTGGCAATGGAATCTGCTTAATCTCATGGCGCTGCCGCTGATCCTCGGCACGGGAGTGGACTACAGCATCTTCATGCAGCTTGCGCTGCGCCGCTGTCACGGCGACCTGCAACTCGCGCATCGCTCCGTCGGTCGCGCGCTGCTGCTTTGCGGCGGCACGGCCATCGCCGGGTTCGGCTCGCTTGGCCTGTCGAGCAACGCGGGAATGTCGAGCCTCGGCCGCGTCTGCGCCGTCGGCATCGCGGGCAATATGCTGATCTCGGTTTTTCTGCTGCCAGTCTGGTGGAAAATTTTTAGCCCAAAGTCCAAAGTCCAAGGTCCGAAGCCGCCCGTTTCAACTCCTTCTTCATTTTATTCCGCGCACATCTGGCAAACCGCCTTGACGCTGACGCGGATTTTGCCTGCGCCGATTCTCATGCCGCTCGCAAAAACCGGCGGCACGATTTACTGGCTCTTCGCCACGCACCGCCGTGAAATTGTGATCCAAAACCTCCTCCCCATTTTGAACGACCGCAAACTGGCCGCGCGAGCCGCGCGCGAATTGTTCACGGAATTCGCGCTCAAACTTGCCAGCCTATGGCTTCACGAAGGCGGCGCGTTTTTTGACCAGGGTGCGGGCGACTGGAACGGATGGGAACATTTCACCGCCGCGCACTCGCGCGGAAAAGGAGTGCTGCTCGTCACGCCGCATCTCGGCAACTGGGAATTCGGCAGCGCGTTCATGGTCGAACACGGCTGCAAACTGCTCGTGCTCACGCAACCCGAACCCGACGCACGCCTGACTGAACTTCGCCAGATTTCCCGCGCGAGGCGTGGCGTCGAAACTTTGGTTGTCGGCGAAGATGCGTTCGCGTTTGTCGAAATCATCAGGCGTTTGCAGGAAGGCGCAACCGTCGCGCTGCTGGTGGATCGCCCGCCCGCGCCGACGGCGGTGGAAGTAAAATTATTTGGCAGAAATTTTCCAGCTTCGATTGCCGCCGCCGAACTCGCGCGCGCCTCGGGTTGCGCGATTGTTCCGGGCTACATCGTCCGCCAGCGCGACAGTTATCTCGCGCACATCCTGCCGGAAATCACTTATGACCGGGCGGTGATCGGCAGCCGCGCCGCGCGGATCCAATTGACGCAGGAAATCCTGCGTGCGTTCGAGCCCGCCATCCGGCAGCATCTCACGCAATGGTTTCACTTCGTCCCGGTCTGGCCCGACGAAAAACTTAAATGAAATTGTTTCAAAAACTGTTCCTTGTGCTCGCGATCTTTTCCGCGCTGCAAAGCGTCCGCGCCGACGAGACCAATTCGGTTCTGGACTCGTGGTTTGCCGCGCAAAAGAATGTCCAAACATGGTCTGCTGATTTTACACAGACGCGCGCGCTGAAAACTTTGACGCAGCCGCTCATTTCCAAAGGCCACATTTCTTTTGCTGCGCCGGATGATTTTCGATGGGAACTCGGCCAGCCCGCGCAAACCATCGCGCTGCGGCAAGGCGACGAGATGTTCGTGATTTATCCCCGATTGAAGCGCGCCGAGCGTTATCCGATGGGCGCAAATGCGCCGCAACAATGGCGCAACACGATGTCGCTGTTGGAGGCCGGTTTTCCGCGCGACAGAAAAGAATTTGATTCGCAGTTTGAAATTTTGTCGCTCATGGAAACCAACGACGCGTGGCAACTGGCTCTCCAGCCGAAAAGCGCTTTTGCGCGGCGGATGATGCCGGAATTACGGATCGGCCTGGCGACAAATGATTTTTCGCTGGCCAGCACCGAATTGATTTTTGTGGACGGCTCGCGGATGCGGAATGATTTCACCAACGCCATCTTGAATCCGGCGATGGATGAAAATTTGTTCAAGTGGAGTCCACCCGCTGATTACAAAGTCACCGAACCGTTTTCAAAATGAACTCTGACGATGATTTGCAAGGCGCGTTGAAGCTGCTGCCGCACGGCGCGGAATTCCGGTTCATTGACCGGCTAATGAAATTGAATCCCGGTCAAAGCGGCGAAGGCGAATACAAAGTTCGCGGCGACGAACCGTTTCTGCGCGGCCATTTTCCCGGCGAACCGATTTTCCCGGGTGTTTTGCTTGTCGAAGCCGCCGCGCAGCTCGCCGGAGTCGTCGCGCAAAGCGATCCGAAAATTCCGCCGCTGATTAATTTGAAGCTGACCGCGTTGCGAAACGTAAAAATCCTCGGCACGGCTAAACCGGGTGAAACCATTTTGCTCGAAGCAAAAGTCAACGGACGTTTGGGAAATTTAGTTCAGTCGCAGACCACAGCAAAAGTCGGCGGTGAAGTTATTTTGACGGCGGAATTGACCTTGAGCGGCGCAAAATAATTTCAGCGCGTGGCGGCATACTCGCTCAAAACCGCGCCGGTCGTGGTGCGCTTGACATTTTTGAAGCCGCTGGCTTCCAGCGCCGATAGGATGACAGATGGCGGAACACATTCTTCAATCGTCGCCCAATAATACTGCATAAGCTTCGCCGTGGATTTGTTGCGGCGGCGCAACCAGCCGATGCGCGGCACGAGTTTTTGCATATAGAAACGCATCATGTGCAAGGCCACCGCGCTTTTTGGCCGCGTGATTTCCAGAATCAACACGCGCCCGCCCGGGCGCAACACGCGGTGAAATTCGGCGAAAAGTTTGTTCAAGTCCTCAACGTGCCGCAGCGCGTAACCCATGCTGACGAAATCAAAAGTTGAATCCGCGCACGGCAGATTTTCGCCCTTGCCTTCGATCAACGTCACCGCCGCCGGATTGCGCTCGCGGTTTTGCGCGAGCATTCCGCGACTCGGATCAACGCCGGTCACTTGCGCGGGATCGACGCCGATTTCCAGCGCGGCCTTGATCATCAAACCCGTGCCGCTCGCGACGTCCAGCAATATCATCCCTCCCGTCAACCCGGCTTTCCGCAGGCAGTCTTTGCGATAAAACTTGTCACTCCAAAACGACATCATGCCGCTCACCCAGTCGTAATCCGGTGCGGCCTCGTCGAACAGTTCGTTGACAAATTCCTGCCGCGCCGCCGGTGCCGCGTAGAATTCATCCAGCGGGCGATGCGGCGACAACGGTGTCGCCGGCAAATCTGTTCGCGGCTGTTCATTCATAGTCTCACCTTGACAATAGTTGGCGGGAAGTCAACGCATTAAGTGTGTTCCCGAACAAATATTGCGCGCCATTCCGCGCGGGAAATCTTTCCGCGCGCATTCGTCGAAAGCGATTCCACGAATTTCCATTCGCGCGGAATCTGCCACGCGGGCAGCGTTTGCAGCAGAAATTGTTTTAATTCATTTTCCGTCGCGTCCCCCGCAATAAGCGCAACAATGATTTCCGTCCGCTCCTCATCACGGCTCGGCGCGCCAAAGACGAGGCACCCGCGCACTTTTGGATTTGCCAGCAACGCGCGCTCGATTGTTTCCGGCGAAATTTTTCTTCCAGCCACGTTGATTTGGTCGCCCAACCGTCCGCGCAAAAAAATCTCCCCGTTTTTTATTTCCGCCAGATCGCTCGTCTGAAAAATTCCGCCGCCCAGCGAATCCGATTTCTCCGGCCAGTAAGTTTCCGCCACGGCGCGGCTGCGGACAACCAGACAACCATCGTCGTTAAGCGACAGATTTACGTTTTGCATCGGCGAGCCGACACACGCCGCGTCTTTGCGCGGCAAATCTGTCGCGTCGTAAGCAATGCCGCCACATTCGGATGATCCAAGAAAGTTATGGATTTTAATTCCACACGATTTGAAAACATCCTGTTCCAGATTCAACGGCAGCGGCGCGCCGGCGGAAATGGCTACGCGGACATTTTTGGGAATCGCGTTCGCTTCATGCCATGCGCGCCACATTGCCGGGACGGCGGCGAGCGTGATTGACTTTTCAGTTTCACCCGCTCGACGGATGATTTCCGGCAACGGCGCAGGCGCAAGAATCAGCGGAATGCCATGCAACAGCAGCGGCAGAATCAAATTAGAAAATCCGTAGGAATGCGCGAGCGAAATGACGCCGAGGTTCGGCCAGTCCGCGCGCAAACCCATCGTGGCGACGATGTTTTCCGCGTCGGCCATGAGCTGCCGGGCGGTGAATGCCACAAATCGCGCCGCACCGCCCGTGGCTGAAGTTGATTTGAGATGGACGCAATTGTTTGGCAGCCTGAAAATTTCCGGAGGCGATTGCCCGGCTTCGAGAGGGCAAACAATCTTATTTTCGCGCCACGCGGCGAGCAGTTGGAAGATGAACTCTGGCGAATGGCCTTGCGGAAAGATCGTGCCGGTCCGGCCAATGGTTTGCGTTTCCCCTGCGGCGAACAGTTCCGAAAACGTCCAGAATTTGTCGGAAGCAAAATCGCGCAGCGCAATCTCGTTGCGCCGTTCCCCTGCAATTTTCCGCCAGCGTTCGTAAAGCATTGTCAGTTTGGTAGCGCAGCCTTAACTTCTTTCCAAGTTAATTGATGATTTCGTCCAAAACAACTTCCAGTGAAACCGGTGCGCGACGGTTTGAATTTGCGCGCGACACCTTCGCGTTTGCAAACGAATTGCTTTGGGAATACCAGTTCGACGCGGCAGCGGGCAAAACAACTTTTAGCAAACGCGAGCCGAAACCGAATTATGCACTCCGTTGTTTTGTGCTGACACGCGCGACGCGGCAATTTTTGTATCACGCGCGTTTTGAAGCAAACCGGAAAGTTGCCGGCGATGAAATTTACCGGCGGCTGATCCGTGAAGTTGTTTCGCGCAATCCGCGAATTCCATGCGGGCAGGAAAATCAAATTGTCATTCCAGGCTTCGCGAGCCTGCGCGAGTTCAGCGCGGCGCGGGAAAATCTGCTGAAAGCCGGATGCGGCGGCGCGTGGCGCTCGTATTTTTTGCGGAGCCACTGGCGGATGATTTTTCCGATTTCGCGCGAGCATCAGAAACGAGCGGCGGAAAATCTGTTTGCAACCATTCGGAAAAATCTTCCGCCAATCGTTCATCTGGTGAAGTTTCCGTCGCTCACCATCAATCACGGGATGATATTGTTCGACACCGCAGAAACCGAAGGCGGCCTGGAATTTTCCGCCTACGACCCGAACGATCCCGAAAAGCCGGCGCGGTTGAAGTTCGATCATGCGGCAAAGAAATTTTTCCTTCCGGCAAATTCCTACTGGGCGGGCGGGGGGCTGAATGTGATTGAAATTTATCGTGGCTGGTTTTTGTGATCGCCTGTTTTGCTTTTCGGACGCCAGAAAATCGGGCCGAAAAAGGCGAGGCCGCAGAGGTTGATGCCGCAGATGTAGCCGATTTTGTAAAACCTTCCCGAATTGTCCGCCGCATAAATCGGCACATCCTTGCCGATGACAAGGCTCGGCAGCGCAATCGGCATCAGTGCGCCGTGCAACATTCCGTAGCCAAAGCCGGCGGTTCCGTTTTTTGGATAAGCCCATGGCGACGCCCAGCCATAAAGCCAGCCGAACAGAAGAGTGACAGCGGCGAACGTCACAATTTTGCGAAGAATTCTTTTCAATCGGCAGAGAATGTTTTCGCGGTGGCGGTTTGCGCAAGAACAATCTCACGCCGTTCAGTCTTATATTGTGCAAACTGCCAGCGCAACCAGCGCCAGGTGTCCGGCAGCGGGCGGATTTTGCTCGCGGCATTTTTGTAAATGGTCTGGACGGGAACAAATTCAATTTTATTTCCAGCGGCGAGAAAAGCGACGATCATTTCTGATTCGATCTCAAATCGGTTCGCGCGGAACGGCAATTGAATCAGCGTTTCGAGATGCGCGAGTCGGAACCCGCATTGCGAATCCGGCAACTGCGCGCCGGTCAGGCGGGAAATCCGCTTTGACATGAATTGGTTCACCTTCCGGCGCAGCCACGGCATCGCGGCGGAATTTTCCATGCGATTGCCGATGACGAGCGCGGCCTTTGTTTTTTCCGCGCCTTCAAAAAATTTCGGGATGTCGTCCGCCGCGTGCTGGCCGTCGCCGTCGAGCATGAGAATCCAGTTGAAATCAAGCTCGCTGGCGAATTTCCATCCGGCGCGCAAGGCCGCGCCTTTGCCGGAATTCTTTTTGAGCGAAAGAACTTTCGCGCCGGAATTTTTGGCGAGTCCGGCCGTTGCGTCGGTCGAGCCGTCATCAACGACAATTACATTTGGCAGAAACCGTTTTACGCCGGCGGCAACTTCGGAAATGTCCGCCGCCTCGTTGAAGCACGGAATCACTGCGGCGCATTGGCGTTTCCAATCCATGAAATGTATTTCAATAATCCAGCCGGTCGCGGCTGACAATATTTTGCTTAATGACTTTAATCAAATCGTTTGCGAATTGATATGGGGTGTTCACCCCATTGGTTGCGCTGCGGCTTTCACCCTACTATTCTCAACGAGTGTCAAGTCATTGCTATTTTCCGACCGAGGCCGAAATCGCTTTGAACGGTGCGGCGCAAGTCGTGTTGCATGAACGCGCCGCCGCTGCGACGCGGAATAAATTCGGCAATAAAGTTTTCGTGCGCGCCGTCGTCGAGGTCTCGAACTTTTGCCGCGAAAATTGCCACTATTGCGGGATGCGCCGCGACAACCGCAGCCTCGCCCGATTCCGCGCAAAATACGAACAGATCGCCGAGCTTTTGATCCATCATCGCCCGGCCAGCGTGACCGACGTGAACATCCAGACCGGCGAAGACCCGGTGGCCGTGCGTGAAGTCGTTGTTCCGCTCATAAAAACTTTGCGGCGCGAGACCTCGCTGGGCATCAGCGTCTGCCTTGGCACGTTGTCGCCGGAACTTTACGATGAATTGCAAAAAGCAGGCGCGAGCATTTTCATCATGAAGTTTGAATCCGGCGACGCGACAAAATACGAACAACTCGAAGCGCCCGGCACCCTGGCCGAACGGCTGCGGCACATCCGTTTGCTCGCGGAAAATAATTGGAACGTCAGCTCCGGCTTCATCACCGGCCTGCCCGGACAAACGCCTCGCGACCTTTTGAAGAATCTGGAACTGGCGCACTCATTGCCGCTGCATGGTTGCAGCGTCAGCCCGTTCATTCCCGGCGAGAACACGCCGCTCGCAGAAAATCCGACGGCCAATGCCGACTGGACTTTCAATTGCGTCAGCGCGCTGCGGTTGATGCGGCCTGATTGGATAATTCCCGCAGTCAGCGCGTTTAACCTTGCGGCGCAGGACGGCTACCGTCGCGGCCTGCGCGCGGGCGCGAACCTCGTGACGATGAATCTGACACCGACCGATGTGCGCGGCGATTACGTCATTTACAAACGCGACCGTTTCATCATGACGGAAGAACGCGTGTTGAACGCCATTTCCGCCGAGGGCCTCACGCCGTCAAAACAGGGACTCGCTGAATTTTACCGGAGCAAGCCGGCCAGCGTCGTCGCTGCGGAAAGAACTTTCGCAAACGCAGTTCAAATGTGAGGCGCGCGTGCTGTTTCCTCCGCCAAAATTTTCCGGCTCCGCAAAAACGAATCGCGTCGTCATCACCGGCGCGGGCATTGTCACGGCGCTCGGCACCGGCTGGAAAATTAACTCGGAAGGTTTTCGCATCGGGAGGACGGCGTTTCGCCCCGTGACTTTGTTCGACGTTTCGCGGCAGCGTTCAAAAATCGCAGCGGAGGCGGATTTGCCGGAAACACTTCCGGCCACAAAATTATCTCCGAACAGCATCCGCCGTTTGAACCGCGCTTCAAAAATGCTTTTGCTCGCCGCGCATGAAGCGCGGACGCAAGCCGGCTGGCAATCGCAGGAAAATTTGCCCGTCGTCCTCGGCTCAACCAGCGGCGAAATGTCCCTCGGCGAAAAATATGTGCGGCAGGCGGTCAATTCGCCGCCCTCAAAAAAGCAGCAGCCGACGCGAATCCGACATTATCAAGTCCAGCAACAGGGACTCGATTTATGCAACGCCTTCGATTTTCACGGGCCGGTCACAACTATTTCCAACGCCTGCGCGTCCGGCGCGAACGCCATCGGCCACGCGTTTGAAATGTTGCGTGGCGGGCGCGCGGAAATAGTTTTGACCGGCGGCTACGACGCGCTGTGCCAGTTGACCTTTGCCGGATTTGATTCGCTACAGGCGCTTTCGCCAACGCCGTGCCGTCCGTTCCACGCGCAACGCGACGGATTGACGCTCGGCGAAGGCGCGGCGGTTTTGATCTTGGAAACTCTCGATCACGCGCGAAATCGCAATGCGGAAATTCTTGGCGAAATCATCGGATACGGCGCAACGACCGACACCCATCATTTGACGCAGCCGCATCCTGAAGGCAACGCCGCCTTCGCCGCGATGACCGCCGCGTGCGCGTGTGCAAATATTTCCCCCGGGCAAGTTGACTACATCAACGCGCACGGCACGGCTACGCCGCAAAATGACGCGACGGAATCTGCCGCAATCAACCGCTGGGCGGGCGGACGCGCAAAAAATCTGCCGGTCAGCTCCACAAAATCCGGCATCGGCCATTTGCTCGGCGCGGCGGGTGCGGTTGAAGCGGTCGTTTGTTTGATGGCGTTGCGCGGGCGATTTTTGCCGCCGCAAATGACACCGGGTAAAATTGATCCGGCCTGCAGTTTTGAAATTGTGCGCGAGCCGGCGGACGGGAAAATTGAAATTGCGCTTTCAAATTCCTTCGGCTTCGGCGGCGCAAATGCGTCGCTTATTTTTCGGAGGTGGAAATGAAAGTCCAAAGTCCCAAGTCCCAAATCCAAAGCCGGGAAAAAGATGGCGGAATTTTTGTCCAAGGACTCGGTGCCGTTTCACCTGCGGGCTGGGGCGTTGCGGCTTTGTGTGACGCCTTGAAAAAGGATTTGCCGCTTCCAACGCAAACTCTGGCGCGTCCGGGCTTGGAAAAACCATTGCAGGTCCGCGCAGTTCCGCCGCCAGTTCCGCATCCGGCTTTTTTTTCTCATCCGCGCCTGCGGCGGGCGAATTCAATCGCGCAATACACAGTCGCCGCCGCGCTTGAAGCATTGGGCGAAAATGTTTCGCTGGTGCAAAGCGGCTCCTTGCGTCTAGGCATCGTCGTTTGCGTGATGGCGGGCGGCGTGAATTATTCGCGGCGATTTTACGAGGAGGTTTTGCGCGAACCGGCGACGGCCAGCCCGCTGATTTTTCCAGAGACGGTTTTCAACGCGCCAGCCAGCCATCTCGCCGCGTTTCTCGGCTCGAACGCGGCGAGCTATACGCTGGTCGGCGACGATGGAACTTTTTTGCAGGGTCTTGCGCTCGCCGCGCAATGGCTTGCGGACGACAAAATGGATGCGTGCGTCGTTGTGGGCGCGGAGGAAACGGACTGGGTTGTGGTTGACACGATGAAATTGTTCCAGCGCGACGCAATCCACGGCGCGGGTGCAGGCGCGGTTTTGCTGAAAAAAGATTCCGCCGGCGCGCTTGCGGAATTGTTTTCAGTGACCGATTCATTTCCATTCACGCAAACTCAAACCCGCGCGGAAGCTGCGCAAAAAATGCGGGCGCAATTGCCCGAATCCGCGTCCGATGAATTGATTTGCGGCGGAGAAATGCGAAAAAATCTTGGCGAGGCTTTTGTTGCATCCGCCGCGTGGCGGTGCGTTGTCGCGTGCGAGTCAATCCGGCGGAAGG
>DATCDZ010000059.1:0-7633 GCA_036510395.1 Verrucomicrobiia bacterium
TCGCGTCTATCAGTTCGTGCGCCCGCCGGTAGCAACTGTTGATGATGCCGCTCACCTCGGCGTCAATTTCCTGCGCCGTCGCCTCGCTGTAAGTCTTCCGGCGCATCATGTCGCGGCCGAGGAAAAACTCGTCGTCCTCGACGTATTGCACCATGCCGAGTTTTTCGCTCATGCCGTATTGGCAGACCATTGCGCGCGCCATGCTCGTCGCCTGATGAATGTCGCCGCCCGCTCCGGTCGAGATGTCGCCTGAAATAATTTCTTCCGCGATGCGCCCGGCCATCGTCATCGTGATTGTGTCAAGCAGCTCCTTCTTGCGGTAATTCAAAATGTCCTCCTTCGGCAGCGACATCGTCGAGCCGAGCGAAGGCCCGCGCGGAATGATCGTCACCTTGTGCAGCGGATGCGTGTGATCCAGCAGGACATTCACGAGTGCGTGGCCGGCTTCGTGCCAAGCGGTCAATTTCTTGTTTTCGTCCGTCATCGCCATGCTGCGGCGTTCGCGTCCCCAGCGGACTTTGTCGCGCGCCTCTTCAAGTTCGGGCTGGCCGACGGATTTTTTTCCCGTGCGCGCCGCAAGCAGCGCCGCTTCGTTCAATAAATTCGCCAGTTCCGCGCCGGAATAACCGGGCGTGCCGCGAGCCGTCACGGACAAATCAACTGCGGGATCAAGCTTCACGTTGCGCGCGTGGACTTTCAAAATCGCCTCGCGTCCGCGAACGTCCGGCAGATTGACTGTGATGCGACGGTCAAAACGACCGGGACGCAGCAACGCCGAATCAAGGACGTCCGCGCGGTTTGTCGCTGCGATGATGATGATTCCTTCCTGCGTGTCGAAGCCGTCCATCTCGACGAGCAGCGCGTTCAAAGTCTGCTCACGCTCGTCGTTGCCGCCGCCAAGGCCAACGCCGCGGCTGCGTCCCACTGCGTCAATTTCATCAATGAAAATCAGGCACGGAACATTTTTACGAGCCTGCTCGAACATGTCGCGCACGCGGCTCGCGCCGACGCCGACGAACATTTCCACAAAGTCCGAGCCGCTGATGCTGAAAAAGCTCGCGTCCGCCTCGCCGGCAATCGCCTTCGCCAGAAGCGTTTTGCCCGTTCCAGGAGCGCCGACCATCAGAACGCCCTTTGGAATCCGACCGCCGAGTTTTTGGAATTTCTTCGGGTCTTTCAAAAAATCCACGAGTTCGGAAACTTCTTCAATCGCCTCCTCGACTCCGGCCACGTCTTTGAAAGTCGTCTTGTTCCGGTCCTTTGCGAGCAGCCGGGCCTTGCTCCGGCCAAAACTCAACGCGCCCTTGCCGGCCATTTTCAGCGGACGCATGAACAAAAACCAGAACAGCAAGCCGATGCCCACGAAAAATAAAAACTGATAGGCGATTTCTGAAAACATGGGATTGGGAAAATTTTCGTCAATTTTGTTCGATGTCAGCAATTTATCCTTCATCGTTGAAGTCAAATCTAGGGCAGGCACGACGAAATCCACCTCGGCCGGCTTGCCGTTTGTTTGAACGATGCTGCCATCCTTGCCTGTTTCGTAAAACGCGCCGATAACGCTGTTCGGGCTGCCGGTCATGGACGAATTATAGGTGATCGTCGCGTGCGCAATCTGGTTCGAGTCGAATTTCTGAAGAAATTCCGCTTCCGACATCGTTACGCCAGCGGAAGGTGCATAGCGCTGTTTTACGAGCATCAGCGCCACGATGCTGCCGATGATCGCGATCCATGCGACCCATGTGAACGTGGGAATGTTAAAACCGCCCGGCGGCTTTTTCTTGTCGTCTTTCTTTTTGTCGTTTTCGTCGAACATATCGAACATAACTCCGCGATTGACCTTGACGCGCTAAACTATCACGCCATTGCCGCTTTCGCAATCAATCAATTCCGCTACAATCTACACCATGCGAATCGGTTCGCTCAAACTCGAATCCAATCTTTTTCTGTCGCCGCTGGCAGGTTACACCAACCTGCCGTTCCGCCTCGTCGTGCGCGAAATCGGCGGTGCCGGCCTCTGCACAACCGATCTGGTCAACGCCCGCTCGCTGCTTGAAAAAAATCCCAGGGCGTTCAAGCTGATAGAAACCCGTCCCGCCGACTCGCCGCTCGCCGTGCAACTGTTTGGCAGCGTGCCCGAAGAAATGCGCGATGCGGCAATCGTTCTGGAAAATCTTGGCGTTCAATCCATTGACATCAACATGGGTTGTCCCGTGAAAAAAGTCTGCAACGTCGGCGGCGGCTCCGCGATGATGACCGAATTGGGCAAAACTTCCGCGCTCGTGAAAAAAATGGTGGACGCCGTGAAAATTCCCGTCACGGCGAAAATGCGTCTCGGCTGGGACGACGAAAATCTGACCGCACCCGATCTGGCGCGAACTTTGGAAGATGTAGGTGTCGCCGCGATTTTTGTTCATGGCCGCACGCGCGAACAAGGTTTTGGCGGCACGGTGAATCTGACTGGCATCCGCAAAGTCGTCGAAGCCGTGAAAAATATTCCCGTCATCGGCAACGGCGACATCATCACACCACAGGCCGCGAAAAAAATGTTCGACGAAACCGGCTGCGCCGGCGTGAGCATCGGGCGCGGCGCGTTTTACGACCCGTGGATTTTCAAGCGCACGCTGGAATATCAAAAAAATAGTAGGAGCCGACGTGAGGAGGCTCTAATCAATTCCGACGCGGTGGTTCAGAAAACGAATGAGTCTCCTTACGTCGTCTCCTACGAAAACAATATTGAACTTCCGCCCGAACCCGATTTCTCTGAGCGCACGCGCATCATGTGCCGCCATCTTGATCTGATGATTGAAGTTTTTGGCGAGGAACCCGGCTGCCGGATGTTCCGCAAAGTCGCGCCGTGGTATGCCAGGCGGTTCGGCCCGTGCCACGAATTCAACAAACGCGTCGTGCAGATTTCCGCGCGCGCGGAATTCCACGACGTGCTGGAAAATTACATCCGCTGGCGCCGGCAATTTCTCGACGAGCACGGCGAATTGCTTCCCCGATTTCAACAGCCGCCGATGATTGCGTCCTTCATGCGCGAATCCGCCGCCGCTCCGCTCCGGCGCGATGAACCCGCCTCGACTCAACGCGAACAAATTCCCGTGCCGAAAGGGCCGGTGGAAGTTTGGTAAAATTGTGAACGCAACTTTTTCTCGACAAATTATTTTATCAATTCCAAAGTAAAAAAATGAAACAATCCATTGTGCTCGCATATTGTGCGTTGACTGCAGCACGACAAACTATTTTGTTTTGTTTGGTGCTTTTATTTTTTGGCGGGTGGATTGAGCAAGCTTCGGCAGATGACCAAACGCCGCCTAATTCTGTTCCAGTGACATTTGAATCGTTTTTGACAAACCCACCAGTGATTGAACGTGCCGAGTATGAAGTTATTGATCCTCCGCCTCCTCCAGAATTTCTTGCGCGCATGGAGCAACGTGGTGGCACCCTTATTCTGTCCAATCTCTGCACGCTTCGCCTAGATCATACAAATTATATCTTATCCCGCTCGGCTATGGGAACGCATGCTGGCAGGTTCGGCGACACTGAATGGATGTTGATGGCGGATACTTTGAGGCTTGCTGATTTGAGAATAAACACAACGGATGCCATCGAGCCGGTTGTTGGCGACGTGAAATGGGCGATTAACAGATTTATGAATCTGGGAATTGAAGAAATGGTTCCTAATACTTTGGAGTGGGCTAAAGGAACAGATCATTTCACAGCCAGATGCCAGGAATATTTTTCTGACAAAAATAATACAAATCTTGAAACAATTGATATCCAATTACATTATGTGAATGGCGTTCCGCTGACTGCCACGACAAGAGATTCAGTGGGACGTTAAACGGAGATACAATATAGATATTCTTCAAATTTTTATGACGGCAAATTCCCAATTGGATTTGATGTCATGGGATTAGGTCCAAACGGTGTCACCCAGAAAGGCTTCAGTTTGCAAATCAATCAACTCCAACTCTCTGAAAACCCTATTGACATGGCTGAATTCGACCCAAGAATAGCGCTTAAGGGGAGCTATCGGGGTTTGGTTTTTTTATCGAACAACATAACTTATGGGGTAACGAGAAGAGGGAAAATCTATCCCGTAATGTCGCTTGGAGAATCAAATCAAAAAATGGTGAACGCGAAGGCACAAAAGCTGGCACTAGAGCGCCAAAAAGAAGAAGGCGTTTATAAAAAATGGCTCGTAATCACACTCGTTGTCGTGCTGGTTATAGTTCTGGCAAGGGCTTTCTTCAAAAATAAAAAATGATTATCAGATGTTTTCAGTCGCAAAGCGAATCGGAACGTAAAATTATTTCCCAATGCAAAACTGGCTG
The DNA here is from genome assembly GCA_036510395.1 of Verrucomicrobiia bacterium. Lineage (GTDB taxonomy): Bacteria > Verrucomicrobiota > Verrucomicrobiia > Limisphaerales > UBA11358 > UBA11358. Next base: position 4,341 of record DATCDZ010000059.1, read on the forward strand.
AAGACCGAGCCGGGCAAATCTTCCGCCGCCGTTTAGGACTTGCCGTTCATTTTCGCTTGTCACTATTTGTCGTGTTTCCAAATACAAACCGGATTCATCAGGTCTTTCATTTGAACAAACTCAAAATCGCCAGTGCCGCACGGTTGGCAGCGCCCGGCTCGCCGAGCGACGCGACAATTTTCACGAGCTGCGATTTCATTTTCGTCCGGCGCGATCCGTCTTGCAACAATTCCAGCGCGGCGCGAGCGAGATTTTCCGCCGTCAAAGCGTCCTGAAGAAATTCGGGATAGACTTCCTCGCCCGCGAGCAGATTTGGCATCGTGAACGTCTTCACCGTGATGAGGCGGCGCGCGATCTGGTAGTTGAGCCACGAACCTTTGTAGAGCGTCACTGCCGGCACGCCGAAGAACGCGCACTCCATCGTCACCGTGCCGGTCTTGGCGATGGCAATGTCCGCCTGCGCGAGCGCCTGCGGCAAGTCACCAATTTGAATTTCCACGTTCGCCGTCACGCCAAGTGACTTTGCCAGTTGAACCAGCGAGTCATCCGGCAAAACCATTTTTGCCTTCGCCGATGGAAGCTTTTCCTGGATCAGCTTCAACGCGCCGAGCATCGCCGGCAGATGATTCTTCAATTCACTCCTCCGGCTGCCGGGCAGCAAAAGAATATTTTTGCAGGGGACGACGTGGGGAGTCTCTAACTTTTCTTTGAGTTGAGCCTCGTTACCTCGGCTCCTGCGAGAAAAACGGTCAACCATTGGGTTGCCGACGAATTCCACGCGCAACTGCGGCACGCGCTGCGCATACCAGTCCTTCTCAAACGGGAAAATACTCAACAGCAGGTCGCAGTCCGCCGCTAGCCGGTTCGCGCGCCTGGGCCGCGACGCCCAGACCTGCGGCGAAATGAACTGGACGATTTTAGGATTCCAGCCGCCGGGATTGCTGCGAACGTGTTCCTCCACCGCATGGGCGAAGCGCGAGTTGAACCCGCCGAAATCCACGCCGATGACCACGTCCGGCCTGCGCTCGACGGCAGCCGCTAGCAACTGCCGCAACAGCCGGCGGAATTCAAAAATCTTCCTGAACACGTCGGTGATGCCCACCACGGAAAGATGCGACATCTCATGGACCAGTTCAACTCCGGCGGCGGATATCTTGGGGCCGCCTGCGCCGAAGAACGTCGCGTCCGGCGATTGCGCCCGCAGCGCGGCGACCAGTTCCGCCGCGAGCAAATCCCCGCTCGCCTCGCCGGCGATGAGCATGAAGTTTTTTGGTTTCACGTCTGTTCACCGGCTTCGCGCAAAGCATCGTTGTAAATTTTACGGCTCAAGCGGAAGCCATGATGCTGCAGCAAATCATCAAGCAGAGGTTTAAGTCGTGGAATGACGCCGCTTTTTCGCGCCTGCAAGAGAATGCCAGTCGTCCCCATCAAATTCAAATGAAGCCGTTCGGCAATGTCGCGTCCCGCCGCTTCATCCATCAATAACAAGGATGAAGCGAATTCTTGCGCTAGTGCGATGGCTTGTGACTCACCCGCGCCCAATGTCACCCGCAAAGTTTCAACGGCCTCCAGATTTTTCGGCGAACGCAATTCCAGCCAACCGTCAGCCAGGGCTTGTCGCGCATGTTCCGCGCCCGGCAAATCAGGACGTCGTTTTAATTCGGCGAGAACCGCCGGTAGAATCAAAATTTGTCGAAACTCCAGGCGAAGCAGCCCGAATTGGCCGATTCGGGCGAGGTAATTCAGCACCGTAGTGTCACTGATGACTGCGGGCATAAGCGAGGTCTTCAGCCAGTTCCTTTTCGCCGTAATGCATTGGAATCCGGCGTTCGGCGAGAATGTCGTTGAAGTCCAGCACTCCCAAGCCGGCCATTTCAGCCGCCTTGCCGAGGCTCAACGCCTTTTGCGCATAAAGCGACACGGCCAGCTCCAGCTTCAGCCGCGCCTCCGCCTCGGCGGGCGTGACGTGCAATGCCTCGTGGATGTTGTTTGGCATATCCAGCGTAATGCTCATGGTTATCTTTTACACCCGTTCCGACAATTAGTAAAGCCGCCCGCCGCACCGGCGATGAGCATGAAGGTTGTTGGTTTCACGGTTTAATTTTTAACGCAGATACGCGGAGAAAATTTTAGCGTGCGTTCTGCTCAATCCAATATTGTGCTATCAACTATTTGAACCATATCAGGCTTTTCACATTGTAATGCGCCACGTTTTCTCATGCACTCACCAGTAGCCCACAAATCCGGAACAAGACCAGTCTTACTCTTGTCCATTTTTCATTTTATTTGTTGAATCTGCCGAGTGATTTCAAACGCCAAATCCAGCGCGCGTTTGGCAGATTCGCCGGTGACGAGCGGCGCTTTTTTGTCGCGGATACATTCCACAAAATTTTGCAGTTCCAGTTTCAGCGGCTCGGCCTTCTCAATCGGCGCAGGTTCGCGCAGGATTTTTTTATTGGCGAACTCGCTGACAATGCTCGCCCCCGGTGCCACGGCGGAAGTCGTTTCTGCGAGGCGGCTGATGTGGCCTTCCTGCAATCGGAAGTCGGCGGAGATGTAGCAGGGGTTCGCCGGGCCGTTGTAGAGTCGGATTTTGCGGAGGCGGTCGGCGCTCACGCGGCTGGCGGTGATGTTGGCGATGCAGCCGCTGGCGAATTTCAATCGCGCGTTGGCGATGTCCTCGCTCCTGCTCAAGACCGCCGCGCCGACGGCTTCGACGTTGGTGACGGGCGATTTCACGAGCGCGAGGACGATGTCGAGGTCGTGGATCATCAAATCGAGGACGACGCCGATGTCCGTGCTGCGCGCCGAAAACGGCGAGAGCCGCTGGCACTCGATGTAGCGCGGGTCATTCGCGACGCTGGCGACGTATTTGAAAACTGGGTTGAACCGCTCGACGTGGCCGACTTGCAGGACGCAATTTTTCTCCCGCGCGATCTGAATCAATTCTGCGGCCTGCGCGGAATTGTCGGTCATCGGTTTCTCGACGAGGACGTGTTTGCCTTGCGCGAGCAATTGCTTGGCGATGTCAAAATGCGTTATGGTCGGCGTGACGATGTTGAGCGCATCGGAATTTGCGGCGGCTTCGGCGATGGAATTGAAGATGCGCAGCTTGTGTTTCTCCGCGATTTTGCGGGCGGTTTCTGCGTGCGCGTCGTAAATGCCAGTGAGTTCGACATCGCCAGCGGCGTGGAGTTCGGAATAAATGCGGGCGTGATGTTGACCGAGCGAACCGGTGCCGAGGACGGCGACTTTGACTTTTGCCATGCGCGAAGATTAAGGTTCGGCGTTCG
>DATCDZ010000060.1:0-7119 GCA_036510395.1 Verrucomicrobiia bacterium
CCGAGGGACAATACAAAACCTTGGCCGTGCTCAATTCGTTGGACATACATGTCCACACGTTGGTCACGCCGTTGATTTTGCCAGTGCCTGCGGCATTATAGACGCTCTCCTCGGCGCCGCCGGCGGTCGTGCTGACGGACATTGGAAACTTGTCGTTGTTGTCCCCTTCCCAGACGCGGAAGGCGAGTCCGATTTGATGGAGGTTGTTGACGCAACTGATGCGCTGCGCCTTGCGCTTGGCGGCGGCGAGCGCCGGCAGCAGCATGGCCGCGAGAATGGCGATGATGGCGATCACGACCAGCAATTCGATGAGCGTGAAAGCTTTTTTATGTTTGATGCTTTTCATAGGTTGACTAATAGTTTGTTGTTTTTGTTTTCGTCCGGGGACAGTTGGCGAACTCTACTGGAATTTCGTTTTCTGTCAACTGGATTTCTAAAGTTTCTTTAGCACAGACGATGCCAACCTCATTTTTTTGCCAAATCCCAGCAAAACCGCAAAATGATTTTCTGCTCCGAACCCCAATGCGTGAAATTTTCACGCATCGCGCGTGAAATTCACGCATCGGCGGCAAAGTTGTTCACAAAAACCAACATTGATCAGGCCGTAAATTTTCCCCCCATTCTTCGCCCGGCTAAAAAATTTCAGCGCGAACCTTTTCCGCCCAGTTCAATCGTCATTCCCTCGCGCGCGGCGTCCACTTGCAATTTCGCCTTCTGCTTGGCCACGAGCTGGCGTGCATGCTTGAGCAGGGCGTCCATCTGCCTGTCGCTGTGGTCAGGCTCGTGGTGAAAGAGGAACAGCCGCTTCACGTTCGCCCGCAGCGCCAGTTCGACGGAATCGTCCACGCAGCCGTGTCCCCATCCGGCGTGCCGCCTGTATTCGGCGGAATCATATTGCGAATCGAGAATCAGCACGTCCGTGCCGCGCAGGAATTCAATCATGTCCCGGTCCGGCCCGCCGACGCGCGATTCGTTGTCGGGAAAATAAGCAATCGTCCCGTTCGGCGTGAATAATTTGTAGCCGACGCAGACGCCGGGGTGGTTCGCGCGGAACGCCCGCACGCGGATGGAGCCGATTTTGAAATCATATTTTTTCAGTTCATGGATTTCGATGTTGCTGGGCAGCGTTTCGAATGAAACGGGAAAATAAGTGCTTTCCATCTGGCCGGTCAAAATGCTGGTCAGGCCCTTGCGTGCGCCTTCGCAGCCCCAGATTTTCAGGCGGCAGCGCGAATTGTAAATCGGCCCGAAGAACGGCAGGCCTTGGATATGATCCCAATGCGTGTGAGTGAGCAGCAGCGTCAGGTTCATCGGCTGGCCGTTGAATTTCGCCAGCAGCGCGCTGCCGAGCGGACGCAGCCCCGTGCCCGCGTCCAGAATAATAATCTGCCCGCCGATGCGCACCTCGACGCAGGAAGTGTTGCCGCCATAGCGCACCGTGCCCGCGCCCGGAGTGGGAATCGAGCCGCGCACGCCCCAGAATTTCACGCGAGTCACGCTTTTGATAAAAACATTTTAGCAGGCGTTGCGAAAGAGGAAACCGAAATCATCTTCAAAAATGCCGGCCGCATTTCAACCTTGATGGACACGCGAGTCAATGTAACATGACCGCGAGTCAAAGCAGGCGACGCGGTTGCCGATGACTTTACAGACTCGAAACCAATTGATTTATGCAGGTGATGATTTTGTGCGGCGGACTGGGAACCCGGTTGCGGGAAGAAACGGAATACCGCCCCAAGCCGATGGTGGAAATCGGAGGACGCCCGATCCTCTGGCACATCATGAAGATTTACGCCGCGCACGGGTTCAAGGAGTTCGTGCTGTGCCTCGGCTACAAGGGCGCGATGATCAAGGATTATTTTTTGAACTACGAAACCTTGAACAATGATTTCACGCTCACGCTCGGCTCGACAAAAAAAATAAAACACCACAACGCCCACACCGAGGAGGGCTGGAAAATCACCTTTGTCGAGACAGGCGCGGCAACGATGACCGGGATGCGCGTGCTGCGCGCACTGCCTTACATCAGATCGGAAAATTTCGCGCTCACTTACGGCGACGGCGTGGCGGACATTGATTTGAAATCTGAACTGGCGTTTCACAAAAAACACAGACGGCAGGCGACGGTGGCCGCCGTGCGCGCGCCGTCGCGTTTCGGTGAAATGGTGATAGACGAACTGGAGCACGTCAGCGATTTCAAGGAAAAGCCGGACGTGGCCGCAGGGCGAATCAACGGCGGTTTTTTCATCCTGAAACGCGCGGGGCTTGAAAAGTTTTTGCAGCCGGCGGACGAGAATTTGATCTTGGAACGCCAGCCGCTGGAGAAATTGGCGGGTGATAAACAGCTTAAAGCCTTCAAACACGACGGTTTCTGGCAGCCGATGGACACTTACCGCGAATTTGAATGGCTGAACAAACTCTGGACGGAAGGCAACGCGCCGTGGAGAATTTGGTGATGTTCGGCAACGCTTTTCACGGAAAGAATGTCTGGCTGTCCGGCGCGACCGGCTTCAAAGGCTCGTGGCTGGCGGAATGGCTGCTGCTGCTCGGCGCGCGCGTGCATGGTTATTCCCTGCCGCCTGAAACGACGCCCGCATTGTTCAATCAATTGCAATTGGCCGGACATATCACCAGTGAAATAAACGACATCCGCGATCCGTCCGCCGTGTGCAAATCCATCAAGGCCGTCCGGCCGGATTTTGTGTTTCATCTCGCGGCGCAGCCGTTGGTGCGGTTGTCCTACGAACAGCCGGTGGAAACTTACGCCACAAACGTCATGGGCACGGTTCACGTCATGGAGGCGTTGCGTGAACTGAAAAAACCGTGCGCCGCAGTTCTTGTCACGACCGACAAATGCTATGAAAACCGCGAATGGCATCGCGGCTATCGTGAAGAAGATTGTCTCGGCGGCCACGATCCCTACAGTTCAAGCAAAGCCGCCGCTGAAATCGCCATCGCCGCATGGCGTCGTTCTTTTTTCAAAAATCATCCGGTTCGCATCGCGAGCGCGCGCGCGGGCAACGTCATCGGCGGCGGCGACTGGGCGAAAGACCGGATTGTCCCCGACTGCATCCGCGCCCTGCAAAAAAAACAGCCGGTTCCCGTCCGCAATCCAAATTCCACGCGCCCGTGGCAGCACGTTTTGGAACCGTTGGGCGGTTACCTCTGGCTTGCTGCAAGTCTGGCTGGCCGGAATAGTGCGAACTCTACGTTGGAGTCCGCCTTCAACTTTGGCCCGAAGCGCGGGGCCAACCGCACCGTGCGCGAACTGGTGGAAGAAATTATCAAACACTGGCCGGGCGGATGGACGGACAGATCAAACCCGCACGCCGTCCACGAGGCGAAATTGCTGCATCTGGAAACGGCCAAGGCGTTGCGCCTGTTGAAGTGGAAACCGGTCTGGAATTTTTCCGAGACCATCGGACAAACGGTCGCCTGGTATCGCGCCGCCGCAAAGTCGCCGGAACTCGCGCGGGAACTTTTGCATGGACAGATTTCCGGTTATTGCGCCGACGCCAAAACTAAAAAATTACTTTGGGCTAAAACCAACAAATGAGCAGGACACCGACAGACATCAAAGCGGAGATTCTTCGCCTGACGCGTGAATACAGCAGGTTGACGCATCAAAACAACCGGCCTGCCTCTGAACAGGACAAATCCGTTCCATTTGTTCCGGGGGAGTCAATCATTCCTTATGCGGGTCGTGTTTTTAACGAAGATGAAGTGGAGGCAGCGGTCAGCGCCATGCTTGATTTTTGGCTGACGCTGGGGCCGGAAGGCGACGCGCTGGAAAATGAACTGGCAGCCTTTCTGAAAATAAAAAAAACGATTCTCGTCAATTCCGGTTCCTCGGCCAACCTGCTCGCCATTTCCGCGCTGACAAGCCCGAAGCTGGGCGAACGCCGTCTGCGGCCGGGCGACGAAGTCATCACCGCAGCAGCCGGATTTCCCACGACCGTTGCGCCCATCATCCAGAATGGCTGCGTGCCGGTGTTCATTGACAACGACCCGCTCACGCTGAATACGCGCGTGGAGCAATTGGAAGAAGCCTTTGTTCCCGGCAAAACCAAGGCCGTGATGATGGCGCACACGCTTGGCAATCCGTTTGATTTGTCCGTTGTCGCGGAATTTTGCCGCAGGCACGGGCTTTGGCTGATCGAGGACAATTGCGACGCGCTCGGCGCGACTTACGACGGCCAGTTGACCGGCACGTTCGGCGATCTTTCGACGCAATCGTTTTATCCGCCGCATCACATCACGATGGGCGAGGGCGGCGCGGTCAACGTCGTCCGCGACATGAAACTGAAGGTGCTGGTGGAAAGTTTCCGCGATTGGGGACGCGACTGCTGGTGCGCCAGCGGCAAGGACAACACCTGCAACAAACGGTTCGGCTGGAAACTCGGCGAGCTGCCGGAAGGCTACGACCACAAATACATCTATTCGCACCTCGGCTACAATTTGAAGCCGCTGGACACGCAGGCCGCGATTGGACGCCAGCAGCTCAAAAAATTGCCGCAGTTTGTGCAGTGCCGAATTGATAATTGGAATTATTTGCGCGCAGGGCTGGCCGGTTTGGAGGAGTTTTTAGAATTCATGCTGCCGACTCATGCCATCGGATGGACGCCGGATGGCTTTGCATGGGATGCTTCAGGGCACCGGACCGTCTGCTCGTGGTTTGGATTTATGATGCGTGTGAAACCGATCTCGCCGTTCACGCGAACGGAATTTGCGTGCGCATTGGACGCGGCCAAAATCGGCAGCCGGATGTTGTTCGGCGGCAATCTTCTTCGCCAGCCGGCGTTTGTGCAGTTGCGTAAAGATCGGCATGACGCGGTTCGCGTGGTTGGAAACCTCACGGGTGCTGACCACATCATGAATGAAGCCATGTTCATCGGCACCTATCCCGGCCTTACGTCAGACATGCTCGACTACATGGCAGATACAATCCGAAAATTTGTTCTGAAATATTGAGGTTGCCGTTGCGGCCAATGACTTTACTAATGCGCCATGAGCGACAACGCCAAAAAATTTAAGCCAAAGTGTGCGGCAAGACGATCCGAGATTGAGGCGGATCTGGCTTGGATCACCGCTGCCAATCTGCCTTGGGCGGCTTTGGCGGGAAAGACGGTGCTCGTTTCAGGCGCAAATGGTTTTCTGCCTGCCTACATGGTGGAAACAGTGCTCTATCTGAATGAACGGCAGAACAAGTCGAATCCCGCCACTGTCATTGCGTTGGTGCGAAACCAGGAGCGTGCGCTGGAGCGATTTTCAGCCTACAAAGGGAGAGCGGATCTGCGGTTTCTCGTCCAAGATGTGTGCCAGCCTGCCGCGCTCAGCGAGAGCGTTCACTTCATCATTCATGCCGCCAGTCAGGCGAGTCCAAAATTTTTCGGCACCGATCCGGTTGGAACCCTGTCGGCTAATGTTTTGGGAACCCTTCATCTTCTGAACCTTGCGATGGAAAAACGTCCTGAAGTATTTCTCTTCTTCAGCAGCGGAGAGGTTTATGGACGACTCGACTCCACTCAAATTCCCACCAAGGAAGATGCTTATGGATACATTGATCCCACCGATGTCCGTTCCTGCTATGCAGAAAGCAAGCGGCTGGGAGAAACGATGTGTGTGGCTTGGGCGCATCAACATAGTGTCCCGGCTAAAATTGTCCGCCCGTTCCATACATACGGACCGGGAATGCGGCTCGACGATGGGCGTGTATTCGCGGATTTTGTGGCGGACGTTGTAAATCACCGGAACATTGTGATGAAGAGCGACGGCTCCGCGATGCGTGCTTTTTGTTATCTGGCTGACGCCATTCTTGGATTTTTTACCGTCCTGTTCAAGGGGGAAATTGGACAGGCCTACAATGTTGGCAACGACCGGGGCGAGTTAACCATTCTCGATCTGGCCAATCTGCTCGTCAGTCTTCATCCCGGCAAACGGCTGGAGGTCGTCCTCGACGAGGCTGCCAAGTCTCCAGATTACCTTAAGAGTCAGATCACGAGAAACTGTCCCGATATTTCAAAAATTCACCAAATCGGCTGGGAACCAACCATATCGGTGGACGAGGGATTTAAGCGAACAATACAATACCATTTATGAACCTGTTTGAGTTGCAAGCTGCATTTCACGCCAACACCATCAACAAACAGCAATACATCGACGAGATGCATCGCCTGCATTCGCAACTGTTTGATTACGCTGAATTCCTAAAGGGAACGGAGATTGGCCGCATCGAGATTTCAGGCGGGCGGCTAATCATTGAGGCGCGGAAAACCGGGATCAAGATACTGTGCGACAAGGCTGACAAAAGGATCGCGCCAATTGAGATACTAAACTTTGGTGCCTACGAGAAGGCGGATTCGGATTTGATGTTCCGTCTTTTGGAGGATCACATGAGCATTTTTGATATTGGTGCAAACATCGGCTGGTATTCGCTCAATTTCGCCAAGGCTTTTCCAAACTCAACCATCTATGCGTTTGAACCCATCCCGGCCACATTCGGCTACCTGCGGGCGAACATTGGTCTCAACCAGGCGACGCAGGTTCGTCCACACAACTTCGGGTTTTCCGACCGCGAAGGCGAATTGACATTTTATTTCGACCCGCGCGGATCAGTCGGGGCTTCGGCTGTGAATCTGCAGGGAACCAGCGAGGCGCAGAAGGTGGAATGCAAAATACAGCGCCTGGACAGTTTTACGGCAAAAACCGGCGCACGCGTTGACTTCATTAAGTGCGACGTTGAAGGGGCTGAATTGTTTGCGCTAACCGGTGGAACCGAGACGCTGAAGAAATTCAAGCCCATGGTATTCGCAGAAATGCTTCGCAAATGGGCGGCAAAGTTTAACTACCACCCCAACCAGATCATCGAGTTCATGGCTGGTCTGGGATACCATTGCTTCGTGGGAAGGGTAGGAAAGCTCACCGAATTCAAAGTCATGGATGAGAACACATCAGAAACGAACTTCTTTTTTCTCCACGGAGCCGCGCACGCTTCAAAAATAAACACCCTGACGTAAGGCAAATTTCCCCGCTTGATTCTTCTCGCGTTTTTGGTCATGAAAGCTCTGGACTTTTGTCCGGCAGTCGAGACAGGACAAAGCCATCAAGCTTGCCACCAAT
>DATCDZ010000061.1:0-28821 GCA_036510395.1 Verrucomicrobiia bacterium
GTCTTTGTGGAATACGCCAAGGCGGCGCCGGATGATATTCTCATGCGCGTCACCGTCCACAATCGCGGCTCGGAGGCGGCCAAGCTGACGCTGCTGCCGCAAATTTGTTTTCGCAACACGTGGTCGTGGAATTCAAATGGCCACGCGCACAAACTCTCGGCCGATCAAGCCGGCATAAAAATTGAGCATGAACAATTGGGCGGTTTCCGGCTCGCCGGCGACGGCAATCCAACCTTGTTGTTCACCGAGAATGAAACCAACGCGCGCCGGCTCTACGGCCAGCTCGACACACAAGGTTTTTTCAAGGACGCCTTTCACGAATATGTGATCGCCGGAAATAAATCGGCCGTGAATCCCGCGCAGGCCGGCACCAGGGCCGGCGCGCTTTACGAATTGACCGTGCCGGCCGGGCAATCGGTTTCCGTGCGATTGCGTTTGGCGAAGACGGACGCGCCATCTGTCGCCAAACCTTGGGACGATTTTGACGCGATTTTTTCTCTGCGACAAAGCGAGGCGGATGAATTTTACGCCGGTTTGCAGCACGCGATGAGCGATGCCGACGCCAAAATGGTTCAGCGTCAGGCGTTCGCCGGCATGATTTGGAGCAAACAATTTTTTCATTACGACGTGCCGGTTTGGTTGAAGGGCGATCCAGCCCAGCCGCCACCGCCGCCAGAGCGCAAGCACGGACGCAATTGCAATTGGAAACATTTGAACAACGCCGACGTGATTTCCATGCCGGACAAGTGGGAATATCCGTGGTTCGCCGCTTGGGACTGGGCGTTTCATTGCGTGGCGCTCGCCGAAATTGACGCTGACTTTGCCAAGAGCCAGCTCGTGCTGCTAATGCGCGAATGGTATATGCACCCGAACGGCCAGTTGCCCGCCTACGAATGGGCGTTCGGCGATGTGAACCCGCCGGTCCACGCGTGGGCGACGTTCCGGGTTTTTCAAATTGACCGCCGGCAGCGGCGCGAAACCAATCCGGCCGACACCGGCGATCTGGAATTTTTGGAACGCGTGTTTCAGAAGCTGCTCTTGAATTTCACCTGGTGGGTCAACCGCAAGGACGAGCAGGGCCGCAATATTTTTCAGGGCGGCTTTCTCGGCCTGGACAACATCGGCTGCTTTGACCGCAGCAAGCCCTTGCCGACCGGCGGTTTTATCAATCAAGCGGACGGCACGAGCTGGATGGCGATGTATTGCCTGAATCTGCTGCGCATCGCGCTCGAACTGGCGCAGCATGATCATGTCTATGAAGACATCGCCACGAAATTTTTTGAGCATTTTCTGGCCATCGCCGCCGCCATCAACGGCGCGGGCGAAGATTGCCTGGGTTTGTGGGACGAGGCGGATCAATTTTATTACGACCACCTGAATCTGCCGGACGGCGAAAATGTGCCGATGAAAATCCAGTCCGCCGTCGGACTGATCCCGCTGCTCGCCGTGGAAGTGCTGGATCCGGACGTGATCAACAAGCTGCCGGGATTTGCCGGGCGCATGGAATGGTATTTGCAACATCGCCCGCAGTTGGCGGCGCTGATCTCGGACTGGAAAACTTGCGGCGCGAGCGACCGCAAACTGCTTTCGCTCCTGCGCGGCCATCGCATGAAGGCGCTGCTCCGCCGGATGCTGGATGAAACTCAATTTCTTTCGGGTCAAGGCGTGCGCTCGCTGTCAAAGGCGCACGCGCAAAACCCGTTTTGTTTCGTGACCGGCGGCCAGACCTACGAAGTGGCTTACTGGCCGGCGGAATCCGAAAGCGGCCTGTTTGGTGGCAATTCCAACTGGCGCGGGCCGGTGTGGATGCCTCTGAATTTTCTGCTCATCGAGTCGCTCCAAAAATTCCATTACTATTACGGCGACGATTTCAAAATCGAGTGCCCGACCGGCTCGGGAAAATTCATCACCATCAACGACGTTGCCGACGAACTGACGCGCCGCCTCGCAAAATTATTTCTGAAAGGTGAAGACGGCCAGCGTCCCGTTTTGAAATATCATCCCAAGCTCGCGACCGATCCGCATTTCAAGGATTACGTCCTGTTTCACGAATACTTCCACGGCGACAGCGGGCGCGGCTGCGGCGCATCCCACCAGACCGGCTGGACCGGCCTGATCGCCAAGCTGCTGCGGCCGCGGACCAAACCCCCGGCGACACCAAAGACAAATCCATGAGCACGAATCATTACGACCTCATCATCATGGGCAGCGGCGCGGACGGCGGCACGCTGGCGCTCAAACTCGCGCCCAGCGGCAAACGCATCTGGCCCGGCCGTTCGTGAAATTATCCGCGTGGCACGAGACTAAAACCGTTGACGTTCTCCGTTTATTTCATTTATGATGCGCGGCTCGCAAAATGAGATTTTGCGAAAATTTATTGTGAACATCACCGTTGAAAATCTGGCGCCGTGCAAAAAACTTCTCCGCGTGGAAGTGGACGCGAAGGCCGTGGACGAAATCTTCGACGCCGTCACGAAGGATTACCAGAAACAGGCCGCGCTGCCCGGCTTCCGCCCCGGCAAGGCCCCGCGCGACATGGTCGCCAAAAAATACGAGGCCGACATCAAGGACGATGCCAAGCGCAAGCTCATCGGCGAGAATTATCGCAAGGCGCTCGAGGAAAAAAAACTCCACGTCCTCGGCAATCCCGACATCGAGGAAATCCAGTTTGAACGCGGGCAAAATCTGCAGTTCGCCGCGACCATCGAGACCGCGCCGGAATTTGAACTGCCGCAATACAAAGGTTTGACGGTCAATCGCGAAATTAAATCCGTCACGGACGAAGACATCGAGCGCGCGCTGGGTCTGCTGGCGCAGCAGCATGTCAAATTTGAAACGGTCGCGCGCGAATTGAAGATGGGCGACGTGGCCGTGGTGAATTATACCGGCGCCTGCGACGGCAAGCCGATCACTGAAACCGCGCCGACGGCGAAGGGTTTGACGGAGCAGAAAAATTTCTGGGTGGACATCGCGCCGGACACGTTCATCGGCGGTTTTGCCGGGCAGCTCGTCGGCGCGAAGGCGGGCGACAAGAAAACCGTCAACGTGGATTTTCCCGCCGATTTTGTGACGAAGGAGTTGTCGGGCAGGAAGGGCGTTTTTGAAGTCGAGGTCGCCGAGGTGAAGGAAAAGATTTCGCCGCCGGTTGACGACGAACTGGCGAAAAAGTTCGGAGCGGAAAATCTGGAAAAACTCCGCGCGGGCGTGCGCGTGGATTTGGAAAATGAATTGCGGCATTCGCAGCGGAAGACGGTTCACCGCCAGATCATTGACGCGCTGCTCGGCGGCGCGAATTTTGACCTGCCGGAAACGGCGGTCGCGCACGAGACGCGCAACGTGGTCTATAACATCGTGCAGGAAAATTCCAAGCGCGGCGTCCCGCGCGATCTGATCGAGAAGCAGAAGGAGGAGATTTACACGGCGGCGGCGCGCAGCGCGAAGGAGCGCGTGCGGCTGGCGTTTTTGATCCAGCGCATCGCGGAGCAGAAAAAAATCTCCGTCTCGCAGGAGGAGGTTTTGCAGCGCGTGCAGTCGCTCTCGGCGGCATATCAGATTCCGCCGGACCAGTTCATCAAGGATTTGCAGAAGCGCAACGGCATCAACGAGCTTTACGACCAGATCACCCACGAAAAAGTCCTCGAATTCCTGGAGATAAACGCGAAAATCGAAAATGTCCCGGCGGCGAAATGAGGACGGCAGCCGTGAAAAGGCGCAAAACATGAAATTGCACTTTGGTCTTGCGCGCCGCGGGATTTTTCGCGGTAATTAACCAGTTGGTTACTTTGCGGCATTTTCCGGCGTCTTGCATTTGACGAAACGCGGCGAAAGCTGCAAAATCACGCACCATGAAAAGTTTAAGCGCAGCATCATTTTTTTTCGCGGGGATCTTCGCCGTCGTCGCGCAGACGAACACGGACGCGGGCGCGACGCGCACGATGTCGCTGACAGACTGCATCCAGCAGGCGCTGGCGCACAATCTCGACGTGCAAATCGAGCGCATCAATCCGCAAATCTCGCTCTACGACCTGGACGCGGACTATGGCGGCTACGATCCGACGCTCAACATTTCCGGCCAGCACAATCACGATGAGTCGGGCGCGGAAGGCGCGCCGTCCAGCACTTCCGACGCAAACAGTTTCAGTTCCAGCCTTGACGGCTCGACGCCGTGGGGCATGACTTACGGTTTGAGCGGCAATGTTTCAAAGACATACAATTCGTCTTTCCCGGTTTCCCTGACAAATATATTTCAAAGCTCGGGCGGCTCGGTCCAGTTGAGCGCGACGCAGCCGCTGCTGAAAAATTTCTGGATTGACAGCACGCGGCTCACGATCCGCGTCGCCAAAAACCGGCTGAAGTATTCCGAGCAGGGTTTGCGGGAGCAGATCATCACGAGCGTCACCGCCGTGGCGAACGCCTACTACGAGCTGATTTACGCGCAGGACGATGTGAAAGTGCAGCAGGAGGCGCTCGGCCTGGCGCAGACGCAGTTGGATCAGGACAAGCAGCGTCTGCAAATCGGGACGCTCGCGCAGTTGAGCGTGCAGCAGGACGAGTCGCAGGTCGCGCAAGACAAGGCGAGTTTGATCACGGCGCAATACTCGCTGTCCGTTGACCAGAACACATTGAAAAGCCTGCTCACCGACGCTTACGCCGACTGGCACGGCTCAAACATCCAGCCGACGGCGACGCTTGAGGCGCCGCTGCAAATGTTCGACTTGCAGGAGAGTTGGAACAAGGGCATGACCGAGCGGCCCGACCTTTTGCAGGCGCGGCTCAACGTGGAGCAGCAGGGCATCCAGTTGAAGTTTTCCCGCAACCAGCTTTTTCCCGAACTGGATTTGATCGGCACCTACGGCTACAACGGGGCGGGGCGGAGTTACAACGCCACATTCGACCAGATCAATTCCGTTGACCGTCCGTATTACACCTACGGCGCGCAGATTTCCATTCCGTTGAGCAACGTCGGGCCGCGCAACCAATACAAGACCGCCAAGGCGACGTTGCAGCAGGTCGTGCTGCAACTCAAGCAGTTCGAACAAAACGTCATGGTGGAGATTGACAACGCGGTCAAACAGGCGCAGTCCAGCTATGAAAGCGTGGACGCCACGCGGCTGGCGCGCGTTTATGCCGAGGCCGCGCTCGACGCCGAGCAGAAAACCTACGCCGTCGGCAAGGCCACGACCTTTGAAGTGCTGCAATATCAAAGCGCCCTGACCACCGCGCGCGGCCAGGAAATCCGCGCGCTCGCCAACTACGAGGAATCCCTGGCCAATCTCGCCGAGCAGGAAGGCAGCACGCTCGAACGCAACGCGATTGACATTGACGCGAAGTAGTAGCCGACGTGAGTCGGCTCATTTCGATTTGTGAAACCAGAGCGAACCCGCGTCCGCTGCTGTATTTTTCACCAGAAATTCCACGCATGCTCCCGGACAATCCACGCGCCGAGCAGAAAGTTCGTGATGGCGTGAGCCGTCATCGCGTCGCCCAGTCGGTTTTTGCGGAGGACGAGCCATTGATACGCCGCGCCGCACAAAATCCCCGCGAGCCATTCGTTGTGTGAAAAGCCGAACACGAACGCCGTCGCAAAAAACGGCCACGAGAGAAATTGATTCATCGGCACGGACTGGAAATTCTGGCTGGCAAGGTAACGATACAAGAACGAGCGGTAGAAGACTTCCTCCAGCGGCGGCACGACGAATGTCATTCCCAAAATGTGAACTGCGATGAAGAACCACGCGAGCGCGGAGCCTTCGCCAAAAGCCTCATTGGGATTTCCCGTCGCGCCGCCTTTCATCAAGTGCGGATAAAACGGATCAAGCCCGGCCCAGACCGCAAAAATTACGACGCCGACAACAATTGCCTCCCAACTGATTGCCCAGCGCATTTCGGAAACGAGCGGGCGCATTTTCCAAACGAGCCATGCGCCGACGACTGTCTTCGCAAAATAAAACCAGTAGGCCGAGGCCGCGCCGAATTTCCCCTGGCAGAACGTCAGCGCGAGAAAAATGACAAAAGGCGCGACGCGCGCGGTGGCGGGCGAGAGGGTGATTTTTTTCAAAAGTCGCACGCGAAATCGTGTCGGAATTTTATTCGCCCATCACCAGTTTCTTCTCCGAACCGTCCGGGCTTACCAGCGTAATGCTGTTCGGGGTGATTTCCTTCACGCGGAAATTGTCCACGCTGTCGCCGACATAAACGGTGTTTCCGTCAACAATCGCCCAGGATTTCCGGCCATAAATGATGCCCTGCAATTTTGGCGGCGGCAACAATGACGGGGCTGCGGCGACATTGTTTGAAACAACCGGCGTGTTGGTGGCGATGGCGACGGGTGGCGCGGGCGCGGGCGGTGCCGGCTGCGACGCCGAAAGTTCCGGTGCTTTTGCCGCCGGCGTTTTGCGCCCGGCCAGCGCCAGCCAGATGAAAAATACGGACGCGCCAACGAGCGCGATCACGGCCAGCGGCAGCATCCAGTGCGCGGCGCGAGGCGGGGCGGCTGCGACCGGGCGCAGCGGCAACTGGCCGTCCGCTTGATTCGGCTGTTGCGACTGCCGGGCTTGTTTCAGCGCGTCGTTGATGAGGCTCATGCGATGATTTTTCCTTCCAGTTCACGGATGGCGCGGCTGACCATGCGGTAGGTGATGCGGTCGCTCTGCTCGACAAAACCGGCGAGCAGCGCCTTGTCGCAGACGGCGTTGACGAGACGCGGGACGCCGCCGCTGTAAAGATAGACCCGCCAGAGCGCGGGCTGCGTGAAAAACGGGACGCCCCGCGCGCCGACGAGTTCGAGCCGGTGCTGGATGTATTGGCCGGCCTCGATCCGAGTGAGCGGCATGAGGTGGTAACGCACCGTGATGCGCTGGCGCAACTGCTTCAGGCGCGGGCTGTTCAGGCGGGCGCGCAGTTCCGGCTGCCCCATCAGGACGATCTGCAAGAGCTTCCGGTCATCGGTCTCGATGTTGGAAAGCAGCCGGACCTGTTCGAGCAGGTCTTCCGTCAAATTCTGCGCCTCATCAATGATCAGGACCGTTTCACGGTTTTTTTTTGCCTGCTTGAGAAGAAATTCCGTGATGGCCGCGATGTTTTCCAGCCGGTCGAAGCCGTTGACTTCGAGTCCGAATTCCGTCGCGATGGCCTTCATCAATTCGTTCGCGTTCAACGCCGGGTTCAGGATGAGCGCGGTGGCATATTTTCCGTCAAGCTGTTCGAGCAGCGCGCGGCAGAGCGTCGTCTTGCCCGCGCCGATCTCGCCGGTGAGCTGCACGAAGCCCTTGCGCTCGCGGATGCCGTAAAGCAGGTGGTTGATCGCCTCGCGATGCTTCCCGCTGTGGAACAGGAGGCGCGGGTTCGGCGTGAGGTCGAACGGCGGCTGCTTCAATCCATAAAACTCCAGATACACGCTGGGCTTTTAGCAGAAACCACCGGACGATGGAAGCGAAAGAAAAAAGGGTAGTCACCTAATTTAGTTTTTCAGGGGTTGGCAGTCTTGCATTTTGGCCGTTTGGCATGAAATTAGGGCATGGACGTATAAAAGAACGGTTTCAGTTGGATTTCGCCCGTGTTCACCAGACTTTGCGCGTGACTCCTGCGATGGAAGCGGGGATTTCAGACCACGTTTGGAGCTTGGAAGAAATTGTGGAATTGACCTGAAATTAAGTCGGGATGCGTTCGGTAACAACAAATTTACCCATTTCCCATTCAGAAACACACGCCATGCGTTTGACGCCTTCAATAAACTTTCTAAAACAGAATGCGAGAAAAGCAAGCGGCAATAAATAGATAAACAGCACCACTGAATTTAAGATTACAATCTTCTGCACAGTTTTTCTAACTTCCAATGCTATTTCTTTCAATTCTTCCGAGTTGCAATTTTTAATTCTTTCTGAACGCTTGGATAATTTTTCCATAAATTGAGTATCCTTTTCAATGGCGTCATTGATCTTCAAAAGAAGAAAGAGGTCAAACGCAAGCTGTTTAACCCAACAATTAATTGATTCTTGCACAAAACAAAACGCCTGCTCATCAAGGGCAGGATTCTGCAACTGTAGGCGACGCAGTTTATCTCGAAGCTCAAAGAGGTGAATGCGGCATTGCAGACGATAAGAGGGCAGTAAAATCCCTTGATAAATAAAATGAAACACCGAAACTATCGTCAAAATCAAAAAAACAACCACAAACATAAATTAAAATTCCTATTCGCTTGATTCTACGCTCACACCCAACTTTTCCTGTAACAAATTTCGTTCCGTTATGATTCTTTCGTTTTCAGCCTGAAATGTTCGTCTTAAACTCCGAGCATTCCAAAACCAGCCAATACACACAACCAAATTCAACACTAAACTAGAGACCAAAATTGTTTGGCGCAATTCAAAAATTTTATTCCAAATTGTGGGGTAATAATCCGATGGGGTTTTGACCAGAAAAAGAGCGAACACCATTCCGACAGCCACCGGCGGCAATTGGCCTTTTCTCATGGATTCAATAAGCACATCACGGATTGCTTCCCATAAACCAACAGGCCGATTCGGATTTTTCTTGGACACGGCCACTTTATTGTCATATTCGCCATGAAACGTCAAGTCGGCTAAAACTAAAATCTACACAGGAATATCGCACCGATTGATTCAAGACACAATGGGGTAAAACCCGAACGATTTCAAACTGACCCACTACCCACTACCCGCATCCAGCCGGATTTGCGTTGCCTGAACCGGCGAATCGCGCCGTCAATCGTTTTGGCTTCTTCAGGCGACACCCTCGGCTGCATCGAAAATGACCAGTTGACTTCGTTTGCGAGTCTGATAAATTTCACGTCCCTTTGCCGGGATTTAAGATGAAAACGTATCTGCCTAAAGTGAATTTGGATGAGCGCAAGTGGCACGTCATTGATGCCGACGGCGCGGTGCTCGGCCGTCTGGCCGCGCAGGTTGCCGACGTGTTGCGCGGCAAAAACAAGCCTGTTTATACGCCGCACCTTGATGCCGGCGATTTTGTCGTCGTCATCAACGCGGAAAAAGTCCGCGTGACCGGCAAGAAAGAAACGGACAAGAAGTTCATGAGCTATTCCGGCTGGAAAGGCGGCGAGAAATACGCCACCGTCGCGCAAGTCCGCGCCAAGCAGCCGGAAAACCTCATCATGCACGCCGTCAAAGGCATGATCCCCAAGAACCGGCTCGGCGCGCAGTTGCTCACCAAGCTCAAAGTCTATAAAGGCCCGAAGCACGATCACGCCGCGCAAACGCCGTCCGTGCTCGCTGTCGCCAAATAATTTTTATCATGGCCAAATCCACTTCCATTCCAATCATTGAATTTCTCGGCACGGGCCGGCGCAAAACCGCCGTCGCGCGCGTGCGTCTCGCGACCGGCAGCGGCAAGATCACCGTCAACCGCCGGACGTTTGAAAATTATTTTCCGCTTGAAACCTTGCGCGCCGTGGTCATCCAGCCATTGACGGTCGCCGGGGCGCTGGAAAAATTTGACGTGCGCGTGAACGTCGCGGGCGGCGGGCCGAACGGCCAGGCCGACGCGGTGCGCCATGGCATTTCCCGCGCGCTGATTAAATTCGACGCAAATCTCCGTCCTCCATTGAAGGCGGAAGGTTTGCTCACGCGCGACCCGCGCGCGCGCGAACGCAAGAAATACGGCCAGCCGGGTGCGCGCAAGCGCTTCCAGTTCTCGAAGCGTTGATCGTTTCGGAATTTTTCAAACCCTGCCGGGTCAATCCGGCAGGGTTTTTTGTTTTAACAACAAAGAAACAAAGCAACCAAGGCCGGAAAAAACTTTGTTACTTGGTTACTTTGTTGTTCAATTTATTTTTGAAAATGAAAATGAAAAAAGTCGCCGTCGTCGGCGCGTCGGGCTATTCCGGCGAAGTCCTGGTGCAATTGCTGTTGAACCATCCGCACGCGGAACTGGTCGCCGTGACCTCGCGCCAAAATGCCGGACAAACTTTGGCGCAAGTGTTTCCAAAATTCGCCAGCCATCCAAAATCCAAATCGCTCCGGTTCAGCGAACCAAACGCTGAAGTTCTCGCGAAGCAGGCCGACGTGTTCTTTCTCGCGCTGCCACACGGCGTCGCCGCCGAATATGCGGTGCCGCTGCTCGACGCGGGCGTTGTCGTGATTGATTTGAGCGCGGATTTCCGGCTCAAGAGCGCGGACATTTACAAGGAATTTTACGCGCATGACCATCCTGCGCCGGAATTGCTGAAAAAATCAGCCTATGGCCTGCCGGAAATTTATCGCGCCGGGATCAAAAAATCTTTGCTCATCGCCTCGCCGGGTTGCTACCCGACAAGTATTTTATTGCCGGTAATTCCGCTGTTGAAATCCGGCTTGATCAAATCAACCGGCATCATCGCTGATTCCTTGAGCGGCGTCAGCGGCGCGGGCCGCAAGGCGCAATTGGACTGTCTTTTTTGCGAGTGCAACGAGAGCGTCCGGCCTTACGGCGTGCCGAAGCACCGGCATTTGTCGGAAATCGAGGAACAGCTTTCGCTCGCGGCGAAAACGCAAGTGACGATTCAATTCACGCCGCATTTGATCCCGGTCAATCGCGGAATTCTCACGACTCTTTATCTCGCGCCGGAACGGCATTTCTCGACCGCGGCGGAAATGAATTCGCTGAACGAAAAAATTTCCGCGTGCTACGCGGACGCCTACGGCAGCGAACCATTCGTTCGATTGCTCGAAGGGGAAAATCTGCCCGACACAAAAAATGTCAACGGAACGAACGTCATTGAAATCGCGTGGCGGTTGGATTCGCGGACAGGCCGGCTGATTGTGATGAGCGCGGAGGACAATCTGGTCAAGGGCGCAAGCGGCCAGGCGGTTCAAAGCATGAATCTCATTTGCGGCTTTGCCGAAACCGCCGGTTTGGTTTAGCGTTTGCGGACAAGGTGCAAGTCAAGCCTCCCATCGAGCATTTGAACGAGCCGGTGATTCGGTTCGCGCGGAAGGATTTTGCCACGCTCAACCAGGATATCACCGTCGAGCAGGCGCTCGCCTCAATCCGGCAGCGCGGCGTCGGCGAAAAAATCATTTATTTCTATGTCGTGGACAATGACGAGAAATTGGTCGGCGTCGTGCCGACGCGACGGCTGCTGATGGCCGCGCTGGAACAGCCGCTGTCGGGACTGATGATCCGCAATGTCATTGCGATTCCGCACACGGCGACGGTCATGGAGGCCTGCGAATTTTTCGTGCTGCACAAATTTTTCGCCTTTCCGCTGGTTGACGAAGCGCGCCGCGTCGTCGGGCTTGTGGACGTGGGATTGTTCACCGAGGAAGTTTTCGACATCGCCGAGCGCGAGCAGTTGACGGAGGTTTTTGAGACGCTCGGGTTTCATGTGGCGCAAGTGCGCGCCGCCTCGCCGTGGCGCGCGTTCCGCATCCGGTTTCCATGGCTGCTGACGACGATCATCAGCGGGACATTTTGCGCGGTTCTGGCCGGATTATACAAATTGACCCTGGAAAAAAGCCTCGTCATCGCATTTTTCCTCACGATGATTCTCGGACTCGGCGAAAGCGTCGGCATCCAGTCCATGACCGTCACGATTCAGGGATTGCGGACGAACAAGCCGACGTTGCGCTGGTATTTGCGCGCGTTGCTGCGCGAAATCTCCACCTCGCTGTTGCTGGGAATCGCCTGCGGGCTGACCGTCACAGCGATCGTCCTCGTCTGGCAGCACGAGCAAATGCCCGCGTTCGTCATCGGCGCGAGCGTGACATTCTGTCTGGTCACGGCGTGCGTCGCCGGATTGAGCGTGCCCGCCGCGCTCCACGCGCTGAAACTCGATCCCAAAATCGCCGCCGGACCGCTCACCCTCGCCTTCGCCGACATTTTCACGCTGCTGTTTTATTTCAGCCTCGCAAAATATTTTCTGGGGCAATGAATACTCATCAAAAGAAAATTCCGGTCAAAAAGGTTCAAGCCGCAAAATGGAACGCGGCGGACTACGCTGCGAACTCTGTCGTGCAACAAGCCTGGGCGCGCGAACTGATCGCAAAATTAAACCTGCGCGGCGACGAGCATGTTCTCGATGTCGGCTGCGGCGACGGCAAGGTGACGGCGGAAATCGCGCGCCATCTGCCGCGCGGCAGGGCGGTTGGAATTGACGCTTCGCCGCAAATGATCGCGTTCGCAAGGAAAACTTTTCCGGCATCTGAAATCACAAATCTGAAATTTCAAATTTGCGACGCGCGGAAAATCCATTTGCAGACGTTCAGGAAAAAGTTCGACGTGATTTTTTCCAACGCCGCACTGCATTGGGCGGACAATCATCAGGCCATTTTGCGCGGCGCAGCTTCGGTTTTGAAATCCGGCGGCCGGCTCGTCGTCTCCTGCGGCGGCAAAGGCAACGCACAGGACGTGTTCGTCGCCTTGCGCCCGGAGATGCGGTTGAAGCGCTGGCGTGAATTTTTCCGAAAGATGCCGACGCCGTATTTTTTTTATTCGCCGGCTGATTATCAAAAATGGCTGCCTAAATTCGGCTTCAAGATTAATTCACTCAAACTCGCGCCGAAAGATGCGGCTTATCCGGGTGCGGACGGCTTTGCGACATGGTTGCGCACAACGTGGATTCCTTACATACAACGGGTGACGGAAAATCTGCGCGAGGAATTCATTTCCGCCGTTACGCAACGTTACATCGCCAGACATCCGGCGGATGCGGACGGAAATGTCCACGTCAAAATGGTGCGGCTGGAAATTGAGGCGGAGAAGGCTTAACAACAAAGAAACCAAGTAACGAGGGGCGAAAAAACTTTGTTCCTTTGTTTCTTTGTTGTTCAATTTTTGAAAATGAAAACGCAGTTCAAAGAAATTTCCGGTTCCATCGTCGCGCCTAGGGGCTTTCGCGCCGACGGCGTGTTTTGCGACATCAAAAAGCTCGGCACCGGCAAAGGCTCGAACAAGGGACAGAAACGCGACCTCGCGCTCATCGTCTCTGAAACGCCCGCGACCGTCGCCGGAATGTTCACAACCAACCAGATATGCGCTGCGCCCGTGAAAATTTGCGTTGAACGCGTGAAACAAGGAACGGCGCAAGTTGTCGTGGTGAATTCCGGCAACGCCAATGCCTGCACTGGCAAACAGGGAATGGCCGATGCACGCGAAATGGTTTCATTCACGGAACGCGCTCTGAATTTTCCGAAAGGCTCGGCGCTCGTCGGATCGACGGGGCGCATCGGCGTGACGATGCCGATGGACAATGTTCGCGCGGGAATCATTGAAGCGGCGACTTTGTCTGGCGGCGAAATTGAAAATGCGGATCACGCCGCCGAAGCAATAATGACCAGCGACACGCGGTCGAAACAAATCGCGGTTGAATTTTTTCTTGGCGAAAAAAAAGTTCGCATCGGCGGCATTTGCAAAGGCGCGGGCATGATTCAACCGGGCATGAGTCCCACCGGCGCGCGTCCGGCGACTTTGCCACACGGCGGACTGCACGCGACGATGTTGTGTTTCATCACGACTGACGCCGCAATTGATGCAAAAATTTTACAGGCGGCGTTGGATGAAGCCGTCGCGCACAGTTTCAATCGCATCACCGTGGACGGCGACATGAGCACGAATGACACTGTTTTGGTTTTGGCAAATGGACTTGCTGGAAATCCTCCGATTGTAGGAGACGAGGTGACGAGTCTCATTTCAAAAAAGAAAGGCAAAGTTAGAGACTCCTCACGTCGTCTCCTACGAGATTTTAACATTTTTCAGGCCGCGCTGAATCACGTCTGCCTTGAACTGGCGAAGATGATTGTGCGCGATGGCGAGGGCGTTCATCGTGTCGTCACAATTCGCGTCAACGGCGCAAAAACAATTCAAGATGCGGATGCCGCCGCACGCGCGGTGGCGAACAGCGCGCTGGTGAAGACGAGCTGGCACGGCGGCGATCCGAATTGGGGACGCATCATTGATGCGCTCGGTTATTCGTCCGCGAAAATCGTCGAGGAAAAAATGGACATTGGTTACAGCGCGGGCGGCGGCAAAAAAATTCTTTGGAGTTTGAAACGCGGGCAGCCGACGAAGGCGACGTTCAAGCAGCTTTGTGCCGCCGTTGCGCCGAAGGAATTTGATCTGCACATCAACCTGAATCTCGGCAAGGCGGGCGCGGTGATGTATGCCTGCGATTTGACGGAGGAATATGTGGACTTCAACAAAGGCGATGTGGGCGATCCGACGACTTTGGGCGGATGATGCTTGACGGGCTGAATAAATCCAGTAGTCTCTTTGTAGATACACCATGCAAACAATGATTCAACAATGGGGAAACAGCCTGGCTTTGCGGATTCCCAAGGCGTTCGCGCAGCAGGCCAGGGTCAAAAAAGGCAGCCGCGTGCGGTTCACCGTCGAGAAAAACCGGCTGGTGGTCGAGCCGGTTGAAAAAGGTAAAATCACCTTGAAATCGCTGCTGGCCGGAATCACGCCGGAAAACATCCATCCCGAAACCGACTGGGGCAAACCGATGGGCAAGGAAATCTGGTGAAAAAATCAGGCTACGTTCCCGCGCAGGGCGACCTCGTCTGGTTTGATTTTGACCCGCAGGCCGGCCATGAACAGGGCGGTCGCCGTCCGGCAATTGTTCTTTCGCCCAAGGCTTACAACCAGCTCATCGGGCTTGCTCTGGTTTGCCCGGTCACCAGCCGCGAGAAAGGTTATCCGTTTGAAGTAAAAATTTCCGCTGGTTTGCCGGTCATCGGTGTCGCGCTGGCCGATCACGTCAAGAGCCAGGACTGGCGCGCACGCCGCGCGGAGTTCATTGGCCGGCTGGACGCCGCCACCTTGACCGCCGTCCTGCAACGCACCCGCAGTTTGCTGGAGCAAGGTGCTTCTTAAAAATGAGCCGCGCGGAGAAAAATTGGGGCGCGGTGATGTATGCCTGCGATTTGACGGAGGAATATATGGACTTCAACAAAGGCGATGTTGGTGACCCGGGTTCGCTCGGCGGTTGATTTGAGGCCAGGCAACAATGAACCGCCAAATGTGATCCATTGTGATTGTTCATCTGCAGGATTAAATCAAACAATCTCAAAGCACCCAAAAAAAGAGGACGCCCTGCTGGCATTATTTGACTTGCGAACAAAATGATTTGTTCTAAAGTGGTTGAAATCCATGGCTTGGACAAATTCAAAAAAGGCGATTGTTTGGGGAGCCGTGCTGGTGTTGCTTGCGTCGGTCGCAACCACGCTGTTTTTCCAAAGAGACAACATTGCAAACTGGATGACCGTTTCCGAAGCGAAACACGCCGTGGCAAAACACATCGCCACACCTCTTGATTTAACCGCCTCTTACGCCAGTCCGGCTTCAACGATGGAGGATAGCTCATCTTACTGGGGGGAAGTGCCTTGGGAATTTCAAGTATTCCGCCATGTGCCACTCCAGATAGATGGCGTCATGTATCTCTGGGGTGCTGGCAATGCGAAAGCGGGCGCTGTCTTTCCAGAACAGATTGTGGGAATTCCCGTGAACCAGAAGTTTGAAACACTCTATGTATATCATTGCACGTTCTATGTATCGCCGAAAGGCACCCCTGTTTACGACATGGTGTTCCGTTACGAAAACGGTGATTCCGCGACCAACACCATCCGATATGGCATTGACACAATGGACTTTAACACGCCGGGCGGCCCTAAAATAGTAGGTCCGTCCGGCTCCAATACCAAAGTGGCCTGGGTGGGTTCCTCATTCACGCCGGACGGAAAACATCCGCTGCTCTTCAGCCTGACCGCCATAAATAACCCTCAACCTTTGCTCCAAGTCACATCCATTGACCTGTTTTCCAGCAAAAACCAAAGTGCCGGAGTTGTTCTCGCAATGACTGCTGGGAAGGCCGGACTGATGAAGTGAAGCAACCGTTATTGAATTTTTGAAACAAATAAAAAGCCGCCGGATTTCTCCAGAAGCTTTTGTGTTTCAATCGAAAATCGTAAATCCGAAATTGTAAATCAATACGCGGCTTGTGTGCCCTTGATGGAACGCTTTTTCATCCATGGCATCAGGCCGCGCAGGCGTTCGCCCACTTTTTCGATGGGATGGTTCGCGCCTTTTTTCATCAGCGCGTTGTATTTTTTGTAGCCGTCTTTGTATTCGGCCACCCACCCTTTGGCGAATTTGCCGGACTGGATGTCCTTGAGCGCGGCCTTCATCCGTTTCTTCACGCTGGCGTCAATAATTTTTGGCCCGACGGAAATGTCGCCCCACTTGGCGGTTTCGGAAATTGAAAACCGCATTCCGCTGATGCCCGCTTCGTTCATCAAATCCACTATGAGCTTTAATTCGTGCAGGCACTCGAAGTAGGCCATCTCCGGCTGGTAACCGGCCTCGACGAGCGTTTCGTAACCGGCCTGGATCAACGCGCTCGCTCCACCGCACAAAACGGTCTGCTCGCCGAACAAATCGGTCTCGGTCTCTTCCTTGAACGAAGTCTGGATGACGCCGGCGCGCGTGCCGCCGATGCCCTTGGCCCACGCGAGCGCGACGGCCTTGGCCTTGCCGCCCGGATTTTGATAAATGCCGATGAGCGCGGGAACGCCTTTGCCTTCGAGATATTGGCGGCGGACGATGTGTCCCGGCCCTTTCGGTGCGACGAGAATCACGTCCACATTTTTCGGCGGAACGACGGTCTTGAAATGAATCGCGAAGCCGTGCGAGAACAAAAGCGTCTTGCCCTTGGTCAGGTTCGGCGCGATGTCTTTTTCGTAGGCCTTCGGCTGCTTGGTGTCGGGAATCGCGACGAAAATCACGTCCGCGCGGCGCACGGCTTCCGCCGTCGAATAGACCTTGAAACCTTTTTCGCGCGCGACGGGAATGGACTTGCTGCCTTCGTAAAGGCCGATGATGACGTTGCAGCCGCTCTCTTTGAGATTGAGCGCGTGGGCGTGGCCTTGCGAGCCGAAGCCGAGCACGGCGAGGGTTTTGTTTTTGAGCACCGCGAGATTCGCGTCTTTGTCTGTGTAAACTTTTGCAGGCATAATTTTGGACGGAAAATCTAGCAGTGCGGAGGAATCCGGTCAATTTTCAAATGAAATTGTTCAGGCAAGAACAAGAACAGATTTAACGACCATGAAGCCATGCCCGAACTTCGTCGTGATTCATAATGTCAAACGCGTGAAGATTTTTTCCGTCGTGGATTAAAACAATTCGCCACTGCAAATGAACGCGGATTTCGTAAGCACGCGCTTCCAATTTGCGAAGGCCAAGTCCGCGATGCCGGTGAACGTCGCCGAACGCCGTTGCCACGTCTGCAAGCGCATCTTCAAACTTGCCGTGAACTTCCGGCGGAAATTTTTTCAGGCGCTTGTCAAAACGCGCCGTAGTTAAAACATTTATCACAATTTGCCGGTGAATTTTTTCAGGCGTCCGGCTTTGCGGTCGGCGGCGATTTCCACCAATGCCTTGTCCACCGCCGCTGTCGCCTGTTCCGGCGTCGCGCCGTATTCTTCCAGCGCGGGAAAATGGCTGGGGCGAAACGGCAGGCCGCGCAGTTTGACAAGCTGCGCGAAAAACATGGAAACCGCGCCGCTGGGCGAAACGCCGATTTCACGGCAAACCTCGTCAGCTTCCCGAAGAAGGCCGCGTTCAATGCGAAGTCGAATTTGTTCTGTCATGTCTCAAATATGACATTTTTGAGACAAAGCGCAAGTGATTTGGGAATTCAATTAAAACGAGTTGGTAAGCACCAAAGTAACTGGCTCGCCATCTAGAGAAGCAATCGTCAATGGCTCGAAGAATTTATAAGTTCCATTTGCGGCGACTATTGAAAAGAAGTTTTCGAGTTTTGTGGCTGGTCTGACCGGATAATCTGCCGTGCCAGTCGCATCGCCATTATGAATAAAGTCGCTGGCTTTGGTGACAATGTGAATCTTTGCCCAATTCGTATCACAATCCACTTTGGCCGCGTTCAACACAACTTGCCCTTCCGTCACCGTCCCATTGATGTCGGGTGAAAGCAGCACAGACCCACCTAAACCACCATGTTTTCCTTTGTAGGATAATTGAAGGACGGCAACGCGCGGCGATTCAATTTTCAAAACCGCAATCCGCGTTTCGCCTTCATCAATCAACTTGTCAACTGTGAGGTGAAAACTGTCCTTGTCCTGTAGATTTGTTTTGCCGCAACCAACAAGGAGCAGGCAAAGAATTGGCGCGAGAAAAAGTTGGCGGCTAATTTGCAGCGGTTTCATGCGCCAATAAACTATTTCCTCGGCAATGCCGCCTTGCCCGTGCGCGTGATTTCCTGAACGCCGAACGTTTTCATCAGGTCGAGGAATTTTTCCACCTTGCTGTCGTTGCCGGTGATCTCGATGGTCAGCGACTTGGGCTGCACGTCCACGATTTTCGCGCGGAAAATGTCCGTGATCTGCATCACCTCGGCGCGCGACTTGGAATCCACGCCGACTTTCACCAGCAGGAGTTCGCGGTCCACATATTCGCCCTCGCTGAAATTCTGCACCTTGATCACGTTCGGCAGTTTGTTGAGCTGCTTGACGATTTGTTCCAGCGTCGCCTCGTCGCCGGTCGTGACGATGGTCATGCGCGAGAGGCCGGAATCGTGCGTCGGGCCGACGTTGAGCGTGTCAATGTTGTAGCCGCGCCCGCTGAACAGCCCGGCCACGCGCGTGAGCACGCCGAACTTGTTCTCAACGAGAATTGAAATGGTATGTCGCATAAAACCGTTTGGAAACGGAGTGAAAGATTAACAACGCAAAGTCGAAGGGTCAATTTGCAAAATCGGGTGAAAATGAAAGGAAAATTTCCCTGTCGCCGACAAACTTGTCCTTTGTAGGAAGTCGAGGTGACGAGACTCAAATCAAAGTTAGAGACTCCTTACGTCGTCTCCTACAATTTCACGGCGAAAGTTTTTCGCGGTGCGGCAGATGGTCGCGGTTCCAGCGGCTCAAGGCGTCGTCGCTGGTGTCTTCAAAAAGAAATTGCAGCGTCGGCGATTCGACGTGGCCGTCGCAAAATACCACGTTGGCTTTGCCTTGATGACGGGCGCTGGCTCTCTTGTCGCTTCCGGCACTTGGATATATAAGATGTGTAAGGTCGTAAGTCCGCCACAATTCGGTTCCATCTTTGATTGTCCCATTCCCGCCAGCAAATCCATCGCCAATGGCCATCATTTCACTTGAACTGACAACTTCCGTTCCGCTCACAGGCGAAACGGGGTCACGTCGAGTATTACCCGGAGATAAGAGCAAACCGTAAGCGTTATGTCCGCCAAGCCCAAGTGAATTGGTATCCTCCCATGAACTCATGCCCACCCAATTGTAACCATAACTGAAATAAGGCAGACCTTTCTGCCAATTGGCTGGTTTATCCGCAGCGGGACATTGCCAAATTCCAGTAGTATTAAGACGAATGTGAGTTGTAAGCACGTCATCCAATGTATGAATCCAATCAAATTTATTTTCAGGATAACCGCCGTTTGCATATTCTGGATTGTAATATAAAGGATAGGAGTTGTTCTCGGTCACGAACGCCTGCAATCCAATTCCCAATTGCCGAACGTTGTTTGCGCATTGAATTCGCAACGCTTTTCCTTTGGCTTGAGAAATTGCCGCCAATAAAAGCGCGGCGAGAATTGCGATGATGGCAATGACAACGAGAAGTTCAGTCAGAGTGAACGCAAAATCTTTTTTATCTGTGTTCAATCTGTGTTTCATCCGTGACTAATTGTTTTTCGACAATCAGAAAAAGGGATTGTGTTCTTTTTCTTCCGCCACCGTCGTCAACGGGCCGTGGCCGGGACAAATCAAAGTTTCCGCCGGCAGCGATAAAATCTGTTCGCGCACTTTTTGTTTCGCCATATCCCACGCGCCGTTGCCGTTGCCCATCGAGCCGGCAAAAATCGCGTCGCCGACGATGGCGATGAGCGGCGCGTCCTCCTGCCAGTTGCCAACCATGTAGGTCACGCCGTCCTCCGCGTGGCCGGGCGTCTCACGATGCGTCACGCGCAGGCCACCGAGATGGACGATCTCCGCCGTCTTGTTGCGCTGGTCAACCGGCGCGCTTTTCGAGCCGGAATGAATCCGCACTTTCGGCCACGCCTCGCGGATTTTTGGCAACGCCTCGACGTGATCCCAATGCGAGTGCGTGATGAAAATATGTTTGAGTTGAAGGTTTTCGGCGGCGATGCAATCCAGAACCGGTTTCGCGTCAAGTCCGGTATCAAACAAAGCCGCATCGCGCGTGACTTCATCCCAGACCAAATAGCAATTCACGGCAAAATCATCTCCTTTTGTCGTGAACACGCGGACTTCGTGCCAAACGGATAAATCCTTTTTTGCAGGCAGCCAGCCGCCGGCGATGGCTTCAAGTTTTTGCGGATTGAGATCGAGAATTTTTCCGAGCGCGGAGAAATTTATTTTGCTTGAAAAATTTCCGCTTTCTTCCAGCGCGGACAATTCGTTTTCGGAAATTCCCGCCGCGTTCGCCGCTGCGGAAGTTGAGATGCTGTTCATTTTCCGCGCCTTGCCGATGATGTCGCCGAGATGATCTTCGAGATGCATGCGGAAAAGTTAGCCGCGCGATGCGCATCGCCGCAAGCTTTCGCTGCATTCGTCAAGCCATCACTGGGGCGGATTTCTCGCTGAAAACATTTTTGCCGCCGACAATTGTCGCAGAAACTTTGCCTTTGAGCTTCCAATCGTTGAACGGAGTGTTTTTCGATTTGCTCGCGGATTCTTCCGCGCGGAAAATCCATTCTTCGTCCGGGTCAAAAATCGTCACGTCCGCGTCCGCGCCGACGCTCAAAGTTCCTTTTTGTAGATTCAACAATCGCGCCGGGTTGATGGTGAATTTTGCAATCATGTCCGCGAGCGAAATTCTTTTTGTGTGAACCAGTCGCATGAGCGAAAGCGCGAGTTCGGTTTCCAAACCTGTGATTCCGAACGGCGCGTAATCAAATTCCACTTCTTTTTCGTAATCGCAATGCGGCGCGTGGTCGCTGCACAAAATCTCAATCGTGCCATCGGCCAGTCCTTCGAGAATCGCCTCGCGGTCGCGCGCGGAACGCAACGGCGGATTCATTTTGAAATTGGTGTCGTAGCAAGGCCATTCGGAAAGTGACGAGTGACGAGTGACGAGTGACGAAAAAAGATTTTTCCCGTCGTTCGCCCAGAATTTTTCGCTTCCGGCAACCGCCGCGTCGGTCAAAACAAAATGATGAGGGCACGCTTCGCCGGAAATTGTTACGCCGCGCTTTTTTGCTTCGCGCAACAGCGCCACGCTTCCCGCCGCGCTCAAATGCTGGCAATGGATTTTTGTGCCGGTCAGTTCCGCGAGCAAAATGTTCCGCGCGACAATCATTTCCTCGCCCGCCGACGGCCAGCCGCGCAAGCCGAGCGCGGTGCTCCAATAACCTTCGTGCATCACGCCGTCCGTCACGAGCGAATAATCCTGGCAGTGGTCGAAAATCGGCAGGCCGAACATCTTCGCGTATTCGCAGGCACGGCGCATGAGTTCGTTGTTCTGCACGCAATGGCCGTCGTCGGTGATGGCGACGACGCCCGCCTTTTTCAGGGAGCCGATCGGCGCGAGTTCCTCGCCCGCAATATTTTTAGTGATTGCGCCGGTAACAAAAACATTCACCACGCCCTCCTGCGCGGCGCGTTCGTGTATGAGCGCGACGGTCCCGGCGTTGTCAATCGGCGGCGAAGTGTTGGGCATGCAAACGACGGAGGTGAACCCGCCGCGCGCCGCCGTCGCCGTTCCCGTGGCGAGATTTTCCTTCGCCGTCTGGCCCGGTTCGCGCAGGTGGACGTGCAGGTCAATCAGGCCGGGGCAGACGATTTTTCCCCTGGCGTCGAAAACTTCAACTCCCTTTGACGCGGAAATTTTTTTGCCGACGGCGGAAATTTTTCCATCAACGATGAGGACGTCCGCGGAAGAATCGAATTTGTTCGTGGGGTCAATCACGCGTCCGCCGGTCAGAAGCAGCGAATTCATCGGCGCGAGTCTAGCGCGCGGCGGTTGACAAGGCAAGCGCGGGCGTTATCATTTGCAAATTCGCCGGACTGGTTTCGGGCTTGCTTGCCGAAGTGCTGCAAAGGCGGGCGTAGTTCAATGGTAGAACGGGAGTTTTCCAAACTCCACACGAGGGTTCGATTCCCTTCGCCCGCTCCATTCATTATCAAGCACTTACGAAGAAGTGCAGGAAAAGTGCAGGAGAAATCGCGCCTAAAAAATAATTTGCATTTTTTTTGTTCAAAGGCCGGTTTCGGGCGATTCAAGACGTGAAACGTCCGCGATTGGGAAAAACTTCTTTCGGTTGAAATTATTTTTTCAGGCTTGCGAAAGAAGATTTCGCGCCTTCGCGGGCAAATTTAATTCGCAATTTTTCAGTGAAGGTTTTGTTCTTTCCGGTTCTCTTAATTCAGGCGCGTGTGCAATTCCTGTTCGCTGCTGACGCCACAGAACAAAGTCTTCCCAAAATATGACGCCATTAAAGGCGGGAAAATTTTGGATATGAAACCATTCTCTTGAAGTCGAATAAGAAATGCCGGTGAGCACCGCAAATTCTTTCGCGTTGAGAGCTTGACCGAGCCGCCGCTTTTCGAGCACGGATTTCAGCTTGATGCCAGCCAGTTGTTTGTCTCGTGCCATTGGCAACCTCAAAAGTTTTATACGCTGACCGCTTTTCTCTGGCTGCGGCGAATCGGCTCTTTTTGAGTTTGCTTCGGCAAAATTTTCTCCTCGTTTTCATCGTTGGGAGATTCTTCAACCTGTATGGGTGCTTGATTTTTGGTGAGATCAAGTTTCTCCTCAATCTCGGCCTGACGTTCGGCAAGCTGGTGGTAACGCTTGTCGTGTTCAAAGGGCGCGTTGACTTTGGATTCAAACTCCTTCGCCCGCTTCTGCGAATTGCGGATGTCGCGTTCGAGTCCTGCCGCGCGTTCCTCGAATCCCTGCACGATAGATTCGAGCGAGCGAACCGTGCCGAGCGCCGTGTCCGTGACGCGAGCGCTGTAACTGTTCTTGCCGTGCAGAATCAATTCAACGCCGCCGTTGAACGAGGCGTGCAGCGACAAATCAAAACCGGCAAATTTCCCGACGCGGGCGTTAGCTCCGAAGTTGTTTTTGATTTTGCCCGCACGCCGCAAAAGCAATTCACCGGCGACGCCGCGATTATCGAGCGTCTGGCCATCCAGTTCGATGCGGAACTTGTCGCCGGAAGTGTCCTGCCGCGCGGCCAAGTCTAGTTGCAAGTTCGCCCGCTTCTCGGTGAATCGTTGGGCATCCTCTTGCAAGTGTCGAAGACTGGTGCGGATGCGATATTGTTCCTCGGCATGGGCGGAACGCAGTCGCGTGAGCTTCATCAATTCAGCGTCAACCTGCGCCTTTTCAATCACGAGCGGATTGCCGGACGCGATGGCTTTGACTTCCGCATAAGTCAACGCCGTTGAGTCGAGGTCTTCGATGCGGCGGATCGTCATGTCGCCGCTCATCACTTGAGAAATGAACTTCGCCTTGGTCTCCAACGTTTGCCACATATAGGCGTCAAAGCTGCCTTCGGTGACGTAGCGATAAATTTGCACAACGGAATTTTTATTCCCCTGCCGCAAGATTCGTCCCTCGCGCTGCTCCACGTCGGCGGGTCGCCACGGAGCATCGAGGTGATGCAGCGCAATCAAACGCTCCTGAACATTCGTGCCTGAACCCATTTTCTGTGTGCTGCCGAAAAGGATGCGCGTCTTGCCCGCGCGCACCGAACGGAACAACGCGAGCTTTGCGTTGTCGGCATCGTAATCTTGGATGAAGGCAATGTCCGCCTGCGGCACGCCGAGCTTCACCAATTTCTGCTCCATGTCCTCATAAACGGAGAAGCCATTGTCCTTTGGCGTGGAAAGGTCGCAGAAAACCAATTGAGCGAGACGATCTTCTTTCGTCGCCTCCCATATACGATAAATGTTTTCGACGGCCAGATTGACTTTGCTTTGCGGGTCATCCTTGGCGGACGGCAGCATCAGCCGCAAATCGAGCGCGGCTTTGCGGCCTTCGCTCGTTATTTTGAGCATATTGTCTTCCGAAGGGTCAACGCGCTCGGTCTTTAACTTGTGTGCGCGTTCAACGAGCGATTGAACAAATTTTTTCAACGGCGGCGTGGCGGGCGCGCTGCGAATGGCCGGTTTCTCGCCTTTAAGTTTCGGTCGTTTGAGATTAAGCATCTGCGCGGTCTGCACGTCAGCCATCTGGCGGAAAATCTGCATCAATTCCGGCACGTTGATGAAACGTGCGAAGCGTGTGTTGACCCGATAACCCGCGCCGTCCGGCGCAAGTTCCATCGCCGTCACCGGTTCGCCGAACGTCGCCGCCCAGCCGTCGAAGTGGTGCAGCTTGTGTTTTTGCAAATCGTCCGGCTGCAAATAGCGCTGCATGGTGAACATTTCGGCCATGCTGTTGGCGATGGGCGTGCCGGTGGCAAAGACAACTCCCCCGCCCTCATTCTTGGATTGAATGTGCCGGACTTTCAAATACATGTCAAAGGCGCGCTCGCTGGCCGTTTGCGGCAGCCCGGCGATGCGCGTCATCTTGGAAATGTAAAAAAGATTTTTGAAGTAGTGCGCCTCGTCCACAAAGAGCCGGTCAATGCCGAGTTCCTCGAAGGTCAGCGTGTTGTCCTTCTTGTGGGTGGCCGCAAGTGATTCAAGTTTGGCTTCCAATCGTTTCTTGGCCTTTTCGAGTTCCTTCACCAGCCGCCGATTATCATCGTTTGCGTGTTCCCGTTTGATCTTTTCCAATTCCGCCAACTGCTCTTTGAAGAAACGTTCCTGCGTTTCCCGCGACAACGGGATGCGCTCGAAACCGGAGTGCGTGACGATGACGGCATCCCAGCTGCCGGTGGCGATGCGGCTGAAAAGTTTCTTGCGGTTCTGCGACTCAAAATCTTCTTTACCCGCGACAAGAATGTTTGCGCCCGGATACAGCATGAGCAACTCGGTCGAAAACTGGCCGAGCATGTGGTTGGGAACGGCGAACATCGGCTTGCGCGCCAGTCCCAGCCGCTTCAGCTCCATCGCGGCGGCAACCATCGTGTAGGTCTTGCCCGCGCCGACGACATGGCCGAGCAGCGTGTTGGGCGTTTGCAAAATGCGCCACACGCCTGACTTCTGGTGGATGTGAAGTTGAACGGCCGCACTCGCGCCCGGCAACGTCAGGTGTTCGCCGTTGAACGTGCGGACCCGTGAATGATTGAACGTGTCATTGTAAAGTCGCGCCAGCCGTCCACGGCGGTCGTCGTCCGTCCAAACCCATTCCTTGAACTTTTCCTTTATGCGTTCCTGCTTTTCCCTTGCCGCTTCGGTCGCTGTCGGATTGACGACGGGCTTTTTGTCCACCATGTCATACACGGTCGGCGTTTTGAGATTGAGCGCGTCCTGAATCAATTCGAGGCCGGTGTAGCGGCTCGTTCCCCAATCGGTGACGTTGGCCGTCTGGCGTTTCACGTCCCAATCCGCCGTGATGTGCCATGAGCCGAGCGCATGGATGTGGCCGACCTCAACCCCGGACGGGACGGCGAGCAACTCGTGGACGAAATGCTGCACGTCCGATGGCGGCAACCAGGACGCGCCCAGCCGCACGTCAATTTCGGTCGCGGGCAAATCCTGTGGCTGCACCGATTTCAACGCCTCGACATTTTCGCGGAAGCGGACATCACCAACACTGGCGGAATCGGCGGCGACAAGTTTCTCGCGGACATTGCGAAGCCAAATCGGGAAATTCTTTTAACCGATGATGAACGCGGATTGACGCTGATAAAATTTCCGCACAAACTTCGCTCATGGCAAAGAAATCAGACGCGAAACCAACCGCCGAGACGCCGGGGCGCAGAGTTGCCGGAAAAGAAAACTCCCTCTCCCCCGGGGAGAGGGCCGGGGTGAGGGCGGACAAAAAAATCGCGAAGCCAAGTCCACTCCTCGACACACGCGTCGTTTATTGCGGCGACAATCTGGAACATCTGGCCAAGCTGCCCGACGCCTGCGTGGATTTGATTTACATAGACCCGCCCTTCAACTCCAACCGCAATTACGAAGTCTTTTGGGGCGAGACCAAGGAGAAGCGCGCGTTTGAAGACCGCCACGAAAACACCAAGGCTTACATTGATTACATGAGGCCGCGCTGCGGGCAACTGGCGCGCGTCCTTAAAAAGACCGGCAGCTTTTATTACCACTGCGACTGGCACGCCAGCCACTACGTCAAGGTCATGCCAATTTTCGGCGAAAATTAAAATTGTGAAATGAATTACGCCATCCGAGCCGGTTGTTTTACAATACTGTTATCGGCGTTTCCCTTTCACGTTGGCGCGGAAGATTTCACCAACGCCGTCCATGCGTTTCTGCAACGGCGCATCGAGGTTGAAAAACGGGACGTTGGCCTCGTGGTCGGTATTGTGGACGAGCATGGCAGCAGCATTGTCAATTATGGAAAATTGGACAACGGCACCGATCAGGAGGTGAATGGCGACACATTGTTCGATCTCGCTTCCGTCACGAAGACATTTACCGGGTTGTTGCTACAAGACATGGTCGAGCGCGGGGAAATGAAGCTGGATGACCCCGTGACAAAGTATTTGCCCGAGTCGGTTAAAATGCCGACCCGTAACGGCAAAGAAATCACCCTGCTCCAGTTGGCCACGCACACCTCCGGGCTTCCACTCTTGCCTGATAACGCCGGCCCTAAAAGTCGTTTACCGACTGCTGATTATACCTTCGAGAAGTTGGATGCCTTCGTGTCCGGATACAAATTGACCCGTGAGCCGGGAACGAAGTATGAATATTCAAACGTGGGAATAGCATTGCTTGGTCAAGCCATCGCTTTGAAAGCCGGGACGAACTACGAATCACTGGTGGTGGATCGGATTTGTCGACCATTAGGGATGGACAGAACGCGGTTCACGCTGACGCCAGAACTGAAATCGCGGTTCGCCACCGGACACAATCAACTCGGCCATGTGGTCTCGAGTTGGGATTGGGGAGCTCTGATGGCCGCTGCAGCGCTGCGCTCGACCGCCAATGACATGCTAAAATATGTGTCGGCCAACCTCGGTCTGATGCCATCCAGCCTGACACCGCTCATGGAAAAAACGCATGCCGCGCACTTTCATACGGACGTTATTGATGAGGACGTTGGGTTGGGTTGGTTTATCACGCGCGAGTTGGATGGGACAAAAATCGTCTGGAAAACCGGAAGCGGGCCTGGTTACACCGCGTTTGCCGGTTTCGACATGACGCAGCGTCGCGGCATAGTGGTCATGTCTAGTTCGGAGGATGAGGACGTTCATACCATAGGAAGGCTTTTACTTGAAAGCGAATGGCAGCCGGATCGTCGGCCAAAGGAGACAAAAATCAACAGTCAGCTTTATGATTCATGTGGGGGGCAATATCAGCTTACACCCGATTTTACGCTGGGAATACTCACGCTGCGGCAGTATCTCTTCAACGCGCCCAAGGCGGTCATTTATATCCCTGTGAGCTTCTGCCTCGCGGTGCTATTGGTCTTTCTCTGGCGCACTGCCAGTTTCCGTAAGCGCTGCATCATCTTGGGCGGGGCGGTTCTCGTCAGTGGTCTTTTAGTGGCTCTCATTGCGCTAGTGTTGAGTCACATGGTTTGCGCGTTTTTCCACCCCGGCATAAGTATCCGCTGCGAAGGGAATCGGGCTTTTGCCCAATACACCCTTGCGGTTTATCGCCAACGGTCACCGATCACTTCCAAATTACTGCCGCCTTTCCCTGCTGAATTTTGGCCGGAAATTCCTGTTGAACTATTGCCTGAATCGGAAACTCACTTTTTTAACAGGTTGACCGGCATGCCCGTGACTTTTTTCCGGGATAACCGGGGCAAGGTGACTCGTTTAACCGCGCAGATCCCCGGAGCTGAGTTTTCTCTTGCGAAAATCTCTGATCAGCATGTCGCCATCAAGCTAAACACGAAACTTCTCGATGTCTGTGCCGGCCAATACGAATTTGCGCCGGACAAAGTGATTCCCTATGGAAGAAATCTGAAAATCTGGCGACAAGGAGATCAGTTGGTCGTGCAGGTTTCGGACCAACCGGGCAAGCCCGGCAGCGGGGGCACTTTCGATATTTATCCCGAATCCGAAACCAATTTCTTCCTCAAGGTTGCTGATGAGCAATTCATCTTCATCAAGAATGGCAAAGGAGAAGTGACGGCAGTCACCGTTCACCATCCGACGGGGTTGACAGATACCAAGGGCAAGAAACTTGCAAATTGAACAGAATAATTTTTGCAACGCAAAATTTGAAACGCCAATGGATTGGCATTGATATTTCGCCCACCGCCTGCCGCGTCATGGCCAAACGCCTGCGCGACGTTTGCCGTCTGCCGTAGCGCCGTAGACGCGGCATCATTGTAGAACCACAACCCAAACCAAATTCAAGCTCCGTCGAGGCGGCATATTCCGCTCCTACGGAGCTTGAGATTTTTGAATTTCAATTTTCTACAAATATGCCAGCCCTGACGGGCTTGGGAAAAAATTAAATTCACGCGCTACAAAGATTTCGCACCTGCGGCGCTGGCGGATTTGATTTGCACGTCCTCCCTCATCCCGGCCTTCTCCCCACGGAGAAGAATCGTTCGCCGTCTCCTTGAAAATCCGCGCAATTAGAAAAGCGGCCTCCGTTTCAGAAGGCCGCTTGGCGTTTTTCAAATTTGATTTTACGGATGCGGTGTCGCGGGCGGCGGTGTTGGCGGAGTCGGTT
Source organism: Verrucomicrobiia bacterium (assembly GCA_036510395.1). Classification (GTDB taxonomy): domain Bacteria; phylum Verrucomicrobiota; class Verrucomicrobiia; order Limisphaerales; family UBA11358; genus UBA11358. The sequence continues at coordinate 28,716 of DATCDZ010000061.1, forward strand.
GCGTGGCGTGATGCGCTTTGCCAGATTCGATATGGCTGGCAATAACCCATTCCGCCCGCACGGCCGGATTGTTCTTGTATGTGTTGCTGACAATCGTGTTCAGGGC
>DATCDZ010000062.1:0-14588 GCA_036510395.1 Verrucomicrobiia bacterium
TGTTCGCCGCATAAACGCCGCCGACGAGCCGCGCCGGATCCTGCCCGCGCGCCGCCGCCGCCAGCGCGAGCGGAAAACTCGCGCCCCATAAAATCGTCGCCGGCAGCAGCGCCCAGAGGCAGCGCGCCATGTCCAGTTGGAAATTGAACCATGCATTCGCCGTCAGCGACGGGTCAATCGGCCAATACGGCAAGGATTCGGCGAGCATATAAGCCGTCCAGAAAATCGCCGCCGTCAAAAAAAACTGGCACCAGCCGAGCAAAATTCCAGGACGCAGACTTCTCCGCGTCAGCGACGCGCCCGCCGCGCTGCCGATGCCGAGTCCGAAAAGAAAAACCGCGAGGATGATGGAAAAGACGTAAACCGTCCCGCCCAGCGTCAGCGAGAGCAATCGCGTCCAGACGACTTCCGCACCAATCGCCGTCAGCCCCGAAAGCGCAATTGTGACATACACCGGCCACGGGAACTTTTTGTCGGCAGCTTCTTCAGAAATTTTTCCAGCAGCGGAGGGCTTTGCTTCCGGTTCTTCTCGGATTTCAAATCGCCTTGAAATTGACAGCACCACTGCGGCCAGCGCAATCGTTCCATTGATCACCGCCGCGACAAACGTGGCGACTTCCGAATCGTGGACGCGTAACAAATAAAATCCCGCGAGCAGGCAGCCGAACACCGCGCCGGCGATGTTGCCGCCGTAAAAAAATCCGAGCCACGAAACGCCGTGCGGCGTGGATTCGATCCGCCGCGCCATGGCCGGCAGTGTCGCGCCCATCAAAATGGTCGGCGGTAAAAGACAAATTGCCGCGAACAAACCGCGCTGCAAAATTCCCGCCAGGCCGCTGCCGGTGTGCGCCGAATAAATCTGCGCGGCCCACGGCATTCCGAACAAAATTAAAATTCCCAGAACGCCGATGCCAAATTCCAGCAGCGCATAAACGCGCAGCGGATGCCTCATGGCAGAGATGAGGCGCGGCAGCACGACGCTGCCCAGGCACATTCCGCCCATGTAAGTTCCCACCAGCACGCCGAGCGAGACTGCCGAGGAGCCGATGAACAGTTGCAGCATCTGGAACCAGATGATTTCATAAACCAGCGCGGCGCAACCGCTGCCAAAAAACAACAGCAGCAAAAACGGCAGCAACGGGCGCAACGTAGGCGTGGCGGATTCTTCTGGGAAACGGTCATTCATGGTCGCGCCGAGATTATGCACATCGGGCTTGGAGTCAATTCGCATCGGCAATTCCGCGTTGCGGACAGGCGCGATTTGGCCTATAAATTTATTGACGAAAATGAAGCCGCTGAATTTCAGCCACGAATTGAACCGCCTGATGGACCCGTATTGGCGCAAGGCGCGCATCGCCGCGCGCCTGCTCATCAAGCGCGAACTCGGCAAGCCGTGGTCGCCGCGCGACCGGCGGTTGGCGGAGCGGTTTGTCGAAGATCGGGGCGTCACCAACCGGTTGGTGCAGCAGGCCATGAACTCTGAACACGCAAGGAAAAAATATGGCGGTGGAATCCTGGGCTGGTTCAATTAATCTCGAAACCCGCGCGGTTGAATTGCTCCGTAAAATTGTCGGCGCGCTGCCGCAAGACCGGCAGTTTGCCATCACAGTTTTCGGTTCTGCGCCGCTTCAAATTTGCGTGGATTCTTCCCTGACGAGCGCGGATGTGGACGTGTTTTCTGACTTTGAAGAATTGCGCGAACTGGTTGATCGCGCCGGGCTTGGGCAGGAGAAAACCAAATTCTATGTTCAAGTTTCCAGTGAATTAAATTTTCGCACGTCGCCGCGTTGGAAAGGGCGCACGCAATCCGCGCGCATCGGGAATTGCACCTTCGTCTTCCCGCATCCGATTGATATTTTAATCGCGAAACTAAATCGGCTTGAAGAAAAAGATTTGCTCGCCTTTCGCACCGTGCTCTCGAAAACCGGCCATCCGACCGAGGCGGAATTGATTCACGAACTGCAACTGGCCGTGGATTTGTTTCGTCCGTCGTTTGACGAGGAACAGGGGCACGACATGGCGAACAATTGCCGCCGCCTGTGGCCGCTGATTTACGGGCGCGAGATTGATCCGCGCGCGGAAATCATCGCGCCCGCGCTGAAAATCCGCCGCGAAGGTTACGGCGAGCCGGTGCGTGATTACAAACAGGAACTGCGCGACGCGCTAAAGGAATAATTTGTCGCGCGAAGGACGCGAAGGGGGCGAAGGAAATTTTAGCCGCGGATTGAACACGGATGAAAAGCAGTTTTTTTGACACGGATGACAATTTTTAAGCTCCATCAGGAGCGACATCTTTGTAGAAACCGGAAATAAAAAAATCCCAAGCCCCGTGGGGGCGGCATGTTTTGGAAATTTTTCGTTGTCGATTTGCAAATGAATGGTTCGCGGAATATGCCGCTCCTACGGAGCTTGAAAATCTTTTTCGGTTGGTTTCTACAGAGATGTCGCGCCTACGACGCTTGGGAGGCGAATCTCAACGGTGCGAATTGTTTTGGCAAAAGCGTCGCGCGAAGGACGTGAAGCGGGTGAAGGAAATTTGCAGCCACGGATGAAACACGGATTGAACACGAATGATAATTTTCAAGCTCCGTCAGGAGCGACATCTTTGTAGAAACCAGAAATAAAAAAATCCCAAGCCCCGTAGGGGCGGCATATTTTAGAAATTTTTTGTTGTCGGTTTGCAAATAAATGGTTAGCGGAATATGCCGCTCCTACGAGCTTGAAAATCTTTTTTGGTTGGTTTCTACAAAGATGTCGCGCCTACGGCGCTTGGGACACGAAATGGGCAAAAATTTTTGCAGCCTGTTTAGTTCAGACGGCAATTTCGCGACGTATCTGTGACCAATCATCAAGACGGTCTGAAAAATCTCTGGAACGTGAAATCTTACCTTTTTCTAACGCGGCCTTCATCTCGGCGCGCGGCGCGCGCATATCCCAGCACTTGGTCTTTTTCACAATGTTAAAATAACAAATGTAACTGGCGCGGTGTCCGTAATGGACCTCAATCCGTTTCAAAAGATCGCTCGGCGTGATGACGAGAAAACGCGGACTCCTCTCGGTGAACGAATGAAGGACGATTACCCAATATCGCGCTGGCGATGCCTCAAGCTTGTCGCGCTTAACTGTAATGAAACTGCTCCGAGTAACCGAAAGAAATGTCGAATCAGAGGGTAAACGTGAGCTGTCCGTATAATCACGCGAATACTTCACCTGCAACGAAACGGCTCGTGAACACGAGCCATTTGTGACAAGCAAATCAATGCCGGAATCTTTTGATGGAATCCAGACGCGGCAATTTGGAAATGTGCGTTCGAGGTGTGTCCCGACCAGATACTCTCCCGCGTGAACTGTAAAAATTGGTGTCATGTGAATGTGTGTGTGTGACAATTATTTTTCTTTCCCAAAATTCTCCGCCATCGCCACGGCTTTGCGCATGGCCTTGGATTTGTTCACCGTTTCCTGAAATTCATTTTCCGGCACCGAATCGTTCACCCAGCCGCCGCCGGCCTGCACGTAGGCCTTGCCGTCCTTGAGCAGCGCGGTGCGGATGGTGATGCAGGTGTCGAGGTTGCCGTTGAAGGAAAAATAACCGACGCAGCCCGCATACGGCCCGCGCACGGTCTGTTCGAGTTCGGAGATGATCTGCATCGCGCGGATTTTCGGCGCGCCGCTGACGGTGCCCGCCGGAAACGTTGCGCGCATGAGGTCGTAAAGCGTCTTGCCGGCGGACAATCTGCCATCGACCTGCGAGACGATGTGCATGACGTGGCTGTAACGCTCCACGATCATCAAATCTTTCACTTGCACCGAACCAAAATCGCACACGCGCCCGATGTCGTTGCGCGCGAGGTCCACGAGCATGACGTGTTCGGCGCGTTCTTTCGGGTCGGCGAGCAGTTCTTTTTCGAGCGCGGCATCTTCGTCGGAATTTTTTCCGCGCGGACGCGTGCCGGCGATCGGGCGGATCTCAACTTTGCCTTCCTCGCAGCGCACATGGACTTCCGGCGACGCGCCGACGAGCGAAAATCCGTCCAGCTCCAGCAAAAACATATACGGCGACGGATTGATGGAACGCACCGCGCGATAAACGTCCATCGGCGACGCCGTGACCGGCGCGGAAAAGCGTTGCGAGCCGACGACCTGGATGATGTCGCCCGCCGTGATGAGTTTTTTGGCGGCGAGAACGTTCGCGCAAAATTTTTCCCGCGTGATGTTCGACGCGAACGCGACTTCGGGAACTTCATTCGGCACGCTGACGGGAATGTGTTCGCTCGGCTGTTCGAGCAACGACACGAGCCGTTCGATTTCGCTCGTCGCATTTTCGTAAGCGTCGGCTGGATTTTCTGCCTCGTCCAAAAATGCGTTGACCAGGACGGTGATGGTCTGCGCGACGCGGTCAAAAATCAAAAGCTGGTCGGCGACGAGAAAAACCATCACGGGCGTCTTCAATTCGTCCTGTGGCGGGCGCGGCACGACCGGCTCGACGTCGTGGATGAATTCGTAACCGATGAAACCGACCGCGCCGCCGGTGAAGCGCGGCAATCCCGGCAACGACACCGCGCGATATTTTTTCATCACGCGCTCGACGACGACAAGGCCGTCGGCAACCGTAGGACAGGCGTCGCGCCTGTCTTCATTTTTTAATTCAGAGACAGGCGCGACGCCTGTCCTACGCACCAAAAAACTTTCGACGACTTTTCCATTTTCCAAAACTTCGACGCGATTTTCCGTCTGCCGGATGACGGCGCACGGATTGCAGCCGACGAACGAGTAGCGTCCCAGATGTTCGCCGCCCTCGACCGACTCGAACAAAAACGATTCGCCCGCGCCGCGGATTTTGCGATAGGCCGAGAGCGGCGTTTCAATGTCGGCGAGCAGGCGGCGCGTGACGGGAATCACGTTGCCCTGCGCGGCGAGCTTCAAAAATTCATCAGGCGTCGGCGAATACATGAAACCATTTTTAGCCGAAGCGCGGAGAAAACAAAAGCAGGAAGCTACTCTGATGCTTGGCCATTGTGACGATTACACTCCGCTAATCCACTTGCGGTCTTCCCAGACTGCTTTGATTGAAGTCAAATTGCGCGAGTCGAAAATATTTTTCGCGGCGGAAAGGATTCTTCCTTTTTTCAAATTGTTGAACGCGTCGCTTGCGCTGATGGCGACGAATTGCAGCACGCTCGGGTCGCGGTAGCAGTCAATCATGCAGCGCGTGCAGCCGTCGCGGATGAGCTTCGAGTCGTCCCATTCCCAGACCTTGCACATCGGCTTCTCCCAAAAATGGCAGCGATACAAATCTAGATTCCAGTCGAGGTAAAAATACTTGTGCCCGCCGAGGCAGCCGAATTTTTCCTTCTCGCCGCGCAAATGCCGCTGCATCTCGTCGAGCGATTCCGTCGGATTCACGACGGGATAGCCGCTGTTGTGCTTCATCGTTTTTATTTTTTCAAACAATTCGATTAGTTCGGTTTTGTTAAAATTAACCAGACCGCTGTCGCTGAAACTCAAATAGCTGCTCGCGAGTGAAGTCAGTGGATAACTGAACGTGCAGCTTTTGAAACCGAGCGTTTCGAGAAATTCCGGCAGCTTTTCGTAATCTTCAATCAGCCGGCTCGCCGTGATGCTCGCAGTGGTCTGGATGCCGACGGAATGGAAAAACTCGTTGGCCTTCTTGATTTTTTTGCAAACGTCCGGCAGGCCGCGATTTTTTTCGTGCGCGTTGATGTCGTGCGCGTCAATGGACATGATGACGCTGGTCAGGCCGTCGCTGGCGAGGCCGCGCATATTGTCGGCGGTCCACAAGCCGCCGTTGGTGCAGATCATCGGATGGATGCCGCGCTGGGCCGCGAAGCGAGTCATCGCGCGCAAATCGCGATGCACCATCGGTTCCCCGCCGACAAAAAGCAGATAGCCGATATGATTTTTTACCGCGATGTCCACGACTTGTTTCGCTTCGTCCAGCGTCACGCTGCGCCGCGCCTTCGGATCAAATTTGGAACGCGCGAATCCGCAAAACCCGCAATCGGCGTTGCAGATATTCGTGATGGCGAATTGCAGATAGCCGGGGCCGCCGTGATTCAATACTTCGCCGATGAGTTTGAGCGTTCCTTTTTTTGGCCGGACGACCGGTTTGGACAAATCAATTTCCGCCTGTGGCAGAGATTTTACATTTGCTGGCGGCGGATTTTCGAGAATAGAATTAGCGTTCATTAAGCTTTCATATTGTGTCGCTGAAACGCAATGCGGGCAAACTTTCTTTCGCTGCAAGAAATTCGCTGTTGATTTTGGCTTTGCGCACACAACACTAAAAGTTTAGTTTGTGTGTGGTTTGTCCGATGGTGTAATGGTAACACAGCGCCCTTTGGAGGCGTTATTCATGGTTCGAATCCATGTCGGACAGCCAAATTAGTTAATTTCTTCCAAATCTGATTCACATGAATCAGAGATTTTGATTTCTTTGGCGGAATCGTTGTGTCCATTCGCATCAGCCGCACGTTTCAACCAGACCATGAGAATACTGATGTCGGCGGGTGACACGCCGGAAATGCGCGCCGCCTGGCCAATGGTCGTCGGGCGAATTTTGGCGAATTTTTGCCGCGCTTCAAGACGCAAACTGGGAACGGTTGAAAAATCAAAAATGTCGGGAATGGATTTATCTTCGAGCTTCTGAAATTTTTTTACCTCCAATTCCTGACGATCAATATATCCGGCATATTTGACTGCTATCTCGACTTGTTGAACAACCTCATCGGACAAAGCCTCGTCCCTGTCCGGCAAATCTTTATAGGAAACTTCCGGCCTGCTTAAAATTTTAGCCAGTAAATTACTTTCATAATATATTTTATTCAAACGATTTAACTCATCTCCTATTAGTTTAAATTTAATTTTGAATTTCTGATGGTTTCGTTCTGGAAGCAAGCCGACGTCGTGGCCGATTTCCGAGAGCCGCATATCTGCATTGTCTTGGCGCAAAAGAAGCCGATATTCGGCGCGTGACGTGAACATCCGGTAAGGTTCGGTTGTGCCCTTCGTGACCAAGTCGTCAATCAAAACGCCGATATATGCCTGGTCGCGCCGGAGAACAATTGGATCAAGTCCTTTGACTCTACGCGATGCATTGATTCCTGCCATCAGCCCTTGTGCACCTGCTTCTTCATAGCCAGAAGTGCCGTTAATTTGACCTGCTAAAAAAAGATTCCTGCAAACCTTGGTCTCAAGCGATGAGAGCAACTGTGTTGGATGAGAAAAATCGTATTCGACGGCATAGGCTGGACGCATAATTTCGGCGTTCTCACAACCTATGATGGTTCGAACTAAATCCACTTGGACATCAAATGGAAGACACGTCGAAAATCCATTGACATAAATCTCGTCAGTTTCAATGCCTTCAGGTTCGAGAAAAATCTGGTGTCGTTTCTTTTCGGAAAACCTGACTATTTTGTCTTCAATGGATGGACAATATCGTGGACCAATGCCTTCAATTTTTCCTGAATAAATTGGTGATTTATGCAAATTAGTGCGAATTAAATTGGCCGTCGCCTGCGTCGTAAAGGTGATGAAACAAGGCAACTGACCATTGATTTTATCAAGCACAGAGCCGCTTGGGTATTTTCCTTTTGAACCGCCAGCGCCGAAGAACCGGCCACGCGATTGTTCCATGTGGAACAAATCATCTTTCCAATAGGTGAAATATGGAATCGGCTCGTCACCAAATTGAATTTCAGTCTTCGAAAAGTCAATCGAACTACGCAATAATCTTGGTGGAGTTCCGGTTTTCAATCTTGAAAGCTCCAAGCCCAATTCCTTAAGTGAGCTAGAAAGAGCCATTGCCGATGCGTCTCCGGCACGACCTCCGGTTTGCTGATTGGATCCAATGTGCATCAGGCCACGCAAAAATGTTCCTGTGGTGACGACGATTGTCTTGCCGTGATATTGAACCTCCAAGCTGGTTTCGACACCAAAAGCCTCGCCATTCTTGTGCAGAATTCTTGAAGATTGTCCCTGTTTTAGATCAAGATTTGGTTCAGACTCACATATCCATTTTAGTCTGAATTGATAAGATTTCTTGTCACATTGTGCGCGCGGAGACCAAACTGCCGGTCCATTTTTAGTGTTCAACATCCTGAATTGCAACCCAGTCATATCCGTTGCCTTGCCCATTTCACCACCGAGCGCATCAATTTCGCGAACCAGATGCCCCTTCCCAAGTCCGCCAATCGCCGGGTTACATGACATTTGACCGATTGAGTCAACGTTCATTGTCAAAAGCAATGCCTGGCAACCCATACGTGCCGCCGCCAGTGCCGCTTCAATTCCGGCGTGACCGCCACCAACAACAATCACGTCATATTTTTTAGGGTAAACAAACATGAAATCCTAGCTTGAAGCATACCGCGAGTTAAAAGAGGAATTTTTTTCAGTTTTTTGAATTTTGCGATCTGGATTCGACGACAAGTGTTCACAAATTTTGAAAACACTTTCAATTTCTTCGTCGGCATCAATTTCCTTGGCAATTTCATCAATGGTCAAACCTTGTTGCTTTTTGGCGAAAAGATTCAAAATTTTCAATTGAAGCTGGATAATCGTTGCCGCCGCCTTTTTTCCAGCTTCAACGCCAGGCTGATGATATGCGTTAATGTTGACGAGTGATGCGTAAATGCCAACAGCCCGTTCAAATAAGGCGATCAAAATTCCAACTGAAAATGGTGACACTTCATTTATTGTTATTGTTATAGACTCTCTATCTTTATCGGCCAACGCCTGTCTTGTGCCCAAATAGAAACCTTCCAGAAAATCGCCAGATGTAACATCAGGCTCGACGGCTAGATTGGAACCGGCTCCGTCGTTTAGGACTTCGATAAATGTGGCAAAGAAATCATTCAGGCCGTCTCTTAATTGTTGAATATAAGAATGTTGATCGGTGGCTCCCTTGTTTCCAAGAACCGTGATCCCCTGATTGACAATATTTCCATTGAAATCGAGCTCTTTTCCGAGCGATTCCATGACAAGCTGTTGAAGATACTTTGAAAACAGCTCTAAACGGTCTTTATATGGCAAAATTACCATATTTTTTGCTCCTTTACCGTTACCTGACGCGAACCAAGCCAGTGCAAGTTGACAAGCTGGATTACATTTGGAATTTTGCAGTCGCGTGATTTTATCACATTCGTATGCTCCTAAAATAAAATGGATTATATCAATTCCTTGCAGTGCCGCCGGCAGCAATCCGACTGGTGAAAGTTCACTTGTTCGTCCACCGACCCAATCCCACATTGGAAATCGTTCCAACCATCTATTTTGTATCGCATATTTATCGAGATCGCTTCCAGCACTTGTCACGGCGACAGTGTGTTTTCCAAAATTCAAGCCGACTTTTTCAAATGCAGCTTTTGCAACTAACATTCCATTGCGTGTTTCCTTTGTGCCGCCGGATTTTGAGATGACGATGCAAAGCGTTTTGTTCAAGCCGTCGCCAATGGTGGCCAAAATCCGATCCATTCCATCGGGGTCGGTGTTGTCGAAAAAATAAGGTTTGAGTTTGTCCGTGCGCGGATCACCAAGCGCATCGGCGACAAACTGCGGGCCGAGCGCGGAACCGCCTATGCCGATGAGCAGATAATTTTTGAACGATCCGCCCGTGCCGTTGATTTCACCCGCGTGAACCTTGGCGGCAAAAATTTTAATTTGTCCCGCAGTGTCTTCAATTTCCTTGCGGATTTCCGGCGTCGGCGCAAGCGCTGGATTTCGCAGCCAGTAATGTCCGACCATTCGGTTTTCGTCGGGATTGGCGATGGCTCCGGCCTCAAGCGCGGCCATGTCAGCCAATGCCTTCTGCATTCTTGGTTCCATCGCGGCGAAGAAGGCGTCGTCCACATTCATCCGGCTCAAATCCACCGCCAGGCCGAGCGTGGGAAACTCGGTGTAATATTTTTGAAAGCGCTCCCACCACTGCAATTTTGTATAATTCATAATCGCGCGAATTGCCGGGGAAAATTCAGCCGACATTCTCGCAAGAAGATAGCGCGCGGAAAAAATTTCGCAATGAATGTGTCTGCAAATTGGATTTGCTGATTTAAGACGGAAGGCGCCCGGAAAAAAACCGGAGTTCGGCGGGAAAAATTATTTCACCGGCAGTGTGATGACAATGCCCGTGCCGCAGCCGATTTTGGATTTGATGCGGAGAGTGCCGCGATGCGTTTCGATGATGCGACCGACAATCGCCAGGCCAAGTCCGGTTCCCCTGGCCTTTGTCGTGCTCAAGACCGCGGTGAACGCGCGCTTTTGCAGTTCCCCGCTCATGCCTTTGCCGGTGTCTTTGAACTCCATGGCGACGTGCGTCGGCTGCGTGCTTGATCGCGGCTGGCGGATTCCGCGCGACTTGATGGTGAGAGTTCCGCCGTCGGGCATGGCTTCGGCGGCGTTGAGGATCAGATTCAAGAAAGCCTGTTCGAGTTGCGGCGCGTCGCCCATGACCGGCGGCAAATCGGATTGCAAATCGCGGACAAGCCGGACTTTTTGATTCGCCAGTTTGTGGCGGACGAGCAATCCCAGTTCGTCAACCAGCTCGTTCAAATTTACCGGTGCAAGTTTTGGTTCGGTCGTGCGAGCGAAATCCAGAATCTGCTCCACGATTTTATTCAAGTGTTCAATCTTGGATTCGATGATGCGCGTATCTTTTGCGCGCGGATCGCTGGCGGGAAATTTCAAATCCAGCGAGTGATACAGCAGTTTCATCACCGTGAGCGGATTGCGGATTTCATGCGCGACCTCGGCGGCGAGCAGGCCGAGCGCGGAAAGTTTTTCGTTCTGCCGCAACTGCTCCTCCACGTCCACGATGCGTTCGTAGAGGCGTGCCTTTTCAATCGCAATCGCCGACAATTCCGCCAGCGCACCCAGAATCCTGATTTCTTCGTTTGAAAAATTGTAAAGCCGGCTCGTGTAGACATTCAGCGTCCCGATGGACTGACCGGCAAAAAGCAGCGGCACGCTCAACAACGAAATCAACCCTTCGCGCCGCGCGACGTCAACATTTTGGTAGCGGCTGGAAGTTTGCACATTGGCGATTTGCAGCGGTTTTTTCCGGCGTGCAACGACGCCGAGAAAACTTTCTTCGACGCTCAATCGTGGTTTTTTGATGTAAGCCGCGCCCGCGCCAAAGCTCGCGCGCAGGTCAAGCCACTCGCGGTTTTCGTCGAGCATCATCAGCGAACACATCCGCGCGCGCATCAGCTCGCACGCCTCGCGCGTGATGACGCGCAATGCCTCGTCCAAATTCAAGGTGGAATTGATCGTGCGGCTCACGCTGGAAAGCGACTGGAACAAATGCACCTTCAATCGCAATTGCTCGTAAAGCCAGGTGTTTTGGATGACCTTCGCGGCCTGCACTGCGAGCTGTTCGAGCAAATCCTGGTCTTCCGCGCTGAAGGCGTCCACGCGGTCCGAATCCACGTTGATCACGCCGCGCGTTTCGCCGTTGACTTCGAGTGGCACGGCCAGTTCCGACTTCACGCCGCGACGCGCCGCGACGTAGCGCGCGTCCTGCGTCACGTCGCCCGCGCGCGCGGGCTTGCCGTGGCGCGCGACCCAGCCGGTGATGCCCTCGCCGACGCGCAATTGAAGTCTCCGTGCAGCACGCGGCAGATTTTGAGACGCGGAAATTTCCATCAAGTTGGAAGTGGGATTGATCAGAACGACGGAGCCGGAGCCGGCGTTCATCAGGCGGACAGCCTCGCTGACGATCAATTGCAGCGCTTCCTGCGAATCGAGCGTGGAATGGATGACGTTGCTCACCTGATAGAGCAAATTCAACCGCTCGTGGCTCGCTTTCAGTTTTTGAAGTTCGTCGCTCACTGTTTCAATTTTTAATTTACGTTTTGAATTTTTAGCCGGGCGGCGGCACGGTTGCGCTCTAATCAAAAATTAAAAACTTAAAATTATCTGACGCGCGCCATCAGGAACAATCCTGTCGCGCCAAAAATAAAGTTCGGCAGCCACGCCGCAAGCCAGCCTGGCAGATCGCCGGCCGAACCCAGCGTGAGGCTCACCCTTTGGATCACAAAATAAATGAAGCTGATCGCGATGACGCCCGCGACGCCAAAGAAAAAATTCCGACGGCCCGGCATCGCGCCAAACGGGATGGCGATGAACACGACGACGAGGCAAGTCCACGGCGCGGCCAGCCGCCCGTTCAATTCGGTCAGCAGCTTCTCGGAAATGGAGCGCGGCGGATCCGGATGCAGGCGCAAATAGCCGAGAATGTCCTTGAGCGGAATGTTTGCCCGGCGGACGCCGGCCAGCCGCAAGAAGCCGCTGACCTTGATTTCACTGTTGATCAGCGCCGGTGTTTCGTCGAAGCCGGGCATCGCCAGCTTGTTTGTTTGGAGCGCCGGCACGAGCGACGACTGCTCGCCAGTCTGCGAGTATTCGGCGACGTTGAAAAAAGTCCAGACGCGGTTTGTCCAGACGGCGAGGTCGGCATGCAGTTGCCAGATCGAACCGTCCGGCGAATTCCAAAAAACAATTGGATTGATCATTTCGGCGGTCTTGACCCGGTATTCGCCAAACTGCCACTGGCGGCGCGCACTGGCGAAGCCTTGAAAATTTTTCAGCGTTTCCGCGTCGCCGGGCTTTTGGACATAACGGGTCAGGATGTGATCCGCCCAGTCCGTGCTGCGCGGCACCAGAAATTCATTCATGGCGAACAGCGCGGCGCTCGCGGCCACGCCGACGGCAAAATACGGCGCGCTGATGCGCCACAGGCTGATGCCCGCCGCGCGCATGGCGGTGATTTCGTTGGAACGCGAAAGATTGTTGAGCGTGTAGAGCAGCGCCAGCAGCAGCGTGACGGGCAGCACCGTCACCAGGAATTGCGGCGTGGCGGCCACGCTGTATTCAAGCAGGTCGGAGAAATGCAGCTTGTTTTCCTGCAATTTTTCCAGCTCGGCGAACAGGGTGAAGCCGTTTCCCAAAAGCACCAGCCCGCCGAGGCAATACGCCAGCGGCGCGAGCAGTTCGCGAAAAAGGTATCTGTCCAACAGGCGCATCGCGGGGCAAGGTTAAGCCGCCGGAGTCGCGCGGGGCAAGCCTTGTTGAAAATTGGCGGCGGGCGGGATCAAGAAAAACACCTGCGCCGCCGGATGAATCACGAACGGCGGCAAAATTTCCACGGACAGCCGTTCTGAAACTACGCGCGGCGTCTGCAATTTAACCAGCGGAACGGACAATTCCACGAACGGAGCGGTCAAAATCACTGGCGACGCCCTCAAAATCACGAACGGCGGCGTCATTTGAACGAACTAAACCATTGATTTTACACACGAAGCGGCGTTTTTTGCGGACGGCGCAATCTTTTGAACGAACGACTCCATTTTTGCCGCAAATTTTCCAAAAAAACAGGCTTGCAAACACTTTCCCAAAGACGTTCTCTCTGGTCATTGCTCCTGTGAATGTCATGTGGCCTTCGCGGGTTTTTACCAAAAAATCAAACATTGAAACATTATGGCTGATCCAACACCAACTCCACCATCCGCTCCGGCAAAGACCGGAACCAAGTCATTCTTCAATCAGGCGCAACTGGCGGCATTGAGCGTGGCCGACGACGTTTGCGCCGCCGCGCAAAAAACCGACTATGCCGCCGCGCTCGCTCCGCGCGAAATAGATCCGGCATCCGTGGCGCAACTGGTTTTAGACATCAAGGCGTGTCGCGACCTTGCCGCGAGCGCCGCGCAAAGCACCACGCTCAAGCAAAGCGACACCGGCGGCGCGCACACCGCCGTGGACAATCTGATGACCGCCATCCATGAAATTCAGGCCGCCGCGCGCCAGAAATACGCCCGCACCAATCCGGTGATGATGCACGATTACATGGTCAGCCAGCGCATCAACCAGAACCAGAACATCGTCAAGCAGTCCGTTGATTCCATCATTGCCAAGCTCGGCAAAGACACGCTGCCGGGCATCACGCCCGTCAAAGTCGCCAGCTTGCAGCCGTTGCTCGATGCGTATATGAGCGCGATTGCCAATCCGACCGGCGACCATTCCGCCGCCATCAAGCTGCGCGCCCAGCGCGACGCCGCGCTGCAATCCATCAACGACCGGCGCGCGACGATTCAGTTTGCGGCGGACGCCGAATGGCCGTTTAATGTGGACGCCAACGCCGGGGTGCGCGGCGAATTTGACCTGCCGTTGCACCAGCCCTATCATGGCTGAAAACAGGTGGGGCGGAGTCCCCGCGAGCCGCGATTAAAAATTTGCCGCGCCTGTGCGCGGTAATGCAGCAAGAAGTAAAAAACTAAAAATGTAAAAATTAAACAAAACAATCTGCGGCTTCGGCTGCTGTCACAACGAAACTGGTAATTTCAATCAAGACAGCGTTTGAAGTGCGCCCGTCACTGGGCGTGCTGAAAGCGTTCTTGAGTGGCATTCCTGTGCCAGACGTGGAGCGTGAGTAATCACGTCCTTTTGGCAGGCAGGCGGGAACGCGGGGAAAGCGAATCAAATGAAAATCAGAAAAATGATGGGACGTAGGAGTCGAGGTCACGAGACTCAAATTTCAATTCTCACTTCCGGCTTCAACCTGCCGGTTTTAATCA
>DATCDZ010000063.1:0-53224 GCA_036510395.1 Verrucomicrobiia bacterium
GCCTGCGCGATGGCTTCGGGTGACCACGGCTGCCAGTCAATTCCGCCCGACGGTTCCGCCAAACTCGTCGTGTCCGTCTCGTCAATCATCTCGCGCCAATGCAATTTGTCTTCAAGCGCATAAACATAACCGCCGGCCAGCAAAATTAAAATAATCGTGAACGCAATTCCTTTTCGTTTGCGACCTCGCTGGACAAACTCGCCGAAAATCCAAGCGGCAAACGCGAGAACGACCAAAAAAACTCCGAGCCAAAAAACGCGCGATCCATAATCGCTTGTGGCGACGCTGAACAGCCACACAACCGTCGCGAGCATTGGGAAACCCATAGCGATCTTGAATTTTTCCATCCACGCGCCGGGCTTCGGCAGAAATTTAAGCCATGCCGGATTCCAGCTTAACAAAACGTAAGGCGACGCGAGGCCGAGTCCGACGGTGAGAAAAATTGAAACAATAGTAAATGCCGTTTGCGAAAAAGCGAAGCCGAGCGCCGGCGCGAGAAACGGCGCGGTGCAGGGCGTCGCCAAAGTCGTGGCGAGAACGCCGTTGAAAAATGCGCCGCTCGCGCCGTGCCGCGCCGCGAGATTTCCGGCGGCGTCCAAAGTGCGTCCGCCCAGCGTGGCTTCAAACACGCCGAACAGGTTCAGCGCGACGAGTGTGACAAGCGTGGTGAGGCAGACGAGGAAAACCGGACTGCCGAACTGCATTCCCCAGCCGGCCTGATGTCCGGCGGCTTCGACGCCGATAACGATTGCGGCGAGAACCAGAAATGAAAACAAAACTCCGACGGCATAAATCCCGCCGAGCGCGCGGACGCGGCGCGGCGAACTTCTGGCCTCGCTGACGAAGCCGAGGATTTTCAGCGCGATGACCGGCAGCACGCACGGCATGATGTTCAAAATCAATCCGCCGATGAAGGCGTAGAGCAGCATCAAAGGTAGGACGGGCGTCGCGCCTGTCTCCGCATTTTTTTCAATCAAATTAGAGACAGGCGCGACGCCTGTCCTACTCTCTGATGACGAATCCGGTGCGGAAGTTGTTTCTCCAACTGAAGATTGGCCGACAACAGGCAAGTTGACTTCAATATTTTCGTGTCCGATGCTGCCTTCCAATGTGACGATACCGGAAATCTCTTTTGGCCAGTTGCCCGAAAATTTTTTGACGATTTTCCGAAGACAAAAAAGAGCATTTGTGTTCGGAACTTTTTCGGTTGCGGCTTGGATTTCAAAATTGTCGCTCGCGTCAGGAAAAAAATCTGCCGTATCAATTCTAACTATTTTTGTTTGCCGCAGCACAGTTCCTTCAATTATCAACGAACGGACATCGCCACCGGCTTGTTTTTCCCATTGCGCGCGGATTGCCCAATTTTCATCACGTCGAGGAATTTTGCTTTTCCACGATTCAATCGTCGCAGCATCCGCAGAATTTTTCGCCTCGTTGCCGATTTTTAATTTCGCTTCGACATCTTGATTGGCCGGAATGCAAACGTCCTTGCATTCGAGCCAGGAAACATTTGCTTTCAAATCAATTTCGCCGGACGGCAAATTCGACGCAAGCGTCAATGGCACGATCAGCATGACTTCGTTTGTGTAGCCGTAAGTGGTGACTTCGATGGGCGGGAATTTTTCCGGCAGTGGCCATTGGATTTCGTCGGCGGAAATTCCCGGCGGAAGTTGCCATTTGATTTCAGTCGCCATTCCAGCCGCGCCGGGATTTTTCCAGTAAGTGTGCCAGCCGGGTTCCATCTTCAAATCCACGCCGGCGTAAATCGTGTCGCCGGGCTTCGCGGTGTCGGCGGATAAAAGCAATTTCACCTGCGTGTGGTGCGCGGACGAAAAGCCGCCGCCGATGGACGGCAATGCCGGTTGCGCCCGTGAAGAAATCGCGAGACAAAGGCAGGCTGAAAAAAGGAAAACGATGCGTCGCACGCTTATTAGATGCCAGATTTGCGCGGACGTTTGAAGTTATTTCAGTAAGAAGACGTTTTCAAATTCCAATTGTTCAACAAATCGGCGGGAATTTCCGACAGGAAGCGCGATGGCGATTGAAAGGCATCGTTGCCGGAATTTCCGTAGCCGCTGCGAATCAGCGGATAACTTAAATACAATTCGTTTTTCGCGCGCGTGATGGAAACATAAAACAGTCGCCGTTCTTCTTTCTCGCCGTCGGTGCTGTCCATCGAGCGCGCGGACGGAAACATCCCGTCGCACAACATGATGACGAACACGACCTCGAACTCCAGGCCTTTCGCCTGATGGATGGTCGAGAGCCGGATTTTTTCCGAATCATCTTTTGGATCGTCCTCGGCCTCGACATTGGTGAGCAGCGCGAGTTGCGTCAGAAAATCCTCGACGCTGCCGAATTGAAACGCGAACTCCGCCAGTTGCTGCAATTCCTCGATTCGCCGCGCGTAATTGTCGTAGGTCTCCTTCAGATAATCGTCGTAGCCCGCGTCAATTACGAGCCGCAGCATTTTTGCCGCACTCTTGCGGACGGTTTCGTCTTCAAGCTGGGCGATCGTCGCGGTGAATTGCGCCCACGCCAGCGTCGCTTTTTTTGGAACGCTCGCGATGGAATCCTGCAACGCGACGGCCAGCGGCGTTTTGGATTTTGGCGTTTGGATCTCGATTTGAAACGACCGCCATAATTTCTCCGCCGCCTTCGCGCCGACGCCCGGCAGCAATTGCGCCAGCCGCTTGAACGCGATTTCGTCGCGCGGGTTCGCGATGAATTTCAGAAACGCCGTCGCGTCCTTGATGTGCGCCTGCTCGAAAAAGCGGATGCCGCTAGTGATGGAGAACGGGATTTGCCGTTTCGTCAGTTCAAGCTGCAATTCCAGCGCGTGAAAATGCGAGCGATACAGCACGGCAACCTGGTTCATGCTCACGCCTTCTTCATGCAATTCCAAAACGCGCTGCGCGATAAACGCCGATTGTTGCGCCGCGTCGGTGCAGGCGATGAGCGCTGGCTTCAAACCGGATTTGCGCGACGGCGCGAGTTCTTTCGCAAATTGATTTACGTTCGCGGAAATCGCGGCGTTGGCGACTTTCAGAATTTCCGGCGTGCTGCGGTAATTGGTTTCGATCTTGAAAACTTTCGCGTTCGGATAACGCTTGGGAAATTCCAGGATGTTCAAAAAATTCGCGCCGCGCCACGCGTAGATGCTCTGCGCGTCGTCGCCAACGACGGTGACGTTTTTCGTCCGTGCGGCGAGCAGGTCAATCAGGTCGCCCTGCAACTTGTTCGTGTCCTGATATTCGTCCACGAGGATGAATTGAAATCGCCGCTGATAATGTTCGCGCACGTCGGCGTTTTCCTGAAGCAGTTTCAGCCACAGCGCGAGCAGGTCGTCGAAGTCCATGCCGTTCGTCGCGCGCTTGCGTTTGACGTAAAGTTGAAACAAGCGCGAAATATCCTCGTCGAGTTTATTTTCACCTTCGTATTTTTCGAGCAAGTATCCGTATTGCTCATCCAAAATTTGTTCAACGGTCTTGTGCGTGTTGACCGCGAGCGAAAAAATCTCGTTGAGGACTTCGGGTTTCGGAAAATGTGTGCCTTTCGTCTCGATGCCCGCGTCGGCGACGCACGCCTTGATCAAATCCTTCGCGTCATCGCGGTCGAGGATTGTGAAATCGCGGTGATAACCCAGCGCGTCCGCATGCGAGCGCAAAATCCGCGCGCCGATGGAATGAAATGTGCCGCCCCAAAGATCGCGCAGCTCGCGTCCGATCAAATCCGAGACGCGCCGCATCATTTCCCCGGCGGCCTTGTTCGTGAACGTGAGCAGCAAAATGCGGTCGGGCGGAATTCCCTGTTCCAAAAGATAGGCGACGCGGTAGGTGAGCGTGCGCGTCTTGCCCGAACCCGCGCCGGCGATGACGAGCGCCGGGCCGGGTGGCGCGGTGACGGCGGCGAGTTGCTGCGGATTGAGTTCGCGCGCGTAGTCAATCTGCAGATGAACTGCGGAGTGATACGGCTCAAGAACGTAGTCGCGCGACATGAAACACAATTCAAAGCCGAAACGGGCGATGGCAAAAGGAAAAACTTAAACGAACTTGGAAAGCATGAAATGAGGAAAATCCGTTCCTCGGTTCCTGGCCTCATTATTCAATCAACCGGACGTTGTCGCCCTAACCGTCTTGAAATGTGGGCGGAATTTTTCCATCCTGCGCCGTAACCCTGGCCGGCACAATTGCAATCTCAACGGCGAATGGAAATGAAACGGCCAAAATCACACGTTAAACATGAGATGGCACGCCAAACCCGTCGCTTCCGCATTTAGATTATGCCGATGGATAATTTTGTTTCGATTTATCCTAATAAACCGGGAACTCGCGTGTCATACCAGTGAACACGATGTCCTTTGGGACGGCACGCCGGAAAATTTGACCCCGGCCTGACTGTGAAGGCAAGCCGGACATGGCCGTGATGCGACCAGACCAAGCCAGCGCGGAAACGCCCAGGTGGGAAACGATCGAGGAGCTGTTCACGGCTCTGGAGGCTCCGCTGTTGAGTTATGGCCTGCGGCTGACCGGCGAAATCGGCCTCGCGGAGGACGTGGTTCAGGAAGCGTTCATGAAACTTCATTTGCAATTCAAGGAAGTCCGCGAGCCGCGACGCTGGCTCTACCGCACCGTCCACAACCTCGCGCTTAACCAGCGCCGCCGCACCGCAAAAATCGTCTCGTTCAATTCATCCTCGTCCGTTGGAAATGAAAATTCTCCCGTCACCGCCGACACCGCCGATCCCGCGCCGCTGCCCGACGAACAAATCTCCCGCATGGAAGGCATCGGCCTCGTGCGCTTGAGTTTGGGAACGCTTGACGACCGCAGCCGCGAATTGATCCGTTTGAAATTCAACGACGAACTTTCCTACCGTGACATCAGCGCGCGCACTGGAATTTCCATCAGCAACGTCGGCTACATTTTGCACAACGCGCTGAAAACCATCGGCGATGAACTCGCCAGAACGGGAGTTGTGCCATGAATTTTAACTTTCAAATCCAAAACAGTGATCATCCTCGTCCTCATCCTTCATCCTCAATTTTTTCTGTTTCGATCACGAGGATGAGGATGACGAGGAAAACCCAGCCTGTGCCATGAACCCCGAAAAACCATCACGCGAAGAAATCAAGGCGAAGCTGACCGTGCTGCTGCTGGGCGAACTGCCGGCGGAAGAGGCGCAGTTGCTGCGCTGGGCGATTTCGCAGGATGCCGCGCTCGGCCAATTGCACGACCGGCTGAAGCTCACGGTTGGTTTCGTGCGCGAAGTTGCCGCGCATCCGGCGGAAGCAGTGCCGGCGCAGACCGAGCCGCTCAAACTTTCCGGCGAAAAGCGGGAAAAATTGCTCGCGCATTTCAAGACGGTTCGTCCGATTATATTTCTGCCGCCGCTACCGCCGAAACGCCGTCAATTCATCTCGCTCTTGGAAATCGCGGCGGTGTTGACGATTGTCGCGGTGCTGGCGGCGATGCTGCTGCCGGCTTTGAGTTCGGCCAAACGCAAGGCACAAAATATTTCCGCCATGAATCTGGCAAAAGAGCGGGCACTGCAAAATCAAGAAGATCAAAATTCCATGTCAGTGCTTCGGGCAAAAGCAGCGGCAAACACATTGGATTTGGCAATTCCAAAAACTTCATTTGCTGCGACTGCAACTCCGCCGTCGGCTTCACCGTCCGACGAATCGGAACGCCGTGTGGCTGGACTCGAAGCGCATTTTCAAAACGCCAATCCATCCGGGGCGCAGGGAGCGTTGACGCAAAATGTTGGAGACGCCTGGAAAAACCAGACGAAAATCGTTCTGCCCGCAGGCGGAAATGAAGATAAAGGACTGGCCGCAGCGAGTCCGGCTCCGCCCGAACTTTCAAGCATGGATTTTTCCGGTGGTGCCGTGGCGAGCGACCGAAATGCTTATGCCGTGCATCTGGATTTTGCCAGTCCTACAGAAGTGACGGAGGCATTGCAGAAAACATTTCCAAGCGGCAACAACTCGCCCGGCGGTGTATCGCAGCCACAATCCGACGTGTTGATAACCCGCCAGCAGCAAATGAATTCCTCCAGTTCTTCGTCCACTGCTTCAGGCAACGCAAACGGAAATTCCGGTGGCAACCCGTTTACGGCACGTTTTGGCGAGCTTGATGGAAATGGCGGCGCACGCGGTGGCGCAGGTGCCGGAGGATTTGGCGGCGGCGGACGCGGTGGCAGTTCTGCTGGTCCAGTTGGCAACTGGCAAACTAGATCAACTGTAACTTTTTCTCCGTCGCCGGTGGAAAAGCTGAGAATCTCCGGTTCGGCGCGCGAACTGGAGAACTCAACTCTTTCAGGAGAAGTTGCAGTGAATGACACCGGCGCGCAACCGTCTGACGACAACGGTCGATTTTACGCAAGCACGAAGTCCTATTCCGATGCCGACCAAAAATCGAAAGAGCCGATGCTCGGTGACTCACCCGCAGCGGGCAGACTTTTTCAAAACGGTCCGGCAAACAAGGGCTTTTACGACGACAATTATTCCACAACAGCCAACAGGCCGGCTCCTGGGGTTGGCGGCAGCAGTCCTTCGCTCACCGTGCCGGCTTCGGCGGCCAATCCTTTGAGTGCGTTTCCGGGGAACACGGCAAGCGGCGGCGGCGCTTCTTCGGACTCGGATCAGTTTATCACCAGCGGACTGCGCAATTCCCCTGAACGCGCTCCTGTTTTTGACACCACCGCTGGCACGCGAGTTTTAGGAGATAATACCATCACTTACAACTACGGGAACCTTGTTGGCACATCCAAAATTGACACCGGCAAATTTTATTCCGGCCAGACGATGGACGTTGCCAGAGGCCAGCTATATTTGATGGCCACCAACAAATTTGAAAACAACGGAACGATTGCGACAACGGATGCCGGCACATTGGTTCAGGATGGAAAATTGCTTTACGAAGCGGGCAACGTTGACGAATCCGAAGCCAAAGTGCGGCAGGCTTTGAAAAAGGATCCGAACAACGAAGCTGCATTTTATTATTTGAATCTGGACGAGCAGGCGCGTTTCGACCGCGATAAGCGTGCGCAGCAAACCGCTTCGCAAGCCGCATTGATGCCACCGCCGCCGGTTGCTCAAAATTCCATTCAGGCGCGATTGACGGACGTTGGTGCTCAAAATCAAGCGGTTGCTTCGTCCGCTGCCGCGCCAACCGTTTCGCCATTACCAGTCGCAGCCACGCCGCCGCCGGTTGTTGGTGAACCAAAGGCAAAACTCGGAATTGATCTCCAAGGTGGCACTACTGTTACAGTCAATTTGGATCGCACTGCAAATTTACCCGCGTCCGCGTCAGCCGAAGACCGTCCGCTTCCCAAAACACCTTCGCCCGCGCCGATTCCGCAGCCGGAATTTTTGACGGGCGACAATGCGTTCTCCACCTTTTCGCTCAATGTCAGCGATGTGTCGTTCAAGCTCGCGGCGGCGAGTTTGCAAAAGAACGTCATGCCGGACGCGGCGTCCATCCGCAGCGAGGAATTCATCAACGCCTTCGATTACCGCGATCCCGAACCGGCGGCCGGCGTGCCGGTGGCGTTCGTCTCGGAACGGGCGCGCGACCCGTTTGCGCATAATCGCGATATGCTCCGTTTTTCCATCAAGACCGCCGCCGCCGGCCGTGAGGCCGGTCGTCCGTTGAACATCGTTTTGCTCCTCGACAATTCCGGCTCGATGGAGCGCGCCGACCGCGTGGCGATCATCCACGAGGCGTTGAAGGTGCTGGCGTCGGAGCTTCAGCCGCAGGACACGTTGAGCATCGTCACCTTCGCGCGCACGGCGCGGTTGTGGGTGGACGGCGCGCGCGGCGACCAGGCGGGCACGGCGGTCAATCAAGTCAGCGATCTCACTCCCCAGGGCGGCACGAACTTGGAAGAGGCGATGAATCTTGCCTACGCAACCGCCCGCCGCCATTACCTCGCCAATGGAGTGAACCGCGTCGTCCTGCTTACCGACGGCGCGGCCAATTTGGGAAACGTAAATCCCGATGCGTTGAAACAAAAAGTCGAGTCGTTCCGCAAACAGGGCATCGCGCTCGACTGCTTCGGCATCGGCTGGGAAGGCTACAACGACGATCTGCTCGAAGTGCTTTCGAGCAATGGCGACGGCCGTTACGGTTTCATCAACACGCCAGAAGCGGCGGCGACGGAATTTGCCGCGCAGCTCGCGGGCGCGTTGCACGTCGCGGCGGAGGACGTGAAGGTGCAGGTGGAATTCAATCCGCAGCGCGTGATTTCGTGGCGGCAGATCGGCTACGCGAAGCATCAATTGACGAAGGAACAGTTCCGCGACAACACCGTGGCCGCCGCGCCGATGGCCGCGCGCGAGGCGGGCAACGCGCTTTACACCGTCGAAATAAATCCGCAGGGCGAAGGGCCGGTGGCGACCGTGCGCGTGCGTTTTCGGATTCCCGGCACGACGGACGTGAGCGAGCACGAATGGGAAGTGCCGTTCGACGGCACTGCGCCCGCGCTCGAAAAATCCAGCCCCGCGATGCGCCTCGCCGCCACTGCCAGCGCGTTTTCCGAATGGCTCGCAGCGAGTCCGTATGCGCAGGAGGTGACGACCGACCAGTTGCTGAATTATCTGAACGGCGTGCCGCAAATTTACGGAGCCGACCCGCGCCCGAAACAACTGGAGACGATGATCCGCGAGGCGCAGAGCATTGCGGGCCAACCGAGCCGGCCGAATCGGTCGAGTGGAGGATTTTGAACTCAAAATTGTATGAATTCTAACGCTCAACAAATTCTTAAGAAAATTTCCATTTCATTTTTGCTGCTGTTGGTGGGCCAGCTTTCATTTTCAGTCTTTGCGGCGGACATTGCCGGAACTGTGCTTCTTCCCAACGGTCAACCGGCAGCAGGGGCGCAAGTGGCGCTGGCTGTTCCAAATTATCCGCTTTATTTGCTTCAAGCGAAAATGCAGTTGGGAGGTGGCTCCAAGGACACTCTGGTCTTGGCGGATGAGGGCGGACACTTTTCCCTGCCGGCAAATGAGAGCGCGTGGGCAATTGTCGCCATGAATGAAACCGGCTGCACACAAGTTGAAAAGATGGATTTTGAGAATGGCTCAACAATCACGCTCCAGCCATGGGCGCGAATCGAAGGTGTTCTGCGCGTCGGCACCGGAGTTGGCACCAATCAACAAGTGGTGTTGCAGTCAACCGGCGGCGCAAGATTCTCTTTTGAATTAGAGGCATTCCAAGACTGGACTGATCGCGAT
Organism: Verrucomicrobiia bacterium; assembly: GCA_036510395.1. Classification (GTDB taxonomy): domain Bacteria; phylum Verrucomicrobiota; class Verrucomicrobiia; order Limisphaerales; family UBA11358; genus UBA11358. The sequence continues at coordinate 9,236 of DATCDZ010000063.1, forward strand.
GGTAAATTCGTCTTCACTTGCGTGCCGGCTGGCAATTGGATTATCTCGCACTCGGGCGAGATAATCTGGTCAGGCGCGAATGTTACCGTGAAGGCCGGAGAAACTAATCGTGTCACCATCGGCGGCACAGGGCGTCCGGTCATTGGCAGATTGCAGATTCCCGCGACCGTGACAAACTCGCCCAACTTTGCGTCTCTTCCTCCTAGTCGCCCGTATGTAAAATCTTCAGATTCAGCGACGAACAGGTCGTTTAATTACCAAGTAGAATCAACCCTTTATGGCACCAATCGCCAGATTAATGCAAAGATGAATCTCGACGGGACATTTCGCGTGGAAGATGTCACGCCGGGGAAGTGGTGGCTTCTGTCTGACATCTTGAGTTTCCCTGCTCAGGGTGAGAGCGCAACAACCGTGGCCACGGCTGGCAAAGAATTTATCGTTCCTGAAATGTCCGGTGGTCGCAGTGACGAGCCTCTGGACCTGGGAACGGTGGAACTACCAATGATTCATTCCCCGCAAGTTGGCGAAGCGGCTCCACCGCTCGAAGTGAAGACCACGGACGGCAAAACCTTCAATCTTTCCGACCATCGTGGACAATATGTGTTGTTGGACTTCGAGCTTATGGATTTGGGGTTTGGCAAAACAAACCAATCGGTTCAGTCAGCGTGGGATGCGTTCGGAAAAAATGGCCATCTGGCGATGCTGACTTTGCAGGTGCCATATTTGTCTGGAATGACGGTCTATTTAATCGGCCACGAACCTCAATATTCATGGCCACAGGCAAAATTACATGAAGTGCCGTGGTATGAATCGAAGCCGTTGCGCGCCAGTTACGGTCTCCAGACGGATCGTGTTGAAATGGACACTAATCTCCCGGCCATTTTTCTGGTCGGCCCGGACGGAAAAATTGTCGCCAAGGGCTTGCGTGGGGATGCCATCAAAGCCGCCGTTGCCGTGGCACTGAAGAATAAGTAACACAACGAACGTCACAACTTTTTTACAAACCTTTGACCCGCGCCTGACAGCTTGCGGTCGTTGCGACTGCTAAAAGAACAGATTGAATTATGAAAACAAAAATCGCCGGCTTATTTTCCGTAGCGCAGAATTGCATTCTGCCGTATCGCAGATTTTTAATCTGCGGCACGGCCGGACTTCAAAAGCGGTTTGGAATGTTGGATGCCGTGCCGGATGCAATCCGGCGATACGGCAGATTGAAAATCTGCGCTACGCTTTGCGCGCTGGCGTTCCTCGCCACCTCGTGCAGCACCATGACGCCAACGCAGTCGCGGAACGTGCCGGTCGGTGGCACCGCGGTGTCGGATTTCAAACTCGTGGGCGATCTGGGCAGTAATGACATCGCGGCGTTCACGCTCACGGCCAATGTGCGTGTGGAAAATCCATCGGGCGGCTCGCTCGAACTGCTGGCCGGCCCGGTCGCGCTCACAGCCATCGGCGCACATCCGAATTGGCAGATTCAGGCAAGCGACAACAAATTCATCGCGACATTTGATCACGGCGGCGTTTTTCCCATTCAGATAAAATTCAACGCCGCCGTCGGGAAGAATGACGGCTGGAGCGCGGTCAATTTTCGCGTTGCGCCGGGCATCTTGCAACCCATCGTGCTGCAAGGCCTGCCGGCGGACACGCAATTTCAGTTCGCCAACGCCGCGCGACCGGAACGCAGCGGCACAAACTTCACGAGCTTTCTGCAAGTGGACGGCGCGGTGAAATTTTCGTGGAAACAGGCGCGCCCCGAAGCCGAGGGGAAACTTTTTTACGCCGCCGAAATGGAATCGCAGATCAGCATCAGCCCCGGACTCATGAGCCAGACGGCTCTGCTCGACGGAAAAGTGATGCAGGGCGAAATGAATCAAATCACGTTGCGATTGCACGGCGACGGCGAAGTGACGCGCGTGGCGGGCGACGAGGTGCTGGCGTGGAACGTCCTGCCGGCGACGAATTCCGCCGACCGCCTGCTGGTCGTGCAGTTCAACCAGCCGCAGAAGAACGCTTTTGAAATCCAAGTGCAAATGCAAACTCCGCTCGGCGCGTTTCCGCAGTCGGCGGACGCGATGCAAATCCAGCCGGAAGGCGCAACGCGGTTCGCCGGGCATTTCCGCGTCGTGAACGACGGCGCGGTGCGGCTGGAAGTGTTGCAGGCGAGCGGGCTTTCGCAGATTTCGCCGGAACAATTTCCCGAGAGCGACGCCGCGCGCGCGGCGTTTCGCGTGACGGGCAGCCAGCGTTTTGCGTATCAATTTTCCAGCCCGGATTTCGCGCTGAAAATCCAGGCGGACCAAATTTTGCCGGAAGTCTCGGTCTCGCAACTGCTCGCCTATAATCTCGGCGACAGCGAACTCGCGATTGACGCGGAGATCGAACTCGACATCCGCGACGCACCGTTGCGCGAAGTGGTGCTGAATGTTCCCAAGGGCTACGCCGTCGCGAGCCTCAATGCCTCGGGCATGAGCGATTATTTTTTGCGCGACGGCGAACCGGATTCCGAATTGCGGATCGTTTATGGCCAGCCGGTTTCCGACCGCCAAGTGATCCAACTCCGGCTCGAACGCAATCAAGCGCTCGGTGAAACGAATTGGACTTTGCCGCGCATTGAAGTGGCGAAGGCAAAATCCACGCGCGGATTCGTCGCGGTGTCGGCGGATGCGGGTTTTCGTTTGACGGCGGAACACACGCAGTCATTGACCGAAACATCGACGGCATTTTTCCCGCGCAAGGTTGCCGGAATTCAAACGGCGTTTCGTTTGAGCGACGCCGACTGGCGCGCGACGCTGCGCGCGGAACGTCTGCCGCAGACCGTTTCGGCGGATGTGTTCCATTTATTTTCCATCGGCGAAGGCATCGCGTATGGCAGCAGCGTAATGAATTATGTCGTGAGCGGCGCGCCGATGGCGGCGTTCCGCGTGGAATTGTCGGATGAATATTTCAACGTCGAGTTCACCGGCAAGGACATTCGCGGCTGGCAGAAAACTACGAACGGCTATCTTGTGCAATTAAATACGCCGGTGGCCGGCGCTTACACGCTGCTCGCAACTTACGAGCGGCCGTTCAAACCGGCGGGCGAGACGCTCGCGTTCACCGGCGCGCGCCCGCTCGACGCGCAATCCGAGCAGGGCCACACCATCATCATCAGCGCGTATCAATTTCAAGTGAAGGCCGTGGATGTCTCGCCTGGACTGCTCGCGCTGGAACCGGCGGAAGTGCCGTCGGAATACCGGCTCTTTTTCGACGCGCCAATTCTCGCGGCGTATCAGTATTCGACGCGGCCGTTCGATTTGAAACTCGCATTGAGTCCGCTCGCGCAGGGTAATTCGCTCAATCAAGTCGTGGACCGCGCGGCGCTCGACACGCGCATCTCGAAGGAAGGCCAGGTGCTGACCGACGCGAGCTACTTCGTGAAAAACCGCGGCAACCCGAATTTCCGGCTGACGCTGCCGCACGGAACGGATTTGTGGTCGGCCACGGTCAACGGCGCGGCGGTCGTGCCGGTGATTGACGGAACGAATGATTTGATTCCGTTGCCGCAGCGCGCCGACCCCGACGCCGTGCTGATGATTGATTTGAAACTGGCCGCGACCAATTCAGACAGCGCCACGCGCGCGACTATCGCCGCGCCCGTCGTGGCCGCGCCGGTGATGCTCGCGCAATGGAAGATTGAACCGGACGAAGGCCAGCGCCTTGATTATCTCAAAGGTTCGCTCACGCCGGTCGGCGGCGTGACTGACGTTTCAGGTTTCGCGCAACTGGCGCGGTTATTCAGCGGAGACGAAAGCGGACGCGCGGTGGTTTCGCTTTTTGCGGCGCTGGTATTGATGCTGCTGGCGATGCTGGTGTGGCGTTGGACGGTTCGTGAAGGCGTCCACAAATTCAGCGCACAGCATATTTTTGGGGCGATGATCGGGCTGGCGGCGATTGTGCTGGCGGCTTTTGTCTTCGCAAATCTTATGGACGGAGCAGGCCTTGAAAAAAGTTCCGCGCCGCGCGACGTCACGTTCCTCGCGCCCGTGCAACAGTCCGGCGACGCGTTGACTGTGGAAGTGGCGAATGTTTCCGAGACGGCTTCGACGGTTGGATATGCCGCGCCGATTTTGCTTTTGGTGCCGGCATTGATTGTTTTGGTCATCGGCTGGATTAAACAAAATTCTTTGGCGCGAATTCTTGGCTGGATCCTGCTTGCGTGGGCGGCCTTGCGCTGGCAGAACGGCGCGGCGGCGTTTTTTGCCGTGATCGCCGCGTTTCTATTTTTGCAAGTTTTGATTCCGGCGCTGAAACAATTGTGGCAGTTGCCGGAAAAATCAAAGTCCGAATTGCCGCCGCCGGAAAGCGGTGCGCCGCGCGCCGTCGCGTCGCTGATCGGTTTGCTGCTGCTTGGCGGCGCGATGGCCGGGCATTGCGAAAGCGCACTGGCGCCCGCCGAGTCCGTCACGCAGCAAATTCGCATCGAAGACCAGTTCGCGCTGGCGACGGCGAAAATCCGCTGGCAGGCGGAGAAAGGCCAGGTGCTGCCGCTGCTGTTCGAGCCAGCGGTGATGACCAAAGTTACTTATCCGGCGAGCGCGCTGAAACTTGTCCAGGATTCCGATGGTTCAAAACGCGCGCAGCAATTGATCGCACAAAGCAGCGGCACGTTCGACATCGAGGTGCAATATCAAATCCAGGTGACGAAGCTCGACAATCAGAGCGGCTTCACGCTGCCGGTGCCGTCCGGGGTTATCAATCAATTGAATCTCACGCTCGTGAATCTGGACGTGGACGTTTTTTCGCCGCAAGCCATTTCCGTGCAGCGCACCACGAGCGGCGCGAACACCGTTGCGACGCTTGTGCTGGCGCCGGGAAATAATACCTGGATCAGTTGGCAGCCGCGCAGCCGCGACGTGAAAAATGAGAAGCCGGTTTTTTACGCGGACATTTCGCAGCTTTATGTGCCGTCGGCGGGTGTGATTGAAGGCGCGCATTTTGTTTCCATCCGTCCGGCGCAAGGCGAATTGAACGAATTGATTTTCAACGTGCCAGCGGGGGCAACGATCACGGATGTCACCAGCGGCGAACATATTTCCCCGGCGGATGGAAATTTACAACCGAACTTCCATTACGGACGGATCGTCTCGCTGTGGCGGTTTGATCCCGACACGCGCAAACTTCGCGTGACTTTGAACCCGCCGCAATCACGGACGTTCGCAATCGTCATTCGGTCGCAAGTGGCGACTGGAACTTTGCCATTCGAGCAGCGCGTCGGATTGATTTCAGTTGAAGGCGCGGCGGGACAAATCGGCTTGCTTGGGGTCGCCACGGGAAATGAAGTTCAACTCGACGCCGTTGGCGCTGAAAAATTTTCGGCGATCAACCTGGAAGATTTTCCGAACGGAGCCGCGTCGGTGCTCGCGGCGCAATTTCCGGGACTGACTGTGCGACGCGCATTTCGTTATTCCGATTCGCAGGCGACGGTGTTGCTCAAAGCGTCGCCAGTCGAGCCGGACGTGCGCGTCGAGACGCAGGACACGCTTTCGCTCGGCGAAGACCGCACGGTGCTGGCCTCGGCCGCGAACGTCAACATCACGCGCGCGGGAATTTTCAAATTAAGTTTCGTGATGCCGCCGGGCTTTGACGTGGACACCATCAGCGGCGCGGCATTGAGCCAGTGGACAGAATTGAAAACCGGCGCGGGCCGCATCATCACTTTGAACCTGTCCGGCGAGACGGAGGGCGAACAGCAATTCAACATCAGCCTGTCCGGGCCGGGCGTGAAGGCGACGAATGAATGGATTGTCCCGCAAATAATTTTGCGCGAGGCCGGCAAGCAGCGCGGGACTTTGCTCGTCGTGCCGGAACAGGGAATGCGTTTGCAGGCCGCGACGCTCGACGGTGTGTCGCAGCTTGACCCGCAAAAATCCGGCATCAGCCAGCCGGGCGTGCTGGCGTTCCGCGTGTCGCAGTCGCCGTGGAACCTCGCGCTGGACATCGAGCAGGTGGATCCGTGGGTTCAAGTGACGAGCCTGCAGAACGCGACCGTCAACGAGGCACAGGTGAAAATCGCCGCGAACCTGCAATATCAAATTGAGAACGCCGGGCTGAAGGCGTTTCACGTTTTGATTCCGGCCAACGCATTGAGCGTGAATTTTCAGGGCGACCAGGTCGCCGGCTTTCAACAGGTTGAAGGCGCGGTGACGAACGGTTTGCAGGAATGGGAAATCAAATTGCAGCGGCGCGTCATCGGCCAGTATCTGCTGCAACTGGCTTATCAAACGCTCATGCCCGACCAGTCGCCGGAAATCGTTTTGCGCGGCGTGCAGGCGGCGGACGTGAACACGCAGCGCGGCTTCGTGACCGTGCAATCCGGCGGACGGCTGCAATTGCGCGCGGACGACACGCCCGCGTCGCTTCAGCCCGCCGAATGGCAGGGCATCCCGCGCGCGTTGCAGCAGGATTTGCAGACGGTGTCGGCCGGTTTCGCATATCGCCTCGTCGAGCCAGATTTTCAACTGCCGCTAAAACTTGAGCGCCACGAGGCCGTGAAGCTTCTGCCCGCGCGCGTCAACAACATCACGTTCACGTCCGTGATTTCCGACACGGGCGTCATGCTGACGCAAGTGCGGCTGGAAATTCTGCCCGGCGACAAGCGCCTGCTGCATCTCACGCTGCCGAAAAACGTGGACGCAAAATACTGGTTCGCGTTTGTGAACCAGAACGGCGTCTGGCCGTGGCGCGAAGGCGACGACATTTTAATCCCGCTCGAAGAACAGTCGCGCGGCAACCAGGCCATTCCGGTGGAAATATTTTTCAGCAGCGACGCCGGCAAGGCGGGCGCAGGCGCGCTCGATCTGGATTTGCTCGCGCCGAAATTTGACCTGCCGCTGGAAGACATCACCTGGCGCGTGTTCCTCAACGACAAGTGGCAGGTGAAAAAATGGAGCGGCACGCTGCAATTGCAGCAGCAGGAAATTGTTTCCACGCCGGAGGCGATTGACCTTCAAAGTTATCTGGCGAGCGAATCCAGTTTGTGGCAGAAAAAAACGCAGGAAGCCGAACAAATGCTCGCGCTCGGAAATTCCGCGCTGCAAAACGGCGACCCGCAGCAGGCGCGGCGCGCGTTCCAGTCCGCCTGCGGGTTGTCGCGCAACGACGCCGCGTTCAACGAGGACGCGAGGGTGGAACTGAACAATTTGAAAGTCCAGCAGGCGTTGGTGGGATTGAGCGCGCGCCAGTCCGCCGTGAACGGCGACAACGACGCGCTCGGCAGGAAGTTCCGCGACCTGCGGAACAGCAAGAACAACAATTACACGCAGCAGGATGCCCAGCAGATCATTGACAGCAACAGCGCCGACGATAACGCGGCGTTCATGAAGCTGGCCGACAAGCTCGTCAGGCAGCAAGGCTACGCCGTGAGCAGCCCCGCCGTCATCCGCGCGAACATTCCCGAACAAGGCCGCCTGCTTACATTTAAGCGCTCGGTGGACGTGGATGAAGAGGCGGATTTGAACATCGGATTGCAAGTGTCCGCCGCCAAAGCCGCGTCGCAGAGCGTGCGTTTCTTCGTGTTGGCGATGACCGCGCTGGTGCTGGGCGGGTTCGGTCTGCTCGCGCGGGGATTTCGCGGCCAAAAATTTTCATAAATATGGGGAAAATAATCGCGCGATGGCGTCGCGCAATTTTGCAGGAAAAATCCTTGCGTCCACCTCGGCCTTCGTCACTTCGTGTGCGGTGGATATTTTTCCCTCGACGATTTTTTCCATTTCCCGCGCGAATTCGCGGTTGTAGCACTCGACGTTCAATTCAAAATTCAAACGCAAACTGCGCGCGTCCCAGTTGGCCGAGCCGAGCAAAACCCAGTGGCTGTCCACGATCATCAGCTTGGAGTGGTCGAATGGCGGCGGCGTGAGCCAGGCGTGGCAGCCGCGTTCGAGCACTTGCCACCACATCGCCCGCGACGCCCAATGCACGGGCGGCAGGTTGTTTTTGGCGGACAAAATAATATCCACGCGCACGCCGCGCAGTGACGCGAGGTTCAGCGCGGTGATGAGCGCGTTGTCCGGCAAAAAATACGGCGTGATGATTTTCACGGAATTCTGCGCCTCGGCGAGCGCGGCCAGCAGCGTCCAGCGCGCATTTTCGAAATCGGCGTCCGGCCCGTCGGGAATGACGCGGGCTATGACGTCGCCGGTTTCTTTCAATTCCGAAAACCAGATTTCGCCGTCGAGAATTTCCCCGGTCGTGAACGCCCAGTCGTTGGCGAACACCTCCTGCAATTCGCCGACCACCGGCCCTTCCACACGGAAATGCAAATCCTGCACCGGGCTTTTCGGCTGGTCGGCAAGCACGTTTCCGTGGCGGATGTTGATGCCGCCGGTGAATCCGGTTTGCCCGTCCACGACGAGCGATTTGCGGTGATTGCGGAGATTGATGGTGGCCGCACGCCACGGCGTGAAGATGGACGCAGGCAGAAATTTTGCGAACGGAATCTGCGTGCGCCGCAATTTCCAGGTGATGGGCGGGAACGAATAGCGCGTGCCGGCAGAATCAACCAGCACACGCACGGCCACTCCGCGTTGGACGGCGCGTTCGAGCGCGGATACAAATTTTGCCCCGCTCGCGTCGTTGTCGAAAATATAGGTGCAGAGCGTGACGGATTTTTTCGCGGCTTCAATCGCGGCGAGCATGGCGGGAAACGCGGCGTCGCCGTTGACGAGCGGTTCTATTTTATTTCCCGCCGTGAGCGGCTGATTGGCAACGCGGTTGACGACGCGGGCGATGTGCTTGAGATGTTCCGCGCCGTCGTGTTCCGGTTCGCCGAGATTTTCAGGAACGGCGCGGCTGAAGGTTTTATGCACGCCGAGTTCGACGGCGCGGCGGCGGATGCGGTTGACGCCGAGCGAAAGATAAAGAATCGCGCCGAGAACCGGCACAAACCAGATGATGCCCAGCCAGAGCGTGGCGGCGCGCGAATCGCGCTTGTTAAGCAACGCGTGAACGGAAGCGAGCAGCGCGGCAAGAAAACCAAAGCCCGCAGCCAGATGCGGCCAGAACTTGGAAAGTTTATCAAGCCAGTCCATCGCGCACAGTTTCGGCTGAAAATCCGTTGTGCGCAAGTGTTTGGAAAGCTTTCAAAAAGCGGCGATTCTGTTGGGCCACGTATCACACGATGCGACATTCGGTCGCGACGCATTTGCTGGAGCCGGGTTATGCCATCCGGACGGTGCAGGATTTGCCGGGCACGAGGATGTGAGGACGACGCAGATTTACACGCACGTCATGCAGAAGCCGGAGATCGGGGCGAGGAGCCCGCTGGACAATTGAAAATCACTGCGCGGCGTAAAACGCATCCACTTTGGCCGCGACATCCCTGTAGCCGATGTCGGTTTCGTAGATGATCTTGAACTGCTCCACGGCGTCCTCTTTTTTGTCCGTCTCTTCGAGCACGCAGCCGAGGTTGTAGATCAAATCTTTTTTTTCGTCGTCAAAGACGAGTTTTTCCTTGATGGCGTTTTGCAAAGTGCGCGCGGCGAGGTCGAACATTTTCCGTTTGGCGAAGCATTGCGCGAGGAGGCTCATTGCGGCGAGGCGCTTGTGCGGGTTGCCCTGCGCCTTCTGCAATTCGGAAATCGCCTCGCTGATTTTTCCGGCCTGAAAATAAAGCTGCCCCATCTCGAAGCGGACCGCCAGGTCGGTCGGGAATTTTTCAACGCGCTTCCGACATTCGGCGACCTGAAAATCCAGCTTCTCCGCCTGAAGCCTCGCCAGTTCGTCGGCGTGTTCCGCGGCAAAAGGGTTCAATCCCGCGATCTGGTGGTCGTAGCGCTTGACGATGGTGTTCGCGATGGCCTGCGCGAGCGAGGAGTCCCCGCCGCCCATCTCGGAACTCTTGATGCGGTCGTAAAATTCCAGCGCGCGGTCGAACTCCTTTTTGTCCGTGTAAAGCTCCGCAAGCTGGCGCAGGAGCTTGAGGTTGTCCGGCTCGGTCTGCAGGCGCGCCTCGTATTCTGCAATCAACCGCGCCGCCACGTCTTCTGTCTTCTGCGAGCGTTTTTCCTGTTCGAGGGAGACGGCCTCCTCTTTGTTCTTGAGGATGTCGCGGTAGGAGCCTTCGCCGCCTTCGAGCGCGTTGTAGCCACCCTCGTCCAGAGTCTTGCGCGCGGACAGGTTTTTCAGTGCCTGGCTTAAATCGCCGTCGCTGGGATTGTCGCGCAGCAGGTCCAGCACGATTTGTTCAGCGCGCGAACCTTCGCCGATTTCGGAGACGGCGTGGGCGAATTCAATCGCGAGGTCTTTGTCTTTGGGCGAATTTTTCGCCAGCGTCTCGTAGGACAGCGCCGCCGTGCGCGGCAGTTCCAGCGCAGCCGCCGCCTCGACGATGATCCGGTGCGCGGCGGAACTGTTCGGGTCGCCGTTCAAAATCTGCTCGGCGATGGCCATGGCCTCGCCGGGATTTTTGCCCAAAACCATCCTGGCCCTGGCGACCTGCGGCGACGAACCCGCGCCGCTCATCATTTTTTTGAAGAAGCCGCCGCCGCCGCCGCTGCCGGCCTTCTTGAACTGCTCCGCGCGCAACGCCTTGCGTCCGGCGTAAAATTCCGGCTCCCTTTGGAGCACCTGGTTGAACAGGTCAATCGCGTAATCAATGTTCTGCCGCTGCGCCGCCTCGGCGGCCTTGGCGAACAAGGTGCGCGCGTCGCGCGAAATGTCATTGATGTTTTTTTCGGCCATGGGATTTCAGTGTTGAATTAAAATTGCGCGTGCAGCCGGAAAAATCAAGCGCATTGCGCCTTGTGCCGGAGCGCATGGTCAATTAGAACCAGCGCGGTCATCGCCTCGACCATCGGCACGGCGCGCGGCAGCACGCATGGATCATGGCGTCCGCGGCCCTTGAGCGTCGTGTTTTCAAATTTTTCCGAAACCGTATCTTGCTCGTGCATGACGGTGGCAACGGGCTTGAACGCAATGCGAAAGAAAATCGTCTCGCCATTTGAAATGCCACCTTGAATGCCGCCGGAACGGTTCGTCGTCGTAAAAACCTTTCCGCCGCGCGAACGAAACGCGTCGTTATGTTCACGGCCCGTCAAAAGAATTCCGCCGAAACCCGAGCCGGTTTCAAACGCCTTCGACGCCGGCAGGCTCAACATCGCCTTCGCCATATCCGCTTCGAGCTTGTCAAAAACCGGTTCGCCCCAGCCTGCCGGAACGCCGCGCGCGACGCCTTCGACGATGCCGCCGACGGTGTTGCCTTCGCGCCGCATTTTTTCAATCAGCCGGATCATTTTTTCCGCCGCGATTTTGTCGGGGCAGCGGACGATGTTTGATTCGACTTCGGAAAATTTCACCTTGTCGGGATTTATTTCCGCCGAAATTTTCTGGACTTGCTTGACGTAAGCCAGAGTTTCCACGCCGAATTTTTCGCGCAGAATTTTCTTCGCGATTGCGCCCGCCGCGACGCGGCCAACCGTTTCGCGCGCGCTCGCGCGCCCGCCGCCCGCCCACGCGCGGATGCCGTATTTCGCGAAGTAGGTGAAGTCTGCGTGGGACGGACGGAACTTCGTTTTCATTTCCGAATACGCTTCGGGCCGTGCGTCCTCGTTTTTCACCCAAAGACAAATCGGCGTGCCGAGTGTTTTGCCGCCGAACGTGCCGGAAAGGATTTGCACCGTGTCGGATTCCTTGCGCGGCGTGACGATTTTGGACTGGCCCGGACGGCGACGGTCGAGGTCAGGCTGGATGTCCGCCTCGCTCAATTTCAATCGAGGCGGGCAGCCATCCACGACCACGCCCACGCCGCCGCCGTGCGATTCGCCCCAAGTCGTGATGCGGAACAATTGTCCAAAGCTGCTTGCCATGCCTTGATTGTGCGAAAAAATCGCCGTGCGGTCAACTTATCCGGGTGGGACTTTCATTGTTCAATGGCCAGGAAAAGCCCGATAGAAGCGAGTCGGAAACATTGTCACGATTGAGTCAGTAAAAGTGAAGGGCGGTGTATTTGTGTAAATATTGATCCAATTCATCAAATTGGTTGATGCTTGAACACAAGTTGAATAGTAAGGAGACGGCATTAAAACGGTAATTTGAACTGTTTCATTTGTAACAACAGCTTGTAATTCAGGTATTGGTTGAAAGGCTAATGCGGCAGGATGAGGCAATCCAAAGACAAAAGTGCTTCGGACTCCCTTTGTCGTGAATTCATAGATGTTGCCGCTGCTGTAATCAGCTTCAAACAGATCGCCCGCGCTGTTAAAAACCAAACCATGAGGGAGGGACAATCCGGAGGCAAAGGTAATATAATTAGACGATAGCACGCCTCCGCTATTGATGAATTCATAAATGTTGCCACTGCCACCGTCTGCCTCAAATAGATCGCCTTTACTGTCAAAAGCCAAGCCAAATGGACGATACAGCCCGGAGACAAATGTGCTTTCTGCTCCGTTTGTAGTAAATTCATAGATGCTCTGGCTTTCTACATCCGTCACATACACATTATTTGAGCGGTCAATGGCCACTGCGGTAGGATTCAGCCCGGAGGCAAATACGCTTCCCACTCCGCTTGACGTAAATTTGTGCATTATGCCAGTGTTCGCATTATGTGAGCCAAAATCTACTTCAAATAAATTGCCCGCGCTATCGAAGGCCAATCCTTGAGGTTCATACAATCCGGTAGCAAAAGCGACACGGTTGGACAATAGCACGCCACCATGATTGGTAAATTCATAAATGTTGCCACTGCTGACATTGTCTGCTTCAAACAGATTGCCAGCGGTATCAAAGGTCAACCCGTAAGAAGGACTTAACCCAGAAACGAAGGTGTTTTTCGATCCAGTTGACGTAAATTCAAGAATCAATCCATTTGTTGGCGGCGGCGGCGGAAATCCAGAAATGTTGGTGCTTCCCAACACAAACAGATTTTGCGCCGATGCCAAAGTGGACAGCAGCATCACTGCTCCCACACAAATCATTCTACCGAATGAATGGCCTGAAGGGAATACGCCCAGTATATTAGCCTTCATTGCATTAACATTTTTATTCATCGTATGGAAAAATGCTTGCTATGTGCGGATTGTGCGAAAAAATTCGTTGCATTGTCAAATACGGCGTGAACTTGCCGCTTGAAACTTGGAACTTCAAACGGGAAACTCCCGCGAACATGAATCGCATCGTTGAGAAATTTGTCCAACTCAAGAAATCCGCCAAAAAAGGCTTCGTCGTCTATATCGGCGCGGGCGATCCGAACCTCGCCGCCACGCGCGAACTGGCCTTGGCCTTCGACAAAGCGGGCGTGGATATTCTCGAACTCGGCGTGCCGTTCAGTGATCCGCTCGCGGATGGCTTGGTGAACCAGCTCGCGGCGCAACGCGGTCTGGAATCCAAAACCACGCCACCAAAACTTTTGGAAACAATTGCGGCGGTTCGCAAACAATCGCAAATCCCGATTGTCCTCTATATTTACTTCAACCTGATTCACAAGGTCGGAATGGAAAAATTTATTCGCGACGCGGCGAAGGCTGGCGTGGACGGCTTGCTCATTTTGGATTTGCCTCCGGAAGAATCGGACAATTACGAAGCGCTGATGAAAAAGGCCGGGCTCTGCCACATTTATCTCGTTGCGCCGACGACGCCGGAAGATCGCATTGAATTCATCGTGAAACGCGGCAGCGGATTTATTTATTACATCTCGCGCGAAGGCGTGACGGGAATGCAAAGCAAGGTCGCGTCGAACCTTGCATCGCAAGTTGCAAAAATCCGCGCGCACACAGATTTGCCGGTTGCCGTCGGCTTTGGCGTTTCAAATCCTGAACAGGCGAAACTTGTCGCGCAGAACGCGGACGCCGTCGTCGTCGGCAGCGCGGTGGTGAATCAAATCGCCGAACACGGAAAATCAAAAAATTTGGTCAAGCACGTCGGCAAATTCGTGAAATCGCTGGCCGATGCGGTGAAATCTATTTAAGCCACAGATGAAACACGGATTGAACATAGGCTAAAAATATGGGAGCAGGCTTTGTCATTTTAATTTGGTTAATTCTTGCCGGAATATACGGCTGTGTTTTCCTTGCCTTCGTTGGCATTTGGTTTTGGGGGCGAAAGAAAAATATAGCTTGGCTAAAATGGTTGGGAAAAATTCTCGCAATTGGAATGGCTAGTATCGCCATATTTGTAGTTGCGTTTTTAGTCTGGGGAATTGCTTGTTCCAAGAACCCGCGTTGGGTTTTTAAAGAAACTTTTAACATTGAGCCGCCACCATCCATTTCCAAAATTCAGAGCTCGTTTTATAATATTGCGGATACCGGAGATGTTTATCTTCGATTTCAAACGCCGCAGATAGAATTTGAAAAATTAGTTTCCACAAATTTGGTGAAGAAAACTGCCGAAGAAATGGAAAGGGATGCGCCGCACGAAATTGATGGTGGCATTCCAAAATGGTGGGACTATCAAATTCAATCTGATTGGACTTACTATTTGCGAATTTCTCCATCAGGTGGCAGTCACGCTGGAACAAGAGAGTTTTCCAATGAGACAGAGTATTTTGCTTACAATCCTAAAACACAAATTGCGTATTACCATTTTCTCGGAATTGACTAACCAATCTGTGTTTCATCTGTGAAAATCTGTGGCTAAATAATTATGAAAGTTAAACCCGACATCAAAAACCGTTTCGTCATCATCATGGCCGGCGGACGCGGCGAGCGGTTCTGGCCGTTGAGCCGGGAGAAAATGCCCAAGCAATTGCTCGCGCTGCTGGGCAAAAAATCTTTTTTGCAGGAAGCCGTCGAGCGCGTGCTGCCAATTGTTCCCGCGAAAAATATTTTCGTCGTCACCAACGAGGCGCAGTTGCCGGAAGTCCGCAAACAGTTGCCGAAAATTCCGAAAGGAAACCTGGTCGCCGAGCCAGTTGGCCGCGACACCTCCGCCGCAGTCACACTCGGCGCGGCGCTCGTCGGCGCGCGTTCCACGACGGGCGTGATGGCGGTTTTGCCTGCGGATCACGTCATTCCCGACGTGAAAAAATTCCAGCAGGTTTTGAGCGACGCGTTTGACGTGGCGGCGCAGGGACAGGCGATTGTTACCATCGGCATCAAGCCGACCGAGCCGGCGACGGGCTACGGCTACATTCACACCGGCGCGGAACTGCCCACACCGCCGGGCGCGAAGAAAACGAAGACGATTTTTTTCAAGGCGGAAAAATTTGTTGAGAAGCCGAATTACGAGACCGCGCTGGATTACGTCAACAGCGGACAGTATCGCTGGAACGCGGGGATGTTTGTCTGGAGTTTCATCACGGTCACGAACGGGCTGGAAAAACATCAGCCGGAGATGTTCGCCGCGTGCCAGCGGTGGTTCAAGGTCGCGAACAATCCGGCGAAGCTCGCAAAAATTCTGGCGAAGGAATATCCGGCGATCAAAAAAATCTCGATAGATTTTGCGCTGATGGAGCACGCGCAAAATGTCATCGTGGCCGACGGCGCGTTTGAGTGGGACGACCTCGGCGCGTGGAACGCGCTGTCGCGGCATCTCAAGGCCGACGCGGAAGGCAATTGCGCCGTGGCAGATTTCATCCACGTGGACGCGGCGCGGAACATCATCTACGACGCGCGGACGAAAAACCGCACGCCGATCGCGGTGGTCGGTTTGCGCGATTCGATTCTGGTGCAGACGGACGACGCGGTTTTGCTGGCGCACAAAAGCCAGGCGCAGAAAGTGAAGGAGCTGGTCAGGAAATTGGGCGAGGACGCGCGGTGGAAGAAATTGATTTAACCACGGATGGACGCGGATTTTTCACCGGCGGTTTTAACAATCAGACCGCCGCCGGTTTGATGCCGGTTTGAACGGGCGCGTGCCGTGCGGTTTTGCGCGCCATCCATTCTTGGGCATACATTGGCCACCCGGCGATTGTTGCTGGTCTGACCTTCTCGGAAGTTTGTCGCCCTTACCGTCCGTTGGTGCTGTTCTGTCTGGGCAGAACGATGCCGAAAACGGTGCCGTGATTCATCTGGGTTTGATATTGCAGCTCGCCACCGTGTCTCTGGACAATCTGCGCGGCAATGGACACGCCCAAGCCGGTGCCGTCTTTCTTGGTGGTAAAGAACGGTTGAAAAAGCTGTTTTTCCACTTCTGGCGGGATGCCGATGCCGGTGTCCGCCACTTCAAGGACGGCCACGTCCGTTTCGTGGCCGGCCAGCAGCTTCCGATCCGGGCGGGCGCGAAGCGTGATGCAGCCGTTGCGGCCGATGCTGTTGACGGCGTTTTGCACCAGGCTTATGACGGCTTGTTTGATCTGGGCGGCGTCGGCGCGCACCTGCATGGGCGCCAAAATTTCCGTGACCAGCCGGATGTTGACGCCCGCGAGTTGAGGCATGAAAAAATCACGCAGTTCTTGCAGAAACGTTTCCAGTTTTAGCGTGGCCAGTCTCGGCGAGGACGGGCGGGTCAACGCGAGAAAATCGTCCAGGATGTGTTCGAGACGCACAATTTCCCGCTCGACAACCTCGGCCTCGGCCCGTTCGGACGAACCGGATTGAAGCTTGTTTTTCTGGAAGGCCATGCCGATTTTAATGGACGTGAGCGGATTGCGAACTTCATGGGCCGCGTCGGCGGCGAGCAGGCCGATGGAAGCCAGCTTTTCGTGGAGTTCTGCAAAGTTCTGGGTGTGCACCAGCCTGACGCGTAACGGCGCAATAAGGTAGCGGTAAACGCCGACGGCCATTGCGGCTCCGAACACAAACAGCAGCCCCAAAGAAATGAGCACCGAGAAATACAAATGTTCCAGCGAGCGGTTGGCGTGTTGCAGGAGCTGGTTGTGCGACTGGTAATGGGTCCGGGCCAGTGATTGTCCCAAGCCAAACAGACGCTGCGACCGCTCGCGAACGGGCGTGAAGTCAGCCAATGAAGCACTCCGCCCGTCCAGGAATTCCATTTTGTCGTGAAAATCCCAAATCGCCTGCAAATAGCTGCCGTAGGCGGCGTGGATTTGTCGCAGCAGGTCCTTTTCGTCCGGAGTCCGCAACACGCTGCTTTGTTCACTGATCCAGACTTCCAAGTCGTGGCTGGCGTTGAGGCTGTTTTGCCAGACGTTTGGATCGTGATCCGTGCCGTAGCGAAGCATGGCGCTGTTGAGTTTTCCCAGCGACTCTTCAAATTGATCCATGATCCCGGAACTTTCCGAACCCATGTTGTTCAGCCGGGACTGAAGTTCCGACACCTGCCGATGGGAATTCAGCGTGATGAGGGCAATCAATGCGCCCATCAATCCCACTGCGAGTCCGAGCGCCGTCAGCCTGAACCGGATGCCAAAATTCATGATGGCTGCGCCGACGGATTGTTTCCGGTTTGAACGGTCATTCGTTTTGAGCGTTTGCGGGTTGTCCATTCTCGAAATTTTTCCATGTAAAGGTAAATCACAGGCGTGATGTAGAGAGTCAGTGATTGCGAAACGATGAGTCCGCCGACGACGGTCAGTCCGAGGATGCGGCGGGAGGAGCCGCCCGAACCGAGGCCAATTGCGATGGGCAACGTCGCCATGAGCGCGGACATTGTGGTCATCATGATTGGACGGAAGCGCAACAGGCAACCTTCGTGAATCGCGTCAAACGCATTTTTGCCGTGTTCGCGTTGCGCGACGATGGCGAAGTCAATCATCATAATCGCATTTTTTTTCACGATGCCCACGAGCATGATAAGGCCGACGAACCCGTAAATGTTCAAATCAATGTGGAAGATCATCAGCGTCAAAAGCGCGCCGAATCCCGCCGAAGGCAGGCCGGACAAAATCGTCAGCGGATGAATGAAGCTTTCGTAAAGGATTCCGAGAATGATGTAGATGATAAAAATGGAAGCGGCGAGCAACATTCCCATTCCTTGAAGGGACGACTGGAAAACTTGCGCCGCTCCTTGAAAATTGCCGGAGATGGTGTCGGGCAAATTCGCTTCGCTTTTGATTTTGTTGATTGCGTTCACGGCAGTTCCTAGCGAAGCGCCGGGCGCGAGGTTGAAGGAAATGGTGACGGCGGGCAACTGGCCGACATGCGAAATGCTGGTCGGGCCAAGACTGCGCGTGAGTTTGGCGACGGCGCTCAACGGAACAAGGATCGGCGTGCCGTTGGTGTCGGTGGCGGAACTGGTGATGTAAAGGCGCGAGAGCGCGGAGGGTTCCAATTGAAATTGCGGCTCGACTTCAAAGACAACCCAGTATTCCGCGATGTCGCTGTAAATCGTGGACGCTTGCCGTTCGCCGAACGCGTCGTAAAGCGCGTTTTCAATCTGCTGCGGCGTGACGCGCAGCGCGGAGGCTTTGTCGCGGTAAATGTCCACAGTGACTTCCGGACTTTTAATTTGCAAATCGCTGGTCACGTCCTGAAAAACGGATTTGTCCGCGGCAATTTTATCCATCAAAACCGGCGTCCATTGAAACAGTTTATTCACGTCTGTGTCCGCGAGGCTGTATTGGTAGAGCGACTTCGACGAGTGGCCGCCGATGCGGATGAGCGGCGGATTTTGCATGAAGACGTTGACGCCGGGAAGTTGCGCGAGCTTGGCACGCAATTCCTGAATGATCTGGTCGGCGTTCAATTTGCGATTTTCTTTCAGACTCATGAACATCCGGCCTTGATTCAAACTGGAGGACGAGCCGCCCGCGCCGATGGCGGACATGAAGCCGGCGACGTTCGGATCGGCGGCAATTATTTTTGAGGCGGCGATCTGATGTTTTTCCATTGCGTCAAAAGAAATGTCTTCCGACGCTTCCGTGCTCACGGAAATCTGGCCGGTGTCTTCGTCCGGAAAAAATCCTTTCGGAATGATCACGAATAAAAATATGGTCAGAATCAAAATCAAAAATGAAATCATCAGCGTGATGAAACGATGACGCAAAGCAACTTGCAGCGAGCGATCGTAGCCGTTGCGCACGCGATCAAAAAATCTTTCAAAGACGTTGTAAATTTTGCCGTGCTTTTTTCCTTTTTCCGAATGCACAAAACGGCTGCACATCATCGGCGTCAACGTCAGCGAAACAAAACCGGATGCCAAAACCGCCACGACAATCGTCACGGCAAATTCGTGCAACAGCCGTCCAAGCAATCCGCCCATGAACAAAACCGGAATGAAAACCGCCGAAAGCGAAAGCGTCATGGAAATAATCGTGAAACCGATTTCTTTCGCGCCTTTGAACGCCGCTTCCATCGGCGGCTCGCCCATTTCCATGTGGCGCACGATATTTTCGAGCATGACAATCGCGTCATCCACCACGAAACCGACGCAGAGCGTCAACGCCATGAGCGAAAGATTATCGAGACTATAATTGAGCAGCGCCATTACCGCGAACGTGCCGATGATGCACATCGGCAGCGCGAGACTTGGGATAATGGTCGCGGACAAATTGCGCAGAAAAATAAAAATCACCATTACGACGAGGCAGATGGCGAGGCCCAAAGTGGTTTCCACATCGTCCACGGATTTGCGGATGGATTGCGAACGGTCAAACAAAATGTCCAGATTTACTCCCGCCGGGAGCCGCTCGTGAAATTGCGGCAACATTTTTTTGATGTTGTCCACCACGGCCACCGTGTTGGCGTCCGGCTGACGTTGAATAGCCAGCACAATCGCGCGCGTGCTGTTCGTGCCCGCATAATACCACGCGGCGACTTTGTCGTTTTGCACGCTGTCTAAAACATTTCCCAATTCTTCGAGCCGCACGGGATTTCCATGGCGATAAGCGACAATCATCGGGCGAAACGCCGCCGCATTTTCAAGCTGCCCGTTTGCCAAAACGGTGAACGCCTGGTCTTTTCCGTAAAGCGTGCCGAGCGGCTGGTTCACATTGCCCGCTTCAACGGCCTGTTCGACTTGATCAATTCCCAGGCCGTAAGCCGCGAGCTTGTTCGGGTCCACCTGGATTCGCACCGCATATTCCTGCGAACCATAAACGGAAACCTGCGCGACGCCGCTGACCGTCGAAATTTGTTGGGCGAGCATGTTTTCCGCGTAGTCGTCCACTTTGGAAAGCGGCATCGTCGTTGACGACATCGCCAGAAACAGAATCGGCGCGTCCGCCGGATTGACTTTCCGGTAACTCGGCGGCGTGGGCATGTTCGGCGGCAATTGTTTCGCCGCGCGCGCGATGGCCGCGTTCACGTCTTCCGCCGCCGCGTCAATGTCGCGGCTGAGCGAAAATTGGATCGTGATTTGAACCGATCCCAGCGAACTGACGGACGACATGGAATCCACGCCGGGAATAATGGAGATTTGTTTTTCCAGCGGCGTGGCGACGGCGGACGCCATCGTTTCAGGACTTGCTCCGGACAAACTGGCCGAGACATTGATCGTGGGATAATCCACGCTGGGCAAAGCGCTCACCGGCAATTCGCGATAGCCGATGACGCCGAACAGCAAAATGCCCGACATGATCAGCGTGGTCATCACCGGGCGGCGGATGAAAAGTTCTGGAACGCTCATGGCAAATTAAGGGAACAGTTTCTTGTTTTAATTCGCCGTCGAATTGGTGGCGGAATCGTTGGAGCTTTTGACACTGACTTTTACATTCGGCGCAAGGCGAAGCTGGCCGTCCGTCACGACCGTTTCATCCGCCTTCAAACCTTTTTCCACGACCGTTTCGCCGTCATACGCAATGCCAATCGTCACCGGGCGTTCTTCAACCGTTTGGTCGGGCTTCACGACGTAAATGAACTGGCCGTTCTGCCCGGTCTGAACGGCCTGCGACGGCACGACAACCGCGTTCGTCAATTCTGAAAGTGTCAGCGTGACATTCACATACTGTCCTGGCCACAAGGAATTATCTTCATTTGGAAACGTCGCCTTGAGCAAAATCGTGCCGGTCGTCTTGTCCACCGCGTTGTCCACAAAAGTCAGCACGCCCTCCGGCGGCGGGCCGGCCATGTCTTGAAAAGTCACCGCCGCTTTCAATTTGTGGTCGCGCATCTCCTGCCGGATTTGCGGCAAATATTGTTCGGGCACGGCAAACTCGACGTAAATCGGATGGATTTGATTGATCGTGAGCAATGTGTCGTCGGGCGCCTTGACGACGTCGCCTTCGTGAAATTGCAAGCTGCCCGTCACTCCGTCGAACGGTGCGCGGATTTCACAGAAGCTCAAATTTAATTTGTCAGACTGCACCGTCGCTGCGAGCGCGTCCATGGCGGCCTTGCTGGTGTCAAATTCATCCTGCGAAACCAGTTTCTGGCCGAGCAGTTTTTGTTCGCGGTCAAACTGGATTTCCGCGTTTGTCAGTTGCGCCTGGTCGCGCGCCAGCACCGCCTGCTCCGGGCGCGGGTCAATCGTAAAGAGTGGCGCGTTCGATTTGACCTCCGAACCTTCCTTGAAATGCACCGCGCTGATGAAGCCGCCGATTTGCGAGTGGATCGCCACCGACGAGACCGGCGTCACATGGCCGACCGGCGGCGGGTCAATCTGCACCGGCACATTCGTCTCGAACGATTTGGCGACAAGCACCGGCGAGACCGCGACCGGGACGCTTTTTTTTACCGAGCAGCCGGCCATTGTCACCGCAACCAGGGCGATGGCTGCCGGAATCAAAACGAATTTTTTCATGATGTTTTCATTTCGCAAAATGGATTTTGACGGGCTGCGCGTTCATGGGGCTGAACGCCGCCGCGAATTTTTTCAAAAATGCCGCGTGGGCGCGCTGAAATTTCAGGTCGTCCACGGTCTGCCCCATGATGAACCGCGTCAATTGCGGAAACGCCATCGGGAACATCGTCAGCGACTGCATCGCCAGCGCCAGATGCCGCGCGTCGAATTCGGCCGACAATTCCCCGCGCTCCTGCCGCTGGCAGAGACGCTTGAGCCACTCCGCCGACAGCGCCCGCCGCTGGTCCTCGTCAATCACCCTTTTCCCGTCGCTTTGCAGCGCCTCCCATTGGAGCAGGCGTATCCAGTCCGCGTCGGTGCACGCGGTTTTGAACCAGAACGGCAGCCGTTCCGCCGGATCGCTGGACAGATTCAGTCCCCATGCGCGCCGCTCGGCGATTTTTTGGTGCAGGATTGCACGGAACAGTTTTTCCTTGTTTCCGAAATAATGGTAGAGCATCCGCTTGTTGATCGCCGCCCGTCGCGCGATCAGGTCCACGCGCGCGCCGGCGAATCCTTTCGAGGCGAATTCCTTCAGCGCGGCGGACAAAATCCGTTCGCGCGTGCGCCCGGGATTGCGCTTCGCGCCGCCGTCAGTTTTGACTGGTCTGGCCATGCGTTCGACATAAGTAACCATCAAGTTACTTGTGACGCAAGCCCTTTTTGATCAATCTGCGCGCGGCGGATTTTGGGCGGGCGCGCCTTTCAAACGGTTGCGCTCCCCGATGTCCCGCTTCATTTTTTCCGCCGCCTCATCGGAGAGGCCGTGCGAAATGGAAAGGCCGAAACGGCGTTTGAGGTATTCGTCGAGCCGGATCCATTCGCCATCGTCCTTTACCTGTCCGGTCCAGGCGCACACGGTGACGATCTGCCGCAGTTTTTCGAGCCGGATCAGAATGGTGACGATGGCGATGAGCGCGATGGCGGTCACGCCGACCAAAACCAGCGACGCGGTCTGGTCGAAAATGAACCTGTCCTCGGCGTCCTTCTGCCGTCCGGCCAGCAGTTCTGTTTCCTGTTCGCGCATCTGAAACAGCACGACGCGGGTTTCGCTCATAGTGTCCCGTCCTTCGTCTGTCAGTTGGATCGCCGTCGCGCCTGTGGAACTGGTTTTTCCGGGCACATCTTTTTTGGGGTCAAGCGCCAGCCGTTTTGCGACGAGGCCGTCAAGTTCATCAAGGTTGGTCTGCTGTTCCGGGTTGTCGGCGGCGAGGATTTTCAACTGTGCGATGTCGTTGTGGAAGGTCGCCTTGGCGTCGTCATACTGCTGGAAATAATCGTTGTGTCCGGTCAGCAGCCAGCCGCGCCGTCCAGTTTCGGCTTCCGCGATATGCGTCTGAGACACCGCGAGGATGTCCAGGAATTTATAGGTGCGGGTAACGGAGGCAAACGCGGCACTGAACTGGCCGTTCGTCTCGTGCGTGACCCAGACTGCCGCCAGCAGCGCGAGCACGGGCAGGGTCAGTCCGAGCCAGAATGCGGTCTTGCGGATGCGCTGGGTTGGTAGCATGGGAACTTTCCGACTCAAAGCACCGGCCTGTCTCTGTGCCACAATGTATTCTGCTCAAAGGCGTTCGCAATCTTCAAGAGCATTTCCTCGCCAAACGGCCTGCCGAGCAGTTGCAGGCCGACGGGCAGCTTTGGCGACCTGGTGAAACCGCACGGGATGCTGATGCCGCAAATGCCCGCGAGATTGCACGAGATTGTGAAAATGTCGGACAAATACATTTGTAACGGGTCGTCCGATTTTTCGCCGATCTTGAACGCCGCCGTCGGCGTGGTCGGCGTGACGATCGCATCCACCGTTTCAAATGCCTTGAGAAAATCGTTGCGGATGAGCGTGCGGACCTTTTGCGCCCGCAGGTAATATGCGTCATAATAGCCGCTGCTCAAAACGTAGGTGCCGAGAATGATCCGGCGTTTCACCTCGTCGCCGAAACCCGCGCCGCGAGTTTTGCTGTAAAGTTCCGCCGGATCATTTCCGTCAACTCGTGCGCCGTAGCGGATGCCGTCGAAGCGGGCGAGGTTTGCCGACGCCTCGGCGGTCGCGACGATGTAGTAAGTGGCGACGGCATAATCCGTGTGCGGCAAAGAAATTTCCACGATCTCCGCGCCGAGTGCCTGAAATTTTTTCACTGCGGCGTCCACGGCGGCTTTCACTTCCGCGTCAAGGCCGCCGATCCTGTATTCCTTTGGCAGACCGAGCTTGAGGCCTTTGATTGTTGGCCCGTCCGGCGAGGACTTGAGCGCGGCGGCATAATTCGGAACCGGCTGCGGCACGCTTGTGGAATCGCGCGGATCAACGCCGCTCAAAACGCCGAGCAACGTCGCCGCATCCGAAACATTTTTTGTGAGCGGCCCGATTTGGTCGAGCGAACTGGCAAACGCGACGAGGCCATAGCGCGAAACGCGCCCGTAAGTCGGCTTCAAACCGACGCAGCCGCACAGCGCGGCCGGCTGGCGGATGGAGCCGCCCGTGTCCGAGCCGAGCGACGCGACGCACTCGTCCGCCGCGACCGCCGCCGCCGAGCCGCCGGACGAACCGCCGGGAATACGCGAAATGTCCCACGGATTGCGCGTCACGCCGAACGCGGAATTTTCCGTCGAGCTGCCCATCGCGAATTCGTCCATGTTGCACCGGCCAAAAACTACCGCGCCCGCTGATTTCAATTTTTCAACCACGGTCGCGTCGTAGGGCGAGATGAATTTGCCGAGGATTTTCGACGCGCAATTAAGCGGCTGGTTTTTGACGGCGAGAACGTCCTTGATTGCAATTGGAATTCCCAAAAGGGGCTGTTGCGCGTGCGTCGCGCCCGCAGAAATTCGTTTGTCCGCCGCATCCGCCTGCGCGAGCGCGTCGGCGGAATCGTAGCTGATGAAGGCGTGGATTTTTCCGTCCACGCGCGCAATCTGGTCGAGGCACGACTGCACGGCCTCGCGCGCGGAGACTTCGCGCCTGGCGAGTTTCGCGGACAGTTCGGAAATGGTCAGTTGATTAAGCATTTTTCATCCGCAGATGACGCAGATTTTCGCAGATTAAAAATCTGAAATTGGTGAAACTGGTTTGAAAAAAATCTGCGTTCATCTGTGAAATCTGCGGATTTATTCCACAATCTTTGGCGCGATGAAAAGTCCGTTGGCTTGTTTGGGCGCGTTGCGCATGGCTTCGTCGTGCGAAATTGACGGGCGGATTTCGTCGGCGCGCGTGACGTTGACCATCGGGACGGCGTGCGCGGTCGGCTCGACATCGGTCACGTCAAGTTCTTTCAGTTTTTCGATGTAGCCAAGAATCCCGCCGAGTTGTGCGGCGAGTTTTTTTTCCTCGTCGGGCGTGAGCGAGATGCGCGCGAGGTGCGCGACGTATTTGATGTCAATTTCTGCGGTTGCCATGCAGGGAAAACTAAAGTCCAACACCCAAAGTTGAAAGCCAAAAGTCGGCTGGAAGAATATCCGATTGAATTTTCCGCTACTTCAATCGCGTAAAAATCACTTTGCGGTGCTGGTTGTTTCCCGGTGCGGTCATGGTCACGTCCATCTTGTCGCCGTGAATTTGGACTTCACAACGGAATGAAATCACCGGCTCATTTGTGTCGCCTGTGTCTATTTCCAGATTCATATGATTGCCATCCGTGAAAATATATTTTCCGTTCTGTTTTTGATTTTGAGGGTTGATGGCTGTGCCGTCTTTGAGGAACTCAATAATCTCCTTCGTTGCTTGCGCCTGCCATGTTCCAATGATGGCGGCGCTGGCCTTCTTCGAGCAGGATGAAAATGCCAAAACCGCGCAGCAGCCCATCAGTGCAACGATGAATAGAAAAGAACTCCGACTGTAATTCCTCAATGGAGTGTTCATGGATTTATTCCTCGTCAAACTTCCGTTTCACCAGCGCCTCAATCTCGGCGGCGGCCAGTTGCGCGTCCGCGCCGTGGCAGTGGATGGTGAGTTTGCTGCCGGGGCCT
Source organism: Verrucomicrobiia bacterium (assembly GCA_036510395.1). Taxonomy (GTDB): domain Bacteria; phylum Verrucomicrobiota; class Verrucomicrobiia; order Limisphaerales; family UBA11358; genus UBA11358. The sequence goes on from DATCDZ010000063.1 coordinate 34,784, forward strand.
GCGGCGAGCATCATCAAGCCCATGATGCTTTTGCCGTTGATTTTTTCGCCGTCCTTTTCCACGAAGATGTCGCAGCCGAAGCGGTTGGCGGTCTTGACAAAAAGCGCCGCTGGCCGGGCGTGGATGCCCAGCTTGTTCAATATCACCATCTCTTTTGTAAAGACGTTGCCGTCCGTTTTTTTTGCGCTCATCGGCTTGCTCATTTTACGTTAAACCATGCGGGACAAATTGGCCATTGATTTTTTACGGCTGCTGCTGGCTGGCCAGGCTCATGTGCGCGATGAGGCGGTCGTTCAATTCCTTCGCGGCGTTCTGGCCGGACATTTTCAATTTCGTCTGATATGCGGCGACCTCGACGAGCCGCGCAAGATCGCGTCCGGGACGCACGGGGATGATGATGTGCGGGATGTCCGCGTCCAGGATTTTCACGAACTCCTGCTCCATGCCGACGCGGTCCACGTCCGCGACTTCATCCCACAGCTTGAGTGTGACGACGAGGTCGAGGGTTTTTTCCTTGCGGACGCTTTTGACGCCGAACATGGCGGCGACATTGATGATGCCGATACCGCGAATCTCCATGTGGTTGCGCGTCAAATCCGAACCGGTGCCCAGGACGTCGCGTCCGCCGACCAGCGTGACTTTTGTCACGTCATCGGACACAAGGCTGTAGCCGCGTTCAATGAGCGCAAGGACGGCCTCGCTTTTGCCGATGCCGCTGTCGCCGCGGATCATCACGCCCACGCCGAGGATGTCCACCATGCTGCCGATTTCCGTGCCGCGCGGCGCGAACATCATCTCCAGTTCGAGCGTCGCGTTGTTGATGAACTTCATCGTCACCAGCGGGCTTTGAAAAACCGGCACGCCCGCATTTTCGGCGGCGGCGAGAAATTCCCTGTCCGGCTTCAAGCTGCGGCTGAAGACGATGCACGGAATTTTGCAGAGGAAAAAATCCGCGTAACGCGCCGCACGCTCCGCCGCCGAGAGCGACCGCAGATAATAAACCTCCGCGTGGCCGAAAACCTGCACGCGCTTGTAGGCGAAATACTGCGTGAAACCGCTCAACGCAAGGCCGGGCCGGTTGACCGTTGGCTCGCGGATGACGCGCTTCAAGCCGCGTCCGCCCGCCAGCAGCCGCATCTGCAACGCGGCGGCGTGCTCCTTGAAAAACTGTTCAACCGTGATGGACGGGCGTGCCATGTGAATTTTCAGTTTTTAGTCTTGAATTTTAAGTTGAACCGTTGCGTGCAAATTAGCTGAAAATTAAAAACTTAAAACCTAAAACTAAATGTTAAACTCCGGCCCAAGATAAATTTCGCGCGCCTTCGGGTCGTTCGCCAGAAATTCCGCCGAGCCTTCCACCAGCACCTGGCCTTTGTAAATGATGTAGCCGCGGTCAATGATTTTCAGCATCTCGCGGACATCATGGTCCGTTATTAAAATTCCCAATCCGCGCTCCTTCAGCCGCCGGATGATTTTCCCGACCTCATATTTCGCAATCGGGTCAATTCCCGCAAACGGCTCGTCCAGCAAAAGAAGTTTCGGGCTTGTGACCAGCGCCCGCGTGATTTCCAGCCGCCGCTTTTCGCCGCCGCTCAATTGATACGCCTTGCTCCTGGCAACCGGCGTCAAATCCAGTTCCTCCAATAAATACTTTAGACGCACTGCGCGTTCGTCCGCCGACAGTTTGCACGTTTCGAGAATCGCCAGGATGTTTTCCTCGACGGAAAGTTTTCGGAAGACCGACGGCTCCTGCGTCAGATAGCCGATGCCCAGCCGCGCGCGTTTGTGCATCGGCAAAGCCGCGATCTCGCGCCCGGAAAACTTCACCCCGCCCTCGTCCGGCTTCACCACGCCGACGACCATGTTGAACGTCGTCGTCTTGCCCGCGCCGTTCGGGCCGAGCAGCCCGACAATTTCGCCCGCGTTCACGCTGACCGAAACGCCGTCCACTACGCGCCTGCCGCCGTATTGCTTCGCCAGTTTTTCCGTGGAGAGCAAAACTTGTCTTGTTGCAGTCGTTGTCGGAGTGATTACGACGGACTTCAATTCAGGCTTTGATTGTGGGTCGTTCGTTGCCATTCAAAACAATTTTGGCGCGGGCAGTCCGTTCGTGTTTGCGCCCGCGCCACCAAGATTTTCGCCGGACATGTGGGGACTGGACTCCCGGATGTGGCCGTTGGCCCGGTCCCAGACAATCACGTTGGCGGTGTTCGTGCCCTGCGCGTTGACAATCTGCGGATTGCCCGTGAGCGTGACCGTGTCGTTCGTCACCGATCCCTGCACGTTGTAGTCATAAACCGCCTTGTCGCAGGTGACATGGTTTGTCGCGCCCTTTTCATCCGTGGCGTCAATCACCACGTTTGTCTCGGCGACGATGTGGTTGATGCGCCCGCCTGCCGGCGAAAAGCCTGCAGTGATCTGCGCGCAGGTTAATTTAAGCTGCGGATTGTCCACGCGCACGTTGCCGTGATAAACCATCTGCCGCGTCTCGTTGTAATAATCCCAACTGTCCGAGGAAATATCCGTAGTCACTACCGGCTTCGGTTGCGGCGGCGGCGGCGCGTTCGTCGTCACCAGCGCGAGAATTTCCGCTACGGTGTTCGTGTTCGGCGCGTTTGTCTGCGCACGCAAAATCCCCGCTGCCGCCAGGGCGGACAATGCAATGAGATGAATTTTTTTCACAAATCGGTTTTGCTTTCGAGCGCGCCTTTGATCACGGTTTGGACATGATTTGAAATGGTGAGCCATTGGTTCTTCTGCCGCCACAAAAAACCGTCGCCCTCGATCTGGAGGTTTCCGTCGCCCGTCCGCAATTGCAGATGCCCCACCGAACTCGCCACGCCGTTCTGCATATCATAAACACATTCCGGCGCTTCCGCGATGTAATTGGTTTTGCCGTCCAAGTCAAAATCCTCGAGCTTGAGCTGCTTGATGGCGAGCAGCCCGCTCGCCAGCAGCGACGCCGACGCGCCCGACATCCGCGACTTCATCTGCCGCTCGTGCGGTGCTTCAAAATATGACACCGACGAAAAATCGCTTGTGGAACCCCCGCCGGTTTGCTGCGCGCGAATGTTCAGGACGGCAAAAAAAATTGAAACCGCCAGCGCCGCAAAAATCAGTTCCTTCCAGCGCGGCATTTTTCTCCGCGAGCCGCAATTGCACTCGACCCCCGGCTTTCGGCCTTCGGCTGGTTTTATTTTCATTCCGAGTAATGCCCGACGAATGAATCCCATTTTCCCTGCGCCTTCAAAATCATTTCAATCACTTCGCGGATCGCGCCGCGCCCGCCCGCCGCGCGCGTGGTAAAATCCGCCTTTGCCTTCGCCTCGTCCACGCCGTCCGCGACCGCAACGGAAAATCCTGCCCGGCTCAACGGCCCCAAATCCACGATGTCGTCCCCGACAAAACAAACGTCGTTCCAGCTCATTTTTTCCCGCGCCAGAAGTTCTTCAATCGCGCCCGTCTTGCTCAAACGGTCGCCCTGCTGGACGAGAAAATGGATTTTCAATTCCTTCGCGCGCATTTTTGTGGCCGGCGACGGACGCGCCGAGACCCAGCCTATTTTCAAGCCCGCGCGACGCGCCAGCACGAGGCCGAGGCCGTCGCGGATATTGAACCGCTTGAATTCGCGCTCGCCGCCGATGAAAATCGAGCCGTCGGTCAAAACGCCGTCCACGTCGCACAAGAATAATTTTATGCGCGCCAGTTTCTCTTTCAGCGTGGATGAAATCGTTTTGGGCATTTAGCGGATGGCGTTGAAAATTTTCAGCAAATTTTTCAGCAATGCCGACGTTTCGCCGAGCGGGATCATGTTCGGCCCGTCGCTCAAGGCCTTGTCCGGCTGTGGATGCGTTTCGAGAAAAATTCCGTCAGCGCCCGCCGCTAGGGCGCAACGCGCGAGCACCGGCGCAAATTCGCGCTGGCCGCTCGATTTGTCGCCGCCGCCGCCGGGCAATTGCACAGAATGCGTGGCGTCGAACACGACCGGAAAGCCGAACGATTTCATGATCGGAATCGAGCGCATGTCGGCAACGAGATTGTTGTAGCCAAAAGTCGTGCCGCGCTCGGTCAGCAGGATTTTTTTTGCGCCCGCGAGCCGTGCTTTTTCCGCGACGCGCCCCATTTCCTGCGGCGAAAGGAATTGTCCTTTTTTCAGGTTCACAATTTTTCCCGTCGCGACGGCGGCCTCGATCAAATCCGTCTGGCGGCAGAGAAACGCGGGGATCTGCAAAATGTCCGCAACTTCGGCTGCTGCGACGACTTGAGCCTCGCTGTGAACGTCGGTCAAAACCGGCAGGTCAAATTCCGTGCGGACTTTTGCGAGGATTTTCAGGCCGTTTTCAATTCCGGGACCGCGAAAAGATTTTGCGGACGTGCGGTTGGCCTTGTCGAAACTGGCCTTGAAAACGTAAAAAATGCCGAGCGACGCGCAGGTTTTTTTGAGCGACGCGGCGACTTGCAGGCACAGCTTTTCATTTTCAATCACGCACGGCCCGGCGATCAAAAACAACCGGCGCGGCGAATTGAGTTTTTTCCAGATATCGGCGGCATTGAACACGCGGAAGTTTTAGCAGCGCGGCGGGGGAAAGTAAATGGCGGCGAACCGGCAATTTAAGAATTCCTTTTTCCCGGCTTTTGGTGTTTAATCCATGGCGGACGACGCGGCCATGAAACTCCTTTTCTCCGAACAAAATTCCGATTACGAGAACTACCAGTTTCCGTATGCGGTCTGGGCGTTTCCCGAAGCGGGCGAAACTCCGGCGGATATTTTCAACGCAGGCTTCCTGCCATCGTCGCGCAATCTCGACCGGTTTTATCTGTGCCGCCAGGTGCGCGTGAACCTCGCGAAGTTCAAACCGTCGTCGGAGAACCGCCGGATTTTGCGCAAAGGCAAAGGAATCAATGTCGAATTGGTTCCGCGTGAAAAATATGATTACAGTTCCGGTCGGCGCGAATTTTTCAAGACCTACGCCGACATCAAGTTCGGCAAGGACGTGATGACCTTCGAGCGGCTCGACGCCCTGTTCGTCTCGCCCATCATCTCGCATCTGCTCGTGTTCACGGATTTGGAAACGGAAAAGGAAATCGGCGTCGCGACAATTTATCTGGAAGGCAAGTCGCGGTGGGGCGAGGCTACTGACGAGCCGCCTTTGCAAAACTTTGGCGCGTCGCGTTCGGCTCGCGGGGACGCTCGCCCCACCAAATCACAGGAAGGCAAGTCGCTCGCGTTTTATTACTACGCGTTCTACGACCTGAATTATTACGCGCGAAATCTGGGAATGTTCATGATGACCTCTGCGGCGGCGCTGTTCGCGGAGCGCGGCTGCAAACATCTTTACCTCGGCACGTGCTATTCGGACAACGCGCTCTACAAGACGCAGTTCGCCGGCGCGGAATTTTTCAACGGCTTCCGCTGGTCGGACGACCTGGACGAGCTGAAATTCATCATCCAGCGCGACAAAAAGAATTTGTCCCAGCACCTGCTCGAAACGGAGGAGTTCCGTGAAAAGTTTTACGGCGGCGATCTCGAAAAAATGACGGACGCGGGCGAGTTCCGGGTGAAGGTGAAGTGAGCACGGTTTTTGCCGCAGATTTTCGCAGATGAAACACAGATAGAACATCTGTGTAAATTTGTGTCCATCTGTGGCTAGTTATTCCAGACCCAGTCACCTTTTGTGTAATCCATGCCGCCGTTTTTTGTATGCGGTGAAACTTCCTTGCCGCCGTCATCCGTTTCATTCCAGCCGATGGAGTAGAGCAAAAATTTCCCATCGTCCGTGCGACGATAATGCAACGGCTCACCGCCGATGATGTCGTGCGGAATCTTCTTGATGAACTGCGGCGCGAGCTCGTCGAGCGTTTCGGGATATTCGCCGTTTGCAAGACGGTAACGCTCCAACGCGCAGGCGATTTGCGCTTCGTTTGCCAGCGTTTGAGTGTGCGCGACTGTTTGCATTGTCTTGGTAAAGCTGGGAATGCCAATAGCCGCTAACATTCCAAAGAGCGAATGACGATCCAAGGAGGTCATGAGATCAGACATGGCACGTTCAATTTTTTGAGGCGACACGACTTCGTCCGTCGGCACGAAACTCTCAATGGGACTTTGTATCAATACGGCATAGACAACCATGTTCTGATAAACCCAGCCACGCGGCATAAGATCATATCCATATGATTTAAGATTTTCCATTTTTTGCCAAAATGTTTTGTGAGACGGCGTTCCAGTTCCAACCGAATTAATTTCCCTAAAATTCACTATTTCAGCCGTGTGACAGACGGAAGCTTGTTCTGCTTTAAGCGCTTCAGCTACGAACGGCACCAAAGAAACGGATTTTAATTGCTCTTGGAGTGCGATGAGTTGCGGTTCCTGCCATGCGTGTTTCTGAAAACCATAGGCGATGGTGTTCACATAAAGTCCGGTGACGGCGACATTGACCATCGCTGCGACCAAAGTCATCGGCTTGCCGGTTGGCGCGCCTTCTAAAAATTTTCGCGAGTCATTGAGCAAAGTCACTTCGCTCAACGCTTTTTCCGGCTGGCCAAGCATCAAATAACACTTCGTGCGTTGAGCAAGGACTTGCGCCAACGCCCTTGTAGAAATGAAATTTGGAATCGGAATCTCGAATGGCTTTGAATAGTCACCGTCCATCCGCGCATAAGGACGTTTCAATGCTTCGCGAATCAAATCGAAGTCCGGCTCAAACTGATCGCTCCAAGAAATAAAGTCCGCTGCCGCTGTCTTATTTGTGATCACTGCGACTAAAATCGCATTGGTCGCAAGTGTGTGAAGTTCATTTTTGTGCTGTGCGCCTCTTATACTTACAAACCAATCCTGCATCTTTGGCGCGGCAAAAAAATTCTGGTCAGCCGGCACGGGCGGCGGAATGTAGGCGTTCCAATCCAACACCGCGCCTTTGGCTTCGAGTTCGCGTTTGCAATTTTCCCACGCGCGTTTGCCGCGCCAGTCCTCCTCGGCGTAAAGAAGAGCAATCAATGTGGCGAGAACCGCCAGCGTGATCAAAATCCGTCGCGGCCATCGCCAGCCTGATTTGGTTTTTGGTGTTTCGTTCATAATTTCATTTTGTAGGAGTCGAGGTCACGAGACTCTAATTTATTTTAGTCACAGACTCCTTACGTCGTCTCCTACGTCATCAAAGTTTCAAAGCGCCGTTCGCTGCTTGGTCGCGGCGAAAATGATTTCTGCGGCTCGGCAATGCGCGGTTCATTGGACCCGATCAATTCGGCCAGCAATTTTTCCTGCTGACGGAACGCCAGGATCATTTCCGGCGATGGCGCCGGAGATTTCCGCGCCATCATTTCAGCCGGGTCGCGCTGCGAGAAATTGACGGCGAAAATCAAAATCCAAACGGCGGCCAAACCCGTCCAAATCCGGCGGCACGGAAAAATCAATTCGCGCCAAAGCAAAAGTAGGACAGGCGTCGCGCCTGTCTCTGATTTTTCTTTTTCAAATGGAGACAGGCGCGACGCCTGTCCTACAATTTCACGGCGGATCGCATCCAATTTCGGCTCCACGTTTTCGTGACGGGCAAATAAAATTTCTCTTGGCGTTTTCATTTTTTCTCCTCCAGTAATTTTCGCAATGCGCGTTTGGCGTAGTGCAATCGTGACTTGACAGTGCCAATTTGCGTTTCGGTGATGTGCGCGATTTCTTCGATTGAAAAATCCTCAACGAAGTGCAGCAGCAAAACCGAGCGTTGCGGCATCGGCAGTTGATTCAGCAGGTTCATAAATTCGGCTTCCTGTTCGCGGCGGATGAGCAAGTCGTCCGGGCTGTTTTCAAATTCGTCCGGCGGTTCCGGAATTTCATCGAACAAAATCTCCTTGCCGCCGTGCTTTCGCCAAAGCTGGATGGTTTTCTGGTGCGCGATGCCGAAGAGCCAGCCGCCGAATTTTTCGTCGTCGCGCAGGCCGCCGATGTGCCGGACGGCGGCGATGAAGGTCTCCTGCACGAGGTCGAGGCTCGTCTGCTCGTTGTGGACCAGTTCAAAAACATAGACGTAAAGCGGCAGTTGATAGCGGCGGAAAAGCGCGTCCCAGGCCTCCGGATTTCCTTCGCGGGCCTGTTGCACGGGCAATTGTTCGGCTATAGCCACTGCCAGCATTTATACCGAGTAGAATGCGCGAGGCGAGAAAAGGTTCAATTGATTTGAAAATTTCCGCAGTTGCCAAGTCCGTGTCAATCGCGCTAAATAAAAGGAATGCCAACGGTCGCCGAACAACTGCGCGCGGCGCGCGAAGCGAAAAAACTCACGGTGCAGCAGGTCGCCGACGCGACGAAAATCCGCACCGACCACATCCGCGCGCTCGAAGAGGGAAACTTCAACCTGTTTTCCGCGCCGATTTACATCCGCGGCTCGGTGAAAAATTACGCGACGATGCTCAAGCTGAACGTGCCGCAGCTCATGCTCGCGTTGGACGAGGAGCTGGGCCGCACGGAAAAATTCAGCGAGCCGCCGCCGCTCACCGAAGAGACCAAGTCGCCGTTCGACCATGTTTTTTTTCTGCTCTCGAAGGTGAATTTGCAGGTCGTGCTGATCGCCGGGGGAATTCTTGCGATCGCCGTGATTCTGGGCGTCGCGCATTGGGCGTTGCGGCGGCACAACAACGCCAATCCGCTCGGCAATCTGCCGCCCGCCGTTTATCAATCCGCCGATTCCGGCGACACGCTGCCGCTGCCGAAAAAATAATTTCGCAAGAGTCGAGGTAACGAGATCAATTCCAAAAATCAGAGGCTTCTTGCGTCGTTTCCTGCATTTTCAAACGTCGTTAAGGTAAATCTCGCGGTTGCGCCACAAATAAATCATGCCGGACGCCACCGTCAGCGTGACCGTCACCCACAACATGATTTCCGCAAACAGCGGCAGCCAGCCGGCGAACAATTTTTGCAGCGGCGGATTCCATTCGATGTTCGCGTCCACCAGCAGCAGCGCGATGATGGCGATGATTTGTGAAATCGTCTTGTGCTTGCCGAATCTTTCAGCCGCCAGCACGACGTTTTTCGACGCCGCCAGCAGACGCAATCCGGTGATGGCCAGTTCGCGCGCGACAATGACGATGACCATCCATGCGGCGACCTTGACCGGCGCGGCGGGGTGCAGATGCGTGCTCTCGACAAACGCGATGAATGCGGAGCAGGTCATTATTTTGTCGGCCAGCGGGTCCATCAGGATGCCGAAATTGGTGATGAGGCCGCGTGCCCGCGCGATGTGCCCGTCGAAAAAATCCGTCACGCCCGCCGCGCAGAAAAAAACCAGCGCCAGCGTGTTTCGAAACGGAACCGGCCAGGGACAGAACAGCGCGCAAAGAAAAAGAACCGTCAATGCGAAGCGCGAGGCCGTCAATTTATTCGGCAGGTTCATTTTTCTAAATTGTAGGAGACGACGTGAGGAGTCTCACTATTCAAAATCAAAAGTTTAAGCCTCGTTACCTCGGCTGCTACAAATTCACGCGCCAAACTTGTCGAACATCTTCGCATTGGCCTGCATCAGGCGCATGAGAAATTTCGATTCAAAAACGCCGAGCGAGCCGATGTTCGCGCCGGTTTCGGTGAAGCGCTCCAGCTTGTCGGAGCCGGAAAATTCCGAGTGCAGCAGCACCGGCTGCGGATGCCACGAGTGGCCTTTGACGGCGACGGGCGTCGAATGGTCGCCGGTGATGACGAGCACGTCGGGCTTTTTCCGCAGAAAAACAGGCAGCGCGTCATCGAAGTATTCGATGGCCTTCATCTTGGCGACGAAATCGCCGTCTTCGCCCGCCTTGTCCGTGTATTTGTAGTGGATGAAAAAGAAATCGAAGTTATCGTATTCCTTGAGGTAAAGCTCGAACTGCTGCTGGATGGTCTGCGCTTCGATTTTTTTCATGCCGACGAGCTGTGCGAGTCCTTTATACATCGGATAAACGGCGAGGCACGCGGGCTTCAATTTGTAGCGCTCCTCGAACAGCGGGATGTGCGGCTGGTGCGCGATGCCGCGCATGAGAAAACCGTTCGCCGGATGCTCTTTTGAAATGACCGGCAGCGCGGCCTTGTAAAAATCCGCGACGAGCGCGGCCATTTTTTTCTGGCCGGAATTATTTTCGTCGCGCGGATGAACGGTTGGAATCGGAAATCCTTCGCGGTTCGGATCGGCGTCGGTCAGCGGGCCTTCGAGTCCCTTGCCGCGAAAGATGACGACGAAGCGGTGTTCCTTTCCGGCCTTGATTAAAATTTCCGTGTCGCCGATTTTTTTGATTTTGGCCGTGAGCAGCGCGACCAGTTTCTCGCAGACTTCGGTCGCGATTCTTCCGGCGCGGCGGTCGGTGACAATTCCCTTTTCGTCGAGCGTGGCGAAATTCGCGCGGGCGCAAACGTCGCCCGGTTTCAACTCGATGCCGAGGCCGAGCGCCTCGATGACGCCGCGGCCGACTTGAAATTCCAGCGGGTCGTAACCGAAAAGCCCCAGATGTCCCGGCCCGCTGCCGGGCGTGATGCCGGGCGCGACGGGAATCATGCGGCCTTGAGCGGAATCCTTCGCGAGCTTGTCGAGGTTTGGCGTCGAGGCGGCTTCGAGCGGCGTGAGATAATTCTGTTCCTTCGTCGCAATGTCGCCGAGGCCGTCAAGCACGATGAGTGCGAGCTTGGCTTTTGTTTTAAGTGTCAGTTCGGAATAAATTGTGTCCAAATTCATGGGTCTAATTTGCGAGGAAGCGGGTGCGAGCGCAATGCGATTCCGCGCGCGCCTTTAAGAATTATTTCTTGTCGCGGCTGTGGACGAGCAGACCGGTCTGATAAACGAGATAATAGCCGACGGTCAGCGCCAAAATGAAAAGCGTCAGAGGGCTTTGGAACGGCACTCCGAGATTTGGCGGCGCCGACGCGTTGCCGGAGGAAATATATTTGTAGAGAAAGCGCCCGACGAACAAAACTGACAGCGCGATGCCGATGTGCATATTGGGCGTGTAAAAATGGCCTTCGTCGGTCGTTTCAAATTTCGTGAGACGCAACCCGACCAAGCCCAGCAATCCGCCGAGCAGCAGCCCGCCGCCGAAACCGAGCAGCAAACTGATGTTTTGCAACGACGTGCTGACGATCAAAATGCTGACTGCGGACAAAATGACGATGGAAGTGATCGCGCGGCGCGGGCGCAACGGCTGCCTGCCGATGTTGCGGCGGATGCGCCGGAAAATGCTCCAGGCAAAAATGCCGATGATCACAATGGTGCCGAAATGCTGCGATGACATTGGCGGAGGTTAAAATTTCAATCCGGCTTGTCGAGAGGAATCACTTTCCCTCAACGCCTTTGAGATAGGCAAAAATGAGTTCCGGCAAATCGCGGCTGTATCCGCCTTCGAGCAGGCTGAAGAACGGGATTTTCAACGCGCACAATTCCCGGCCGAGCCAATGAAAATCTTCCGCGAGCAAAGCGCCGTCGGCTAGCGGGTCGCGCTCGTAGGCGTCGAATCCGGCGGACACGGCGACGAGGCCGGGCGAGAAATTCTTCAAGTCGTCCAGCGCGCGGGCGAGAGTGGCGCGCCAGGTTTCGCGCGGCGCGGACGGCGCGACGGGATAATTGAAACAATTTTCGCCGATATTTTTTCCGCCGGTGCCGGGATACGCTGGAAACTGATGGACGGAAAAAAAGGCGACGCCTTCGCGGTCGAGTAAAACGTCCTCCGTGCCATTGCCGTGGTGAACGTCGAAATCAAAAACGGCGACGCGTTTCGCGCCGGCCGCAAGGGCTTCGAGAACGGCGATGGCGATGTTGTTCAAATAGCAGAAGCCCATGGATTGTCCGCGCGTGGCGTGATGGCCGGGCGGACGCATGAGACTGAAAACATTTTCGCCGCTGCGGGCGAACTGTAAGGCGTCGAGCGCGGCGGCGGCGGAAGCGCGGGCGCAATCGGAAATGTTTTCAAAAAACGGCGTGTCGTTGTCGAAGTCGCGGGGGATTTTCAACCGCGCGAGCATTTCGGGCGAATGGGCGCGGAGGATTTGACCGTCGGAAATGGCTGCCGGAACAATCCATTTAACCGGGATTTCATTTTGATTTTTCAACCGCGCGACCGTGGCGGTGATTCGCGCGGGACGCTCGGGATGGGCGTAGCGCGAATAGCCGGCACATTTTTCATCGGTGATGATTGTCACGCGAAAAATTTAACCACGGATTAACACGGATGGACACGAATTTTGTCGGCAACCGCGGCGATTCGTCTAAACTGTCCGGCGGAAAACATGAAACTAAAGTTTTTTTCAATCGCCGTTGCGCTTGGCGCGTTTGCCTTCAATGCCGGTGCGTGGGATTATGAGGGGCATCGCGCGATCAACCAACTGGCGCTGGCGTCGCTGCCGGATGATTTCGGCATCCAGATGACGCCCGCGCTCAAGGGGCGCATCGCGTTTCTCGCGGGCGAGCCGGACCGCTGGCGGAATGTTTCGGACCTGCCGTTGAAGCATTTCAACGGGCCGGATCATTACTTTGACATGGAGGACTTGAAACTTTACGGACTGACGCCGGAAACGCTGCCGATCATGCGCTACGATTTTGTCGCCGACATCGTGAAGGCGCGCTTGGCGCATCCCGGGAGATTTCCGCCAATTGACCCGGACAGGGACGCCGACCACACGCGCGAACTGGCCGGATTTCTGCCGTGGGCGATCACGGAGAATTACGAAAAATTGAAATCGGATTTCACCGTGTTGAAGACGCTCAGGCAATACGGCGGCACGCCCGAGGAAGTCGCCAACGCGCAGGCAGACATTGCTTATGTGATGGGCGTGCTGGGGCATTACGTCGGCGACGGTTCGCAGCCGCTGCACACGTCGAAGTATTTCAACGGCTGGGATCGGAACGACAACCCGAAGGGCTACACGACGCGGCAGACGTTTCACGCGTGGGTTGACGGCGGCTATTTCAAGAAGACCGGCGGAATCAAGGTTGAAACGCTCGTCGGAAAAATAAATCCGGCGGCGCACATTCCGAACGCGGGCGACCCGGAGGCGTTTTTCCGTTATGTCGTCGCGTATCTCGTCGAGCAGGACAAATTCGTCGAGCCGCTTTATGAAATGGAAAAGAACGGCCAGCTTACCGGCGAAGACGGCAAGGGCATGGACGGCGTGCCGTTTCTCGACGGGCAGCTTGTGAAGGCCGGCCAGATGCTCGGCAACATCTGGCTGACCGCGTGGCTTGAGTCGTCTGATGAAGACACTTACCTCAAAAGAGATCTGCAACACCGAAACGCAACGAATCCGCAGTCAAACTAGCGTTTGTTGTTCGCGGTCAAGTCCGTCTTTGGGCCGAAAGCGATTCTCCGCCCTTCCAAAACCGATGTTAAGCTAGCGGAAATTAAAATTATCCAAGCCGCGAAATGTTCTTGGAAAAATCCCGCGAACCGCCACCCTGTTGCCCAAGTCAACGAATCGAATTAACTTGACCACATGAAAAACGATATGGGAAAAGTCACGACGATGATCAAAGTCGCAAATTGGGATGACCTCGCTTTGCTGGCCGCAGGCGCGCGCACGGAAAAACCGCGCGCCATGGAAACCAACGCGCTCGTGGACACGGGCGCGGTGAAATTCTATTTGAAATCTTCAATCATCCGCGAACTCGGACTCCGGCCTGTCGGTCAAATCCAGATGCGCACCATGTCCAACCGCTCGGAATCGCGGACGGTTTTTTCGCCCGTCGCGCTGGAGATTCAGGGGCGCACCGGCAGGTTTGACGTGGTGGAGATTCCCGATTCACTGCCGAACATCGTCGGCCAGATTCCGCTGGAAGATTTGGATTGGGTGGTGGATTGCCGCAATCAAAAGCTGATTCCCAATCCCGAACACAAAAACGGCGAGCTGGCGGATGAGTTTTAGCGCTTGTAATTACGGCATAACCGCCCGATAAAATTGGTCAATTGGTCACGAAATCTTCGCAAACGAACGATTGGCTATTTCTTCAAACGGTAAAACATCGCGCCGCTTGAAATCGAATTCGTAACAACGTAGTTGTTTCCAACGATGACCGGGGATGCTGCCGCCGACCAGACTGATGTTGCCGACAATGTGGTGGAATTTTGCAGGCTAAAGCCGGTCGCGTTCGTTAGCCAAAAAAGAACGATTTTATTTCCCGCAGACTGGAAACCAAGTATCGGCAAAGTGTAAATCACGGTGATGGTGCTTTGGTTCGCGTTGCCAGCGGTGTCGCGAGCCGCGATGGTGACAACATTCGTTCCGGTTTGCAGCGAGACGCCCGTGATGCTCCAAGCGGTGGTGCCAGTTGCAGTGCCGTTGTCGCCACGATTGTTGCTCCAAGTCACTTGGGCAATGCCGACAATATCGCTGGCCGTGCCGCCAAAATTGATGTTGCCGGAATAATTGGTGTAAATCAGAAGCGTTGTCGGCGAAGTAATGTTTATCGTCGGCGGCATGGTGGCGTAAATCACCGCCAATGTGGCTTGGCCGGTATTTCCGGTGGCATCGTGCGCTGTAACAGTGATTGTGTTCGTTCCGCTTTGCAGGGCAACGCCGGTAACGCTCCAAGCGGTTGTGCCGGTTGCGGTGCCGCTGCCGCCACGATTATTGCTCCAAGTCACCTGCGTCACGCCAACATTGTCGCCCGCCGTGCCACCGAGATTGATGCTGCTGACGTTGGTGGAATAAAGCGCGCCAGTCGTCGGTGAAGTGATGCTGATGGTTGGCGGCGTCGTGTCCGGCGGATTGTAGATGACTGTGAGGGCGGCTTGCGCAGTGTTGCTCACCGTGTCGTAAGCCGTGACTGAAATCACGTTGGTGCCGCTCTGCAAACCGATGCCATTGGCGATCCACGCCGTTGTTCCGCTGGCGGTGCCGCTGCCGCCGCGATTGTTGCTCCAGGTTATCCGCGCAACTCCAAGAGTGTCGCTGGCAGTGCCGCCCAGATTTATGCTGCCGGAAGCGGTTGTGTAATTTGAAGCCGTTGTCGGCGAGGTAATCGCAATCGCCGTGTTCAATGCAGTCACAAGCCCAACCTGATAGCCGCCGGATGAAGGTTGAGTTAAAACGTAACCGCCTGAAATTGAATTTGAAAATGCCATGTATGCCGTGCTGGCGCCCGCGACGGAGTCGGTCAATTGGATGCCGCCGCAACTCGCGTTTAGTTTTGAATAAGAATAGGTGCCGATGCCGTTCAATCCTCCGCCACTGATTGATGTTATGGTGTAACCGTTCCCTGAAACAGCCGTTGAAAAAGTGAAGCTGCCATTGGCAGCATACGGGTAGACACCGCTCGTCACAGTGATATAAAAACCTTGCCCGGCGATTGAATTGGGAACTGGATCCGTGAGCGTGGCAAAATCGCCGGTTTGGGTGTATTGCCCAGATGTTCCGGTGCTTAAAGCGTAGCTTCCCAAGAGCGGAGTGAAATAAAAGAAACTGCCTTTGATTGAACCGTTGATGCTGTCGGAAAAATTGATTGTTCCAGCAGCGCCATTTCTCGAATAAGAATAGCTGCCGCTGCCGCTGGTGACATCTCCAAGGCCGATCACCTGATAACTGCTTCCCGAATTGGCTGGCAGAAAAAGAAAATAGCCGCTGCTGGCAAGAGGCGGCGTGCCGGAGGATACGACGGCAAGAAATGTGTTTCCGGCAATAGAAGAAGGTGCCTGCGCTGTTAAGAGTGCTATGTTGCCAAACTGGTAGTTACCTGAGGAAGGCTGTGTTGCAAGATAGTCGCCGGACACCGAATTTGAAAAAACCAAATACGCGGTTTCGCTGCCTCCAACCGAGTCGTTTAATTGGATGATGCCACAGGTTGCGTTTGGTTCGGAATAAGAATAGGTTCCGTAGCTGTTTGTTCCTCCGGCGCTGATTGCTGTGGTCGTGTATGTGCTTCCTGAAGTGGCAACTGTAAATACAGCGCCGTCGTCCTGCACACTGATATAAAATTTTTGTCCGACAATCGAAGTCGGAACCGGGTTCGTGAACATGATGAAGTCGCCATTTTGGTAGCTGCCTAAAGCAGGCACTGTAACAGAATTCGTTCCGGACAAAGAATTGGCAAATACAAATTTTAGATTTCCAGAAATGCCTGGAAGGGTGAAAGCTGCGGTGCCGGTTGCGCCGGAAGCCGTATAAGAAGAATATGTGCCGGGTTCGGTTGAACCATCTTCGTTAAAGATTTGCAAGCCGTTGCCCGAATTTGCCGGCACGAAAAGATAAAAGCCGAATCCATCGCCGCCTGTGATTTCCACGCCAAAAGTTTTTCCGGCGATAGAGGCGGATGCTTGCGCATTCGCCGAATCAAGCGACAGCACAACCATCAAAGCCACCGCAATCGCGAGAATTTTTCGTTTCATTTTGTTCCTTCGTTTTTCCGTAGGAGACGACGTCAGGAGTCTCTGAATCATTTCCGGTTTCATATTTTAATCAGAGTCTCGTCACCTCGACTCCTACTTTACGGCGTCCAAAAAATCCTGTAATTCCACGCCGCCGTCGCGCAGCGCGCCTTTGAGAGTGTAGCGGTCCACTTCATCGTGAAAGGGAAAAACAATCCGTCGTCCGTCGGGATGCTGAATTTTTACATGGCTGCCCTTGCGATGAATCTCGACAAACCCAAGCCGTTGCAAGACCGCCAAAACCCGCCGTCCTGACAACAACGGCAGCTTCATACCATCATTTCAACGACTTCGCGTTCATCGTTCAGGCTCAATTCTTCCGGTGCCGGCTCCAGATATAAATCAATGGCTTCGCGGATGTTTTTCAACGCCGCATCGCGCGTCTTGCCTTGCGACCAGCAACTTTTCAGCGACGGACAATGAGCCACGAAACAGCCGTCCTCGCCATGTTCCAGAACGATTTTCAAAGTCATGTCATCAAAGTGCTGTTTTCCTTGACAAATTCAAGCCAAAAAGCACGGTTTGTTTATCCAGCCCTTCATGCAAGTATTCTGGCATCCGGCGTCAAGCGTCTTTTTCGGTATTCCTTTCCTGTGCCGGTTGCAAAACTAAACGATGCTATCAGTTCTCAAGTCGCGTGTCTGCTAAAAGTGGAGCGTGAAAAGCGCGGCCTTTCCCTGAACGTGCTGGCCCAAAAAGCCGGTTTGTCGCGTCAAACCGTCAGTTACGTTGAACAGGAAGTGCAAAATCCAACGCTGGACACATTGCTCCGAATCACATCAGTTTTGGAAATTGACCTCGGAAAAATTATTTGTAAAGCACGGAAAGCTGCGGTCATACAGAAATAAGCATCTGGTTTTTTTCGGCAAATTCCTCGGCGATCATGTCGAACACGTCGTGAAGTTCGTGCTGCGCCTCTTCCGGCGTGCGCCCGATGGCGTGGCAGCCTTCTTCAATCGCGGGAACGTAGGCGACGTAACTGCCGTTGTCATCGCGCCGGCAAATGACTTGATAATCGAACAGCGTCTTCACTGGATGAAATTAACATTTCCCAAACGCGCGGTCAAAGCGTTTTACTCTGCCGTCGCCAACTCCATGTCGCGCGTGTAATACAAAATCCGGCCGCAGCTTGAGCAGGTCACAATCTCCTTCTGGGCTCAACGCTTGCTGGCGTGCAACACGGTCAGGCCTACCACTTCGTCGTTTTCGTAGCGCACGACAACATCGTCGTCGGTCATCTCGCTGTCGGTGGCGTGGCTGGGCTTTTTGAAATTGATATACAGCACATCCGCCCCGGCGTCGTAGGATGACCAGAGATAATTGTGCGGCGACCGCCTCACGGCGGGCATCAGCTTCAAAAATTCGTTGATCTCGGCTACGGCCATAATTGTTTTTTCCGGTTGAGCGAGGCTTCGCGGCGCGTCAGAAAAGCGGTGATGACAAAGCCGTCGTCAGCGTCCTCACGATACACGGCCACGAGGATTTTGCCATCTGTTTGTTTTTTGAGCGCAAGCAGTTCGTCCGCGCCACCGGCCAGAATCCGTTCCGGTTTGGAAACGGTTTCCAGCACATCCCATTTCAAACCGGCAAGCTCGGCGTGTTCCTCGGTGATGTGCGACCATCGTTCATCCGTGAGGCGAATGGCAGCGCCGTTTCTGGATGTCACGGTTTCGGTCATGGACTTTCAATTTCACTCCGCCGTCGCCAGTTCCATGTCGCGCGTGTAATACAAAATCCGGCCGCAGCTTGAGCAGGTCACGATCTCCTTCTGCGCCTGGCACGACACGATCAACTGCGCCTGCAATTTCATGTGGCAGCCGCCGCAGACTCCGTGGTCTATGCCCACCACCGCGTTGTCGCCCTTGCTTTTGAGAAGCCGGTCGTAACGGTTGCGCGCGGATTCATCCACGCCGGACGCCAGTTCCGCGCGGCCCGACTGCAACGCGGCGAGTTCCTTCTTGAAATTTTCCTCGCGCTGGCCGAGTTCGGCGATCAGGCTGTCGGCAAGTTTCTTCGCCTCGTTCGCCTCGGCGGTCGCAAGGACAACATCTTTTTGCGCCGCCTCGGCCTGTTCCATCAAAA